>NZ_JBEZJQ010000023.1:0-146602 GCF_040653135.1 Actinomadura sp. NPDC048021
CGGCCCGACCGGGCGGCCCCGCGCACGGGCCGGCGTCCGTTCCCGGCGCCGCGGCGGAGAAGAGCCGCGGCGAACGGGAGACCAGGGCGCCGGGCGGCGGCCCCGGCGGCCGGCACCGCCGGGGCACGCCCGGGAGCGCCGCCGTCCTGGGAGTGGGACGGGTGACGGCGGCGGTGGAGCGGCTCGAGGGAAAGTGTTCTAGAGGTTAGAAAACTCTGTCCAGTTGTTTAGGAGAACATCTTGAGATAAGTTCAGGCGGAAATGTCATCATTTCCCGCTTAGTTGGCCCCGCGGCCATTTCCGTGGGTCCCCGGAAGAGGTAGTAATGTCCCTCCCCGTGCCCCCGACCCTCGACTCGCTGCTGGACTGTCCGCCCGGCCTGCTCGACATGACGTTCGACCAGCTGCGGACCCTGCTGGTGGTGCACGAGACCGGTTCGGCGCTGCGGGCGGCCCGGGTGCTGGGGCGCGAGCAGTCGAGCGTCCAGAAGCAGCTCGACACGCTGAACCGCAACAGCCAGGTGCTGTGCGGGGAGGTCCTGACCGTCCGGCAGGGGCGCGGGAAGGACTACCTGTTCACGCCGACCGGGGAGACGACGGTCGAACTGGCGCGCACGACGTTCGAGAAATGGCTGGAGTCCATTCACTGGAGCCGGCGCCGCCTCGGCCGCATGCTGACGGTCGGCACCACCGAGTTCACGCTGCCGATCGTCTCCCGGGCCTGGGACCGGGTCTCGGAGGAGTTCCGGCAGCGCGAGGTCGAGTTCAAGGTCGCCCACGTCCGCACCAAGGACCTGTGGTCGCGGCTGGAGACCCGCCAGGTCGACCTCATCTGCGGCAGCATCGTCAGCACCCCGGAGGGCGACCTGCGCCTCCAGGAGTACGAGGTCGTCGAGTACGCCCGGGGCCAGGCGCTGCTGCTCACCAATCTGCCGGAGGGCGAGCTGCCCGGCACGCCGGTGCAGACCAGCCGCCTCGGGCGCATCCCGCTGGTGGTGCCGCCCGCCGGGCTCGTCGCCGACCTGCTCGCCACCTGGTACGGGACGAACTTCCGCGAGCGGCTCAACGTCGTCGCCGACATCGACGACGTGCACTACGGGCTGTCGCTGCTGCGATCCGGGTTCGTGCGCGGCTGCATGATCGTCACCGGTTCGATCGGGCGGGGCATGGCCGCGCAGGAGGACCCCGACGCCGTCCCGCTCCGTGCGATCGGGCTGGACGACGACCTGGAGCCCAGGGCCGAGTTCATGACGGGCGCGTTCGTCCGCCGCGCCGACCTCGAACGCTACGACGCGGGCCACCCCCTGAACCGCCTCTGGGACGCGGTCAGGGAGGACGTCCGCACCTACACTCCGCTCGCCTGAGCGGCCCCGCCCTACTTGATCTGGTTGTCGACCACGTCGAGGGTGGGGCGGGCGCCCAGGTGCTGCATGGCGCGGGCGGCCAGGCGGCAGCCCGCGGTGAGGGCGTCGGCCGGCTGCTTGCCGTCAAGCCACGGCGGGAGGAACCCGGCGACGAACGCGTCGCCGGCGCCCGTGCCGTCGATGATCTTCTCGACGGGCTCCGCCGCGACGGTGACCGGCTCGGGACGGCCGTTGGTGTACCACAGGGCCCCGTCGGCGCCGTTCGTGATCACGACCTGCGGGTACCAGGCGGTCAGCACCTTGGCGGCCTGCTCGGGCGTGTCGCGGCCGGTGAGGATCTCGGCCTCCTTGGCGTTGACGACCAGGAGGCGGGCGCCCTGCGTCCACTCCAGGAAGGGCTCGGCGCCCATCCGCTTGAGCGGGGAGGACGAGCCGCCGTCCACGGAGACCGACATCTGCGTCTTGCGGGCGATCTCCAGGGTGTGGATGGCCGCCTTGCGGGACCCCTCGTTGATCAGGGCGTAACCCGACAGGTGCAGGTGGGTGCCGCCGGAGAACAGGTCCTTGCAGCGCTCGATGTCCTCCGGGAGGAGGGCGGCGTTGGCGCCGGGGTCCGACAGCATCGTCCGGTCGCCCTTGTGGGTGACCATGACCACACAGGTGCCGGTGGGACGTTCCTGGTCCATGACGAGGCGGGCGTCGACGCCGTAGCCCATCAGTTCCATGTCCCGGTTCCGGCCGGCGATGTCGGAGCCGCGGCGGCCGACGAAGGCGGCGTCGGTCCCCTCCACGGCGAGCCATGCGGCCACGTTGGCGCCGGAGCCACCACCGTGCGTCGTCACGGCGGCGGGCGTGTCGCTCCCCTTGGCCAGGGGATACGCGGCACGCGCCACGGTGTCTGTCATAAGATCGCCGACCACGACCACGCGCGTCATGGAGTCATCACCTCGATCAACACGGCCCGCGCGAGCGGCAATTCTTGGACGTGTGCTCGACCGTAACAGCTTCGGAGCCCGGATTAGGTCTCGAACGCGCAGCGAAACCGAGGAAGCCGGTTTTTTCGTCGCGGGACCGTGACGCATCCGTGCCTTACCCTCGGGTACGTGACCGAGCGTTATCCGGATCAGTGGGAGGCCGACGTCGTCCTCAGCGACGGCGGGACGGCCCATCTGCGCCCCATCTGCCCCGAGGACGCCGATCTCCTGCGCGCGTTCCACGCGCGGCTGTCCCCGGAGTCGATCTACTACCGGTTCTTCTCGCCGCGCCCCCGGCTGTCGGACCGCGAGATCGAGCACTTCACCACCGTCGACCACGACCGGCGCGCCGCGCTGATCGCCACGATCGCGGGGGAGATGGTGGCGGTCGTCCGCTACGACCGGCTCGCCGACCGGCCGGAGACGGCGGAGGTGGCGTTCCTGGTGGAGGACGCGCACCAGGGCCGCGGGCTCGGCGCGGTGCTGCTGGAGCACATCGCGGCGGCGGCCCGCGAGCGCGGGGTGCGCCGGTTCGTGGCGAGCGTCCTGCCCGACAACCGCCGGATGACCCGGGTGTTCCGGGAGGCCGGGTACCGGGCGGAGCAGCGCTTCGAGGAGGGCGTGATCGAACTCGTCCTCGACCTGGAGCCGACCGACACCTCGCTGGAGGTCATGACGGCGCGCGAGCACCGGGCCGAGGCGCGCTCGATCCAGCGGCTGCTGTTCCCGCGGTCGGTGGCGGTGGTCGGGGCGAGCCGGGCCGAGCACAGCGTCGGCCGGACCGTCCTGCGGAACCTGCTCGCCGGGGACTTCAGCGGGCCCGTGTACCCGGTGCACCCGACGGCGGTCGCGGTGGCCGGGGTCCGCGCGTACGCGTCCGTCCTGGAGATCCCGGACGACGTGGACCTCGCGGTCGTGGCGGTGCGGGCCGACGCCGTGCACGAGGTCGTCGAGGAGTGCGCGGGCAAGGGCGTGCGGGGGCTGGTCGTCGTGTCGTCCGGCTTCGGCGAGGTCGGGGAGGAGGGACGGGCCGCCCAGGAGCAACTGGTGCGCCTCGCGCGCGCCTACGGGATGCGGGTCGTCGGCCCCAACTGCCTCGGCATCGCCAACACCGACACCGACGTGCGGCTGAACGCGACCCTGGCGCCGACCATGCCGGGACGGGGCCCGGTGGGGTTCTTCTCCCAGTCCGGCGCGCTGGGCATCGCCATCCTGCAGCGGACGGCCGCGCGCGGTCTCGGGCTGTCCACGTTCGTCTCGGCGGGGAACCGGGCGGACGTCTCCGGCAACGACCTGATGCAGTACTGGGAGGAGGACCCGGCGACCAGGGCCGTCCTGCTGTACCTGGAGTCGCTGGGCAACCCCCGTAAGTTCGCGCGGCTCGCGCGCAGGCTCGGCCGCCGCAAGCCGATCGTGGCGGTGAAGAGCGGGCGCAGCACGCAGGGCGTCCCGATCGGGCACGCGGCGCGGGCGCTCACGCTGCCCGACCACGCGGTCAGCGCGCTGTTCGAGCAGGCCGGCGTGATCCGGGTGGACGACCTGGCGGAGCTGTTCGACGTGGCGCAGGTGCTGGCCTACCAGCCGCTCCCGGCCGGCGACCGCATCGCGATCATCGACAACTCCAACTCGCTGGGCCTGCTGGCGCAGGATGAGGCCGTCGCGCTCGGGCTGGAGGTCCGGCCCCGCATCGACCTCGGTCCCCGCGCCGACGCCGACGACTACGAGGCCGCCCTCGCCGGCGCGCTGGACGACGACACGGTCGACGCGGTCGTGGCGCTGTTCACGCCCCCGACGATCGGCGGCTACGACGTGCGCGTCCCCGAGAGGATCCTGCGGCTGGCCGCCGAGGGCCGCAAACCGATCGTGGCGACCTATCTCGGCACCGAGGGAATGCCCGCCGACCTGCGCGTCACCGGCCCGGACGGGATGCCCGCGGAGGGCTCCGTGCCGTCCTACACGGCGCCCGAGGACGCCGTCCGGGCGCTGGCGTACGTGATCCGGTACGCGCGGTGGCGGCGGCGCCCGCCCGGCCGCATGCCGGTGTTCGAGGACGTGGACCGTGCCAAGGCGCGGGAGCTGGTCGCCGGGTGGCTGGGCGACGGCGGCCCCGTGGAGGTCGCGCCGGAGCAGGCGGCGGAGCTGCTGGCCTGCTACGGCATCCGGCTCGCGGGCGGGACGGACGGCGTGGCGACCCGCATCGTCGTCAGGGAGGACCCCTCGTTCGGCGCGCTGATCTCGTTCGGGATCGCCGACGAGACCGCCGAGCTGCTGGACGACCGCGCCTACCGCCTGTCGCCGCTGGCGGACGCGGAGGCGGCGGAGATGATCCGCGCGATCCGCACGGCCCCGCTGCTGCTGGGGCACCGCGGCGCCGATCCGGTGAACCTCGGGGCGCTGGAGGAGCTGCTGCTGCGCGCGTCCCGCCTCGGCTACGACCTTCCGGAGGTGGCGCGGCTGGAGCTGAGCCCCGTCATGGTGGGTCCGTCAGGGGTCGCGGTGCGGGCGGTGACGCTCACGCTGGAGCGTCCCCTGGGGCCGCGCCCCGAACTGGAGCCGCGCCGCCTGTGACTCGGGCCCGGAGGCCCGGGGCCTGGACACCGGCCCCGGGCCTCCGGCGTGCCCGCCGTCAGCCCGGGGGCGGGGGAGGGCTGGGCTCCGGCGTCGGCGGGACGGGATCGGGCGCGGGGCCGGGCGGGATCGGCTCGGGCCCCGGCGGGGGCGGGGACGGCTCCGGCGGCGGGCCGGGCGGTACCGGCTCCGGCGAGGGGCCGGGCGGGATCGGTCCGGGCGGCCGCGGCGCGGGGCCCGGGGCGGGGCCGGGCGGCGGCTCGGGGGGCACGGGGGGCTGCGGGGGAGGTGCCGGGTCCGGCGTGGGCGGCGGCACCGGCGGCGGGGTCGGCAGTGGATGCTCGTCCATGCCCCCCCTGTACCCCGCACGCGGACGTTACCCGCACAAGGGCGTTACCCCGCACACGGACATATGACCGCGTGCCGCGGCGCTCATGTGCGCGTCCGGCCCCGGACAGGGCAGGATGGGGCCATGAGGGAAACCCGAGCGACCGTCAGTGGTCTGCGCACGGCGATCGAGCGCAGCGGTTACTACCCGGCCCTGGTCGCGGACGCGGTCGAGTCGGCCGTCGGGGACGAGCGCGTCACCGCCTACGTCGTCCACCACGAGGCGACCTTCGACCCCGCGATGGAGGTCCGGCGGCACGTGACCGTGCTCGTGCTGTCGGCGAGCCGGCTGCTGGTGTGCCACACCGACGAGCACCCGCCCGGCGAGGGCATGACGCGGCCGCACGCGTCCACCACCACCGAGGCCGTCAAGCTGGAGCGCGTCCAGTCCGTCGCGGTGACGCGGGTCGTCCCCGACCCGGCGTCCTACGTGCCCGGGGTGCCGCCCACGGAGGTCGTGCTGACCATCGGCTGGGGCGCCATCGCCCACATCGACCTCGAACCCGCGACGTGCGGCGACGAGAACTGCGAGGCCGACCACGGCTACACCGGCAGCGTGACGGCCGACGACCTGTCGCTGCGGGTCAGCGAGGCCGCGGACGGCGCGGACGCCGTGAGCCAGGTGCTGGCCTTCGCCGAGGAACTGTCCGCCGTGACCGCGCGGTGAGCGCGGCCGCCGCCGAGCGGCGCGGCGGGTCCGGCCGGGAGGAGGGGCCGGCCCTCTCCGAACCGCCCGTCCCGCGCTACGGCGAGGCCGCGCTGTCCGACCTGCCGTCCTCCGCGCTGGCAGCGCTGGGCGTCCCGGACGCGCCGAACGTCCTGGGCCTGCCCGCCGTTCCGCGCGTCTGCGTGTTGCTGGTCGACGGACTCGGCTGGGAGCAGCTGCGGGCCCATCCCCGCGAGGCGCCGTTCCTGAACGCGATGGACGGCGGCCCGATCACGGCCGGGTTCCCGGCGACGACCGTCAGCAGCCTCGGCTCGCTGGCCACCGGCGCCCCGCCCGGCGAGCACGGCCTGCTCGGCGTGCAGATCGCGATCCCCGGCACGGGGCGGTTGCTGAACTGCCTTCGCTGGAACGACGAGACCGTCGAGCCCGAGACGTTCCAGCCGGTCCCGACCGCCTACGGGCGGGCGGCCGCGCACGGCGTCGAGGTCGCCTACGTGGCGGAGCCCCTCTACCGGGGGTCCAGCCTCAGCCGCGCCACCACGCGCGGCGCCGACTACGTGGCGGGCCGCGGCCCCTACCAGCTCGCCGACCGCGCCGGGCAGGCCCTGCGCCGCGGCGACCGGGCCTACGTCACCGTGTACTACGCCGAGCTCGACGCGACCGGCCACCGGTTCGGGGTCGGCTCCGCCGACTGGCGGCACATGCTCCGGTACGTCGACGGCCTCGCGCAGCGCCTCGCGGAGGGCCTGCCGCCGGGCTCGTCCCTGCACGTGACCGCCGACCACGGCATGGTCGACCCGGACGAGCGGATCGACGTCGACGCCGTCCCCGGGCTGGCGGCGGGCGTCGCCCTGCTCGGCGGGGACGCCCGCGCCCGCTACGTTTACAGCGAGCCGGGCGCCCACGCGGACGTGCTCGCCGCCTGGACGGAGACGCTGGGCGGCAGGGCGTGGGTCGTGAGCCGCGAGCACGCCGTCGAGAACGGCTGGTTCGGCGCGATCGGCCCCGGGATGCTGGAGCGGATCGGCGACGTGGTCGCCGTCCCGCGCACCGGCCTCGCGATCGTGGCGTCCGAAAGGGAGCCGTGGCTGGAGCAGATGGTCGGCATGCACGGCTCCCTCGTCCCGGCCGAGCAACTGGTGCCGCTGCTCACCGCGTCCCGGCCCTGAGATCCCGCGGAGTTGAGATGAACCCGGATTCGCCCCTCCCTAATCGGGGCAACGGCGGCCAAACTGGCGATGTGCACCCTCTCATCGAAGTGCCCGCGCTGGACCGGCTGCTCCGACGGCAGGCGAACGTGGTCCTGCTGGACGTCCGATGGCATCTGGCGGGGCCGCCGGGGATCGAGTCCTACCGCAGGGGGCACCTGCCCGGCGCCGTGTTCGTCGACCTCGACCGCGACGTGGCCGGGCCGCCCGGTCCCGGCGGCCGGCACCCCCTGCCGGACCCCGCCGCCTTCGAGGCGGCGGTGCGCCGCGCCGGGGTCTCGGCCGACAGCCTGGTCGTGGTCTACGACGACGCCGACTCCACGGCCGCCGCCCGGCTGTGGTGGTCGCTGCGCTACTTCGGGCACGAACGGGTCCGCGTCCTGGACGGCGGCTACCGCGCCTGGGCCGAGGCCGGCCGCCCGGTGAGCACGGAGGAGCCCGAGGCCAAGCCGGGCGACTTCGTCGCCCACCCCGGCGGCCTGCCCGTCCTGGACGCCGAGGGCGCCGCGGAACTGGCCCGCGCGGGCGTGCTCCTGGACGCCCGCGCCGCCGAGCGCTACCGCGGCGAGCAGGAGCCGGTCGACCCCGTGGCGGGGCACATCCCGGGCGCCCGGAACGCTCCCACCTCAGGAAACGTCGGTGTCGACGGCCGGTTCCTGCCGCCCGGGCTGCTGCGCGAGCGGTTCGCGCAGCTCGGCGCCACCGACGCCCTCGACGTCGGCGCCTACTGCGGCTCGGGCGTCACCGCCGCCCACGAGATCCTCGCCCTCCACCTCGCCGGCATCCCGGCCGCCCTCTACGTCGGGTCGTGGTCGAACTGGGTGGCCGACCCCGGCAACCCGATCGCCGTCGGCGACTGACCCTCCGCCGGGGGTCAGCCCGCTCCCATGGCCAGGAAACCGGTCGTGGCCGGGGTCCGGGCGATGGCGGCCAGCGCCCGGGAGGGGGTCTTCCCGGCCGCCAGCGCGGTGTGGAAAGCGGTCATGAAGGCCGGGGTCGCGTCGTCCCGGACGGGCAGGACGCTGGCGATCACGGTGGCGGCGCCCAGGGCCAGCAGCGCGCCGGCCATGCCGAGGACGGCGTCCCCCTCGTCGGCGCGGCCGATGTCGCACGCGGACAGGACGATCAGGCGCGGCGGATCGGCCAGCTCGTCGAGGTCGTGGACCATGAGGGGGCCGTCGGCCAGGCGCAGCCGGGAGAACAGGGCGTTGCCCGGGTGGAACTCGCCGTGGGCGGCGATGTGGGCGAGGGCGGCCCCTTCCAGGGCGTCGCGGACGGGTTCGGCGCGGGCGTCCGGGCCGTCCAGGACGGCGGCGCCGGGGTGGAGGCGGCGGAGCGCGGCGATCTCGCGGTCGGCGTGCAGAAGATCCGGGCCCGCCACGAGGACGGTGCGCCCGCCGGACGGGGCGCGCGTGCGGGCGTGAAGCCAGGCCCCGGCGGACGGGACGACCGTGAACGGGCGCCCCGCCAGGGACGGGAGCGCCGCCCACGGCAGGCCGTGGAGGACCCCCGTCGGGGCGATGACCAGCTCGCGGTCGCCGAGGACGGGGGAGAGCGGTGCGAGCAGGAGGCGGTCGAGGCGCTCGGCCGCGCCCGTGAGCGAGGACGGCGCCGGCGGCCCGCCGTCCTCGGCGAGGCGGCACGCGGCGAAGCGGAGCAGGCCGGTCTCGCGGCGCGCCGCGTCGCCCGCGCCGAGGCGGTGGCGGCGGGTGCGGCCCCGCGCGACGGTGACGGCGTGCAGCTCGTCCCCGATCGCGATCAGCTCGACGAGGGCGCGGTCGCCGAGCGCGGCGGCGACCGCGCCGGCCGCGGCGGGGCGTCCCGGCGACGCGCCGGACGGGCGGCGGCGCGTCCGGTCGCGGATCTTCGCCTCCAGCGCCGTCAGGTCCGCCTCCAGCGCGGCGCGGTCCGCGAGCGGCGCGGGCGGGGCCCCGCCGCGGGCGGTGTCGGCCGTGCGGTCGACGCTGAGGGCGCGCAGCGCGGTCAGCGCCGCGGCACGCTCGGGGTCCTTGGGCGGGCGGACGCGGACCGGCCGGGCGATCGCCCGACGCCGCTCCTCCACGGCGAGCAGTTCCCGCGCCGACCCGGACAGGCGGAGCCCGAGCTCCGCCAGCTCCGCGGCGAGCCCCGCCGCGCGGGCGCGCAGGTCGAGCGCGTCCAGGGCCTCCGCGTGCTCCTCGGTCACCTCAAGCCCTGCCTTGACCGCCGCCAGCGCGCCCTTGCGGGCGTCGCGGGAGGAGTGTTCGAGGGCCGTCGCGTGCCAGGCGGCGATCCTGCCCGAGGCCGGGCCGCTCGTCCGCCGGACGGAGGCCAGCAGATGCCCCGCCGGCCGGCCCAGCGACAGCGCCACGCGCGCGGCGACGATGCGGGCCTCGTCGGCGGCGTCCGCCCAGCCGCCGGCGTCCAGCCGTTCCGCCGCGGCCGCGGCCGAACGCAGCAGGACGGGGGAGCGTTCACCGGACGCCCACCGGGCCTTGAGCAGCACGTGCTCGGCCAGCAGCGCCCATCCGGTGCGCTGCTGTTCGGTGAACGTCGTGCGGGCCAGCTCCGCCGCCACCGTGGCCTCCTCCGCGTTGCCGTCGGCCAGTTCGGCGTGGGCGAGGAGCAGGTATCCGTCGGCCGTGTCGCACCGGTACCCGTTCGCGGTGGCCGCGTCCAGGGCGGCGGTGAGGACGGGACGCGCCTCGCCCGGCAGACCCGCCATGATGAGCGTCTCCGCCTGGTCGAACCGGCACTGCGCCAGGCGCTCACCGGTCAGGCCCTGCTCGGCCTCCGCGAAGAGACGGAGCGAGCGCGGGACGTCCCCCCGCCGCGACACCGTGAAGGCCAGGTTCCCCTTCGCCATGGCCGTCTGGTGGCGTAACGCGGCGGCCTCGCCGACGGCGACGGCCTCGGCCAGCGCCTCCTCCGCGCCGTCGTAGTCACCGCGGAACACCCGCGCCAGGCCGAGGTTGGTGAGCAGACCGCTGAGCGCGGCGGGGTCGTGCCCCGCGCGTAAGCGGGGCAAGGCCCGCACCGCGACGTCGTGCGCCTCTTCCAGACGTCCGGCCCGTGCCAGAGCGCCCGCCTTGTTCGCGGCCAGGCGGTCGGCGTCGGGCCCGTGCAGGACGGTCTCCGCCCGCCTCGCCTGGGCGAGCGCCTCGGTGACGTCGCCGCTCGCCGTGAGCAGCCCGACGAGGTTCATCCGCACCTGCGCCGCCGCGTACGCGTCGGACCCGGAGGCCAGTTCCAGGGCGCGCCGGAGGAAGGCGAGGCCTTCGTCGAGCCTGCCCAGCTCCTTGGCGGCCAGACCGGCCACGCGCAGCGGCAGGATCCCGCCGCCGTCCTCCAGCAGCGCGAGCGCCCGCGTGAAGGCGGTCGCGGGATCCGTCGCCGCCATCCACAGCAGGACGCCTTCATCCCGCCCGCTCATTCGTCCGGCCCGCTCATTCGTCCCGTCCGGTCACAGCCGGATCCAGCTCGTGACGATCGACGTGCCGTCGTCCAGCCGCAGGATCAGGCTCACCAGCCCGGCCGGCACGCGCGGCAGCCAGAACATCCCCGCCGGCTCCGTGCGCGCCGTGATCCCGCCCGGCGGCAGGTCGCGGTGGCGGACCTCGACGAGCGCCGCCGCGGGCGGGACGAGCCGCCCGTGGATCTCCCGGAACCGGCCGTCCGGCGCCACCTCGATCTCGACCGCCGCGTCCGGGCAGGTGAAGGTCAGCGTCCGGGCCGGGCCGCCCCGCACCCCCGCCGCGCGGCCGCCCAGGTCGTGCTCCAGTTCCGCCAGCCGCGCGGCCGGCGCCCGCCAAGCGATCGACGCGCGGGCCGCCGCGAGCACGGCCGCCGGCACCGGGTCGAGGATCTGGAACGTCGCGCGGACTCCCGCCATCAGCTCGTCGTCGTTCACGAGACCAGCCTCCGCAGCGACTCCAGGCAGCGCGCCCGCGTCGGGCCCACGCTGCCGACGGGGATCCCGAGGGCGGCGGCCAGCTCGGCGTGGCTCGGCGCGAGCGCGAACAGCCGCAGCAGCGTCCGGCAGCGCAGCGGCAGCCGCTCCAGCGCCGCGCCGACCAGGCCGAGCCGCTCGCGCGCCGCGACCACCCGCGCCGGATCGGGCTCCGGTTCGCGCGGCGCGGGCACGGACGGGAGCGCACGGCCGCGCCGGCGCGCCAGCCGTAAGCTCTCGTGGCGCGCCGTCGTGGCCAGCCAGCATGTCGCCGCGGCGGGCTCGCGGAGCTCGTCGATCCGCTCCACCAGCCGCAGCCACGTGGTCTGCACCGCGTCGCCCGCGTCGGCGTCGTTCAAACCGTACGAGCGAGCGATCGACCACAGCAGCCCGCTGTGCCGCTCGACCAGCCGGGCCCACGCGTCGCCGTCGCCGTCGCGTGCCCGGATTATCAGCTCGTCCGTATCGTCCCTACGGGCCACCGAAGTCTCCTCCTGAGGCCCCCCGCTCCCCCTTCACCCTATGGCATCGATCGATGACGCGCTGTGCACTTCGGTGCCGAGACCCGGAAGCACCGGGTGGCGCGCGGGATCGAGCACGCGATCGGCCGCCTCGGCCGCCCCGATGTCCTCGTGCGCGGCGAGGGCGGCGATCCGCCCCGCCACGACCGGCGTCGCGAACGACGTCCCGCTCCATGTGGCGTAGCCGTCGAACCGGTCGGGATCGGAACCGCTCGCCGCGGGGCGGGGGCCGTCGAACCGGACGAAGGCGCTGGCCACGCCGACGCCCTGCGCGCACGCGTCCACCCACCAGCCGTGGTTGGAGAACCAGGCCCGGTCGTCGCCGTCCAGCGCGGCGACGCCGATGACCGGCTTCATCGCGGCGGGCCAGAACGGGCGGTCCGTCGCCGCGTTCCCCGCGCACGCCACGACGACCGTGCGGCGGCCGAGCGCCGCGACCGCCTGGGAGAGCACCGGCGAAGGGCGGTCGTCGTAGGTGTGGCAGCCGAGCGAGAGGTTGACGACGTCGGCGCGGCCCCAGGCGGCGAGCCACTCCAGCGCTCGGATCACGTCCAGCTCGTCGCCGATCCCGTGGCCGTCGATGACGCGGCGGGCCCGCAGGACGGCGGACGGCGCCTGGGACAGCACCACGCCCGCGATGAACGTGCCGTGCCCCGCCTGCGCGTCCAGCGCGAAGTCCAGATCGGCGTCCAGGACCTCCGCCACCTCGTCGCGCTGCTCGCGGTACCACTCCTCGCCCTCGTACCAGGGGTGCGGCGACAGGCCGGTGTCCAGGATCGCGACCGTCACGTCCCGCCGGACCGGGCCGCCCCGCGGCGCGGGCACGGGAGGGGCGGGGCGGGGCAGGTCCGCGGGCCCGCTCCACCACATCGGCTGGCCGAGGACGAGGTGGTTCGGCGCCGCACTCAGCCTCCGGTGCCGCCGGTCGGCGCTGCCGAGGACGGCCGCGAGCTCGCACACGTCGACCTTCGCGGGGGCGCGCAGCCGCAGCCGCGTGACGCCGCCCTCGTCGTCGCGCGAGTCGTACCAGCGCCGGACCAGCGACTCGGCCGCGCCGGCGTCCCGCCCCGCGACCAGGATCTCGTCCCGGCGGATCAGCGCCGGCCGCCCCGGCAGCGGCTCCACGACGACCGCGTCCGCATGCCGGGCCAGCACCCGCTCCAGCCGCGCCTGTTGATCGAACATCGAGCCTCGCCTCCGCCGAACCGACCCTTTCGCTCATCGTGGCGAACCGATGACGCTCCGTGCCTGGAACGAGCGGAAGATGGCCGATGGTGGCATGCGTGACGAGTCTCACCCGGGAGGGGAGGCACACCCGCGTCCCCCTCGCAATAGTGGATCTTGACGGAGGCGCCGGGTGAACGATGTGCATCCTGTGTTCAAGCGTTCAACAAACTGCGAACTCACGGTGGTGCGACTCCGGCCGATGATGCACAATGAGGGACGCGGACGCCGACTTGGGACGTACGAGGCCGTAGGGGAAGACGAGCCTCGGTACAGATCCAGGAGGTCCGGTGACCGCACGTGGCGTTTTTTACGTCCACTCCGCGCCACCTGCGCTGAGCCCGCACATCGAGTGGGCCGCCGCAGGTGTTCTCGGGGTGCCCGTTTCCCTTGAGTGGGCAGATCAGCCGGCCGCGCCCGGAACGCTGCGCGCCGAGCTTCATTGGGAGGGCAGGCCCGGCACCGCCGCGGGCATCACCTCCGCGCTGCGCAACTGGAAACTGGTGCGGTTCGAGGCCACCGAGGATCCGACGCCCGGCACCGACGGCGTCCGCTTCAGCTTCACCCCGACCCTCGGGGTGTTCACGGGGGTCATCGGCGCCAGCGGCGACATCATGGTCCCCGAGGACCGGCTCCGCGCGGTGATGGCGAACGCCGCCGTCGGCAAGGCCACGCTGGAGCAGGAGCTCGACCGGCTGCTCGGCACGCCGTGGGACAACGAGCTGGAGCCCTTCCGCCGGGCCGGCGACGGCGCCCCCGTCCGCTGGCTGCACGCCGCCGTCTGACGGTCCCGCGGCGCGGCCGGCGCCGCCCGCCCGGAGCGCGTACCCGTCCCGCGACTCGTACGCTCCCGTGGCCGGGAGGCGAGCACGCCCGCCGCCGGGCGGCCCCGTGAGGTGTGGAAACGGGGAGCCCGGGGCACGTTGGGGAGGTGTCCGCTTTGACCCGCAACAACGTGCAGGACCTGGGCCGACGGTCGGGGCAGCCCATGCTCTTCGCGCACGGGTTCGGCTGCGACCAGACGATGTGGCGGCTCACCGCGCCGGCCTTCGAGGCCGACCATCGGGTCCTCCTCTTCGACCACGTCGGGTTGGGGAACTCGGACATGTCGGCCTACTCGGCCGACCGGTACGGCACCCTGGAGGCCTACGCCGAGGACGTGCTGGACATCGTCCACGAGCTGGACCTGCACGACGTGATCTTCGTCGGGCACTCCGTCAGCGCGATGATCGGGGTGCTGGCGGCGAACAAGGAGCCCGGTCGCTTCGCCCGTCTGGTGCTGGTCGGCCCCTCGCCCCGCTACGTCGACGACGGGGAGTACGTCGGCGGGTTCACCGGCGCCGACATCACCGAGCTCCTGGAGTCGCTGGAGAGCAACCATCTCGGCTGGTCCAGCCGGATGGCGCCGCTGATCATGGGGAATCCGGAGCGGCCCGAGCTGGGCCGGGAGCTGACCAACGCCTTCTGCCGCACCGATCCCGACGTCATGCGGCAGTTCGCGCGCGTGACCTTCCTGTCCGACAACCGGGCCGACCTGCCCGGGCTGAGCGTCCCGACCCTGCTCCTGCAGTGCTCGGAGGACATCATCGCCCCGGAGGCGGTGGGGGACTACGTGCACCGCGCCATCCCCGGAAGCGAGCTGGTGCGGCTGCGCGCGACGGGGCACTGCCCCAACCTGAGCGCGCCCGAGGAGACGATCGCGGCGATCAAGGCCTTTCTGCGGAAGGCTCCGAGTGGCCCCGATGTCCGGCGCGGATGACGAACTCGCCCGCCTCCGGGACCTCTACGAGCACGCGCCCTGCGGCTACCTGTCGCTGCGCCCGCCCGGGACGATCACCAGGGTCAACCAGACGTTCCTGGACTGGACGGGCTACCGCGCCGACGACCTGCTCGACGGCACGCGCTTCCAGGAGCTGCTCCCCGTCGGGGACCGCATCTACTACGAGACGCACTTCGCGCCGCTGCTGACCATGCAGGGCGAGGTCCACGAGATCGCCGTCGACCTGAAGTGCGCGGACGGCGAGCGGCTGCCCGTGCTGGTCAACTCGACGCTGCGCCCGGAGGAACCGGACGGGGCCCCCGCCGTCCGGGTGTGCGTCTTCCGCGCCATCGACCGCCGGGAGTACGAGCGGGAGCTCCTGCACGCCCGCCGGCGCGCGCGGGACTCGGAGGCCCGCGCCCGGCAGCTCGCCGAGACCCTGCAGCGCAGCTTCATCCCGCCCGCGCTGCCGCTCGTCCCCGGACTGGAGGCGGGCGGCGCCTACCGCCCGGCCGGCGCCGGCGACGAGGTGGGAGGGGACTTCTACGACCTGTTCGAGATCTCTCCCACCCGGTGGGGGCTGGTGCTGGGGGACGTGTGCGGCAAGGGGGCCGGGGCCGCGGTGGTGACGAGCCTGGCCCGGTACACGGTGCGGGCGGTCGCCACGGAGACCGAGTCGCCCGCCGACGTCCTGCGGAAGCTGAACTCGTCCCTGCTGGGCCACGGCGCGGAGCGGTTCTGCACCGCCGTCTACGCGGGCATCGAGTGCGGCCCGCACGGCAAGCCGCTCCTCACCGTCTCGCTCGGCGGTCATCCCGCGCCGCTTCTGGTCGCCTCCTCCGGGGAGGTGCGGCGCGTCGGCCGCCCCGGCGACCTGCTCGGCATACTCGACGACGTGGTGCTGGCCGACGAGTCCGTGGAGCTGCGGTCCGGCGACTCCGTCCTGTTCTTCACCGACGGCGTCAGCGAGGCGCGCCGCGACCGGGAGTTCTTCGGCGAGGACCGGCTCGCCGGGCTGCTGTCCGACGCGCGGGGCCTCGACGCAGGCGCCATCACCGGCCGGATCGTCGACCGCGTCGTCGGTTTCCAGAACGGCGTGCCGCGCGACGACATCGCGCTCGTCACCCTCAGGGTCCCGTAGGCCCCGATCAGAGGCCGCAGCGGTCACGGCCGGCCCTCGGCGGCGGGACGGGTGCGCACGCGCGGGGCCTGCGCATGCGCGAACGGCCCGGCGGGAGAACCCGGCCGGGCCGTTCGACGAGGACCGTCAGAGAGCGCGCTGGAAGGCGACCGACACGTTGTGCCCGCCGAATCCGAACGAGTTGTTGAGCGCCGCCGCCGGACCGTCCGGGAGCTTGCGCGGCTCGTCGCGCGCGATGTCGAGGTCGACCTCGTCGTCGAGGTCCTCCAGGTTGGCCACGAACGGGACGCGGCCCTCCTTGAGCGCGAGGACCGTGAAGATCGACTCAAGCGCGCCCGCGCCGCCGAGCAGGTGCCCGGTCATCGACTTGGTCGCGGTGATGACCACCTGGCGCGCGGCCTCCTCGCCGAGCCCCGCCTTGATGGAGGCGAGCTCCGCGACGTCCCCGGCGGGCGTGGAGGTGGCGTGCGCGTTGATGTGCACCAGGTCGGAGGGCTCCAGGCCCGCGTCCTTGAGGGCCCGCTGCATCGCCTTGGCCTGCCCCGAGCCGGACGGGTCGGGCAGCACGATGTCGTAGGCGTCGCCGGAGTAGCCGCAGCCCGCGGCGATGCCGTGAATCTCCGCGCCGCGGGCGCGGGCGTGCTCCTCGGATTCGAGGATCATCACGGCGGCGCCCTCGCCGAGCACGAAGCCGTCGCGGTTCTTGTCGTAGGGGCGGGACGCGCGCGACGGCTCCTCGTTGCGGGTCGACATCGCGCGCATGGCCCCGAACGAGGCCATCTGCAGCGGGTGTATGCACGACTCGGTGCCGCCGCAGATCACCACGTCGGCGCGGCCCGCGCGGATCATGTCGATGGCGTACCCGACGGCCTCGCCGCTGGACGCGCAGGCGCTGACCAGCGCGTGCGAGCCGGCCATCGCGCCGAACTCGATGCCGACGTGCCCGGAGGCGCCGTTCGGCATCAGCATCGGGACGGTGAAGGGCGAGACCCGCGACCAGCCCTTCTCCCGGAAGACGTCATAGCTGTTGAGGGCGGTGTGCAGGCCGCCGATGCCGCTGGACAGCACCACGCCGAGGCGCTCGCCGTCCACGGTGTAGCCGCCCTCGACCCCGGGGCGCTCCATGCCCTTCTGCCCCTTGCCGCCCGCCGGCACGGCGAACCCGGCGGACGTCCACGCCTCCCGCGCCGCGATCAGCGCGATCGCCTGGTTGCGGTCGAGCCGCCGCAGGTTCTGCTTCGGCATCACCTCGGACGGGTCGACCTTCAGGGTCGCGGCGAACTGGACCGGCAGGTCCTCGACCCCCTCCCAGTCCAGTTTGCGGATACCGGACTCGCCGGCGAGCAGGGCGGACCAGGTCGACGGCATGTCGCCGCCGAGTGGGGTCGTTGCACCGAGACCGGTCACGACGACCCTGGTCTGGCTCTTGCTCATAGTGCGTGCTCCTTGCGGACTGTGAGGGGAGGAGGAAGGGCGCGCCGCCTCCCGGGTGGCGGCGCGCCCTCCCGCGGCTCAGCTCTGCAGGTTCTGGACGAAGTTGACGACGTCCTTGACCGTCTTCAGGTTGCGCAGCTCGTCGTCGGGGATCTCGACGTTGAACCGGTCCTGGGCGGCCACCGCGATCTCCACCATCGACAGGGAGTCGATGTCGAGGTCGTCGATGAAGTTCTTCTCCGGGGTCACCTCGGACTTGTCGATCCCGACGATCTCGTCGATGATCTCGGCGAGGCCGTCCAAGATCTCCTGTTCGGTGGCGACTGCTTTCATGTTCAGGGTTCTCCTTCGGTGGGTTGGTCCAGAGCCTGCGAGCAGGCGTGACGGCCTACGGGATCTGGATGACTTGGGCAGCGTAGGACAGCCCGGCGCCGAACCCGACCAGCAGGGCCGGGGCGCCGGACGGCACGTCGCCGCGTTCGATCATTCGGGACAGCGCCAGCGGGATCGAGGCGCCCGAGGTGTTGCCGGACTCCACGATGTCGGTGGCGACGACGGCGTTGGACGCCTTCACCTTGCGGGCGATCGCCTCGATGATCCGCAGGTTGGCCTGGTGCGGGACGACGGCGGCGAGTTCCTCGGGCTTGACCCCGGCCCGCTCGCACGCCTGGAGCGCGATCGGCGCGATGGCGGTGGTGGCCCAGCGGAAGACCGCCTGCCCCTCCTGCCGGATGAACGAGTTGCGGTCATCAATGATGATCTTGTCGTACTTGTCGCCGGCGCTGCCCCACACGACGGGGCCGATCCCGGGCGCCTCGCTGGGCGCGACGACCGCCGCGCCCGCGCCGTCGGCGAAGATGATGCAGGTGGAGCGGTCGGTCCAGTCGATCCACTGGGACATCTTCTCGGCGCCGACCACCAGCACGTTGCGGGCGCTGCCGGCCCGGACCGCGGCGCTGGCGGTGCCGAGCGCGTAGCAGAAGCCGGCGCAGGCGGCGTTGAGGTCGAAGGCGCCGGGCGCCTCGATGCCGAGGCGGTGCGCGACCTGCGCGGCGTGGCCCGGCATCGGCGTCTCCGCCGAGCAGGTCGCCAGGATCACCAGGTCGATGTCGGAGGGCGCGAGGCCGCTGTTCGCCAGCGCCTTGCCGGCGGCGTGCACGCCGAGCTCGACGATGCCCTCGTCGTCGCCGGCGATGCGCCGCTCGGAGATGCCGACGCGGCTGCGGATCCACTCGTCGTTGGTGTCGACGGTGCGCGCGAGGTCGTCGTTGGTGACGATGCGGGCGGGGCGGTAGTCGCCGAACGCGAGGACGCGGGCGCCGGGCGCCGCCTCGGGGATGGTGAGTCCGGCGGTCATGACGCGTCCGCCTCGATCAGCTCGCGGGCCTTGTCCAGGTCGGCGGGGGTCTTGAGGGCGACCAGCTCGATTCCCTTCAGCTCGCGCCGGGCCAGCCCGACGAGCGTCCCGGCGGGCGGCAGCTCGATGATCGCGGTGACGCCGAGCTCGCGCATGGTCGCCATGCACGCGTCCCAGCGGACGGGGGCGCTGACCTGCTCGACGAGCCGGGCGACGAATTCGCGGCCGCTCTCGACGACGGCGCCGTCGCGGTTCTGGAGCAGCTTCGCCCGCGGGTCGGCGACGGGCACGCCGGGCGCGAGGCGGCGCAGGGCGCCGACGGCGGGCTCCATGTGCTCGGTGTGGAAGGCGCCCGCGACCGACAGCGGCCGCAGGCGCGCCTTGGCGGGCGGCTCGTCGGCGAACTTCGCGAGGCGCTCGGTCGTCCCGGCGGCGACGACCTGGCCGGCGCCGTTGACGTTGGCGGGGGTGAGGCCGTGCTTGTCGATCGCGGCGAGGACCTCGTCGGCGTCGCCGCCGAGCACGGCCGTCATGCCGGTCTCGGTGACGGCGGCGGCCTCGGCCATCGCCCGGCCCCGCTCCCGGACGAGGACCAGTGCGGCCTCGGGGGTGAGCACCCCGGCGATCGCGGCGGCGGCCAGCTCGCCGACGCTGTGACCGGCGACGGCGTCGGGCCCGGTCCGGCCGCCCGGGGCGCCGTCGTAGAGGGCCTCGGACGCGGCGATCGCGGCGGCGACCAGCAGCGGCTGCGCGACCGCGGTGTCGCGGATCTCCTCGGCGTCCGCGGACGTCCCGTAGCGCACCAGGTCCAGACCCGTGACCGCCGACCACCAGGCGAACCGGTCGGCGACGCCGGGTTTCTCTAGCCATGGCTGCAGGAAGCCGGGGGTCTGGGCGCCCTGGCCGGGCGATGCGAGGAGAATCACAGCGTCCAGCCTGCCGTCATGTGCCCGCGCCCACGATGCCGATCACGACGAACTTTGGTCTTGGCGCTTTGTACGACCCCTACAAGAAACCCTGGTGAGCGCCTGTAGCCCCGGCTGAGACCCTCGGTGCGACGCTCCTCACTCCCGGGCCGTCCTCGCTACCCGGCCGTCCTCGCTACCCGGTCGTCCTGGCGGCGCGGGCGTGGAAGCGGCCGAGGACCAGGGCGATGCGGAGCGTGAAGGCGTTGCGGCCGTCGGTGGGGGCCAGGCCGGTCAGCTCGGCGACGCGGCGCAGCCGGTAGCGGACGGTGTTGGGGTGGACGAACAGGAGCCGGGCGGTGGCCTCCAGCGACGATCCCTGTTCGAGGTAGGTGGTGAGCGTGTCCAGGAGCGGGGCGCCGGCGGCGAGCATCGGGTTGTAGACGCTCTCCACCAGGTAGCCGCGCGCGTCGTCGTCGCCGTCGAGGGCGCGCTCGGGGAGGAGCTCGGTGGCGAGGACGGGGCGGGGCGCGTCCGGCCACCCGGACGCGGCGCGCAGCCCGGCGACGGCGGCGCGGGCGGAGACCGTGGACTCGTAGAGGTCGGCGACCTGCGGGCCGACGACGACCGGGCCGGGCCCGCACTTGGCGGCGATCGGGCGGGCGGCGTCCATGGGGTCGGTGTCACCGCCGACGATCACCACGACCCGGTGCCCCTGCACGCCGGCCAGCACGTCGGCGCGAGCGCGGCGCGCGGCCAGCTGCATCTGGTCGATGGTGACCTCGGGCTCCTCGTCCTCCGGGGTGAAGCCGGCGATGACGGTGACGGGCTTGGACGTCCAGCCGAGCGCGGCGGCCCAGGAGTGCATGCCGTCGTCGACCTCGTCGCGCAGCACCGCGTTGACGACGAGGGCCTCCAGGCGGGCGTCCCAGGCGGCGCGCGTCTCGGCGGCGCGGGCGTAGACCTGGGCGGCGCCGAACGCCACGTCGCGGGTGTAGCGCAGGATGGCCTCGCGCAGCTGGGCCTCGCCGCCGGGCGCGGCCAGCTCGTCCAGCCGGGTCTCCACCACGTCGATGATGACGCGGATCATGTCGATGGTGTGCTGGAGCTTGATGGAGCGCAGCAGCTCGCGGGGCGCGGTGCCGAACACCTCGCCGGCGATGGCGGGGCGGGTGCGCTCGTTGCTCTTGAACCACTCCACGAACGCGGCGATGCCGGCCTGCGCCACGAGGCCGATCCAGGAGCGCTGGTCGGCGGGCATGCGCCGGAACCAGGGGAGCTGCTCCTCCATGCTGGTCAGCGCCGCGGTGCCGAACGTCCCCATCGCCTTCTCCAGACGCTGGGTGGTCTGCTCGCGGATCTCGGCCTCGTTCGCGGTGTTCACCCCAACAGAGTGCCACTCCACCCGCGGTGTCCTGGCCGGAAGCGCTCAAACCGGGTCAGCCGGGGGTCACCGCGGAGGCGCGTCCGAGCGCGATGTCGGTGAGGTTGCGCAGCGACGCCGAGCCCGGGGCGAGGTAGTCGCTGTGGCCTCCGTGCCCGGCGTCGAAGACCCGGGCGCCGAACCTCGCGGAGACCGGGTCGGGGCCGAGCCCGAGCCCGAGGAACCGCACGTGCGGGACGTCCTCCATCCAGTCGGTCGCGCCCCGGCCCGCCCACACCCGGGTCGACCCGCCCAGCCTGGACGCCGACCACGTGGTCGTCCCCGGGCTGCCGTAGAGGGCGATGTCGGTGACCTGCCTCCAGGCGGCGCCGTTGGAGCCGCCCAGGGCGGCCCGGCCGCAGACCACCGAGCCGTAGCTGTGGCAGAGGAGGCCCACGCTGGCGCCCGGGTTGACCTGGTGGACGCCCTTCATGAACTTGCGGAGCTGGACGGCGCCCTCGGCGGCCCGCTCGGCGGTGAGGACGTCGCTGCTGAACGTCTTGGGCGCCGCGTAGCCGAGCCAGGCGACGACCGCCAGTCCGGGCTGGGGCGACAGGGAGCGGGCCTGCTGGTAGACGGCGCGCGCGCCCCCGCCGGGCGTCGACCAGGGTTTGCCGCCCCGCTTGTCGAACGCGGAGAGCGTGGTGTCCGCGCCGGGGACGAGCACCGCGACGCGCCGTGCCCGGGTGAGGTCGCCGACGACCTCGATGGCCCGCCCGCGGCCGCGCGGGTCGAAGTAGAGGAACCGGCGTCCGGGCTGGAGGAACGCGCCCAGCGTTCTCCGCCGGTCGGTGTCGCCGAGCTTCTCCGCGGTCTTGAGGGCCTCCTCGATGGAGCGGCGCTCGGCGGCGTACCGGACGTCCAGCGTCGACGGCGCCATCCCGGGGACCGCGACGGGCGCCGCGTAGGGGTCGGCATGGCCCGTCCCGGCGGTCGTCATCATCACCACCCCGATGGACGCGGCGGCGGCGGTGGCCCGGCGGAAGCGGCGGGCGCGCCGTCGCGCGGGGCGCGGCGAGGTCGTCGTGAGGTGCGGCGGCATCGGCGCCTTTCTACCATCGAAGATCGTTCAGCGTGTCGGGCTCACCCCCCGGTGGATCAGGAGACGCCTCTGGTGAAGTACGGGCCGGGGACCGGGTTGGTTCCCCGCGATCGTGTTCCGCGCGTGCCGCCGCGGTCGCGGTAAGGCGGCGGCCAGTGCCCCGCCGGCGGCGAGCGCGCCGCCGGGGGCGACCAGCCACGCGAGGCGCTCGGCGATCCATTCCGGCTGGTCGGGAACGGTGTGCGACCCCTCAAGGCTACCGAACGCGAAAAGTGGCCCCACGGTGACGGTGAGCAATGCGGGCTGGTGCCAGAGGTAGATCGCCATCGCGGACCGGTTGGCCGCCGCGACGGCCGATCGCGCCCGGGCGTGTCGCGGCCGGCGGGGTCAGGGCCCGTGCAGCAGAGTCGCCACGTAGACGCAGAGGAACCACGCCGAGTATCCACCGATGAGGTAGAACACGGTGAGCGTCTGCCGGGCGTCCACGGCCCGGTCGCGGTTCTCGTCTTCGCCGGGGCTCCGGTCCTCAGGCACGGGTGACCTCCGCGTCGCGGCCGAGAGCGATCAGGGCGAGGTTGCGCAGCGCGAGGGAGCCGGGCTTCAGGTAGCCGCTGTGGGGACCCGTCCCGGCGTCGAAGCGCAGGGCGCCGAAGCCGGGCGAGACGGGATCGGCGCCGAACCCCAGCCCGGCGAACCGGACGTGGGGGACGTACCTCACCCAGTCGCCCTTCGCCCGCCCCGCCCAGACCCGCGCCGGCGTCCTGAGGTCGGAGACGCGGCGCAGGGTGGTGCCGGGGCTGCCGAACAGGACGATGTCGTCCACCGGCAGGGGCGCCAGGCGCCGGGCGGCCCTGCCGCAGACCACCGAGCCGTAGCTGTGGCAGAGCAGGGCGAACCGGGCCCGCCCGTTCACCGCGTGCACGCCCGCGAGGAGGCGCTGGAGACCCCGCGCGCCCTTCTCCGCACGTCCGCTGGTCAGGGCGTCGGCGCTCAGCGTCGAGGGGGAGTCGTAGCCGAGCCAGGCGATGACGGCGATCCGCGCGCCGGGCGCGGCGGCGCGGGCCTGCCGGTAGAGCGCCCGGCTGCCGCCGCCGACGAACTTGGGCGAGTCGTAGTTGGCCAGCGAGTTGTCCGCGCCGGGCACGACCACCGCGATCCGGTCGGCGTGCCTGAGGTCGCCCAGGACCTCCACAGCGCGCCCGCCGCCTCGCGCGTCGAACGACAGGAACCGCCGGTCCGGCCCCGCGAAGGCGGACAGGGCCCGCGTCCGCCCCTCGTCATGGACGCGCGCCGCGGTGGCCAGGGCGCGCGTGATGTCCCGGCCGGCCGCCTGGAAGCGGGCGTCGAGAGCCGGCGCCGACAGGGCGGGGGCCGGTGCCGGCGGCGCGTACACCTCGGCGTGCCCCGCGGCGGCCGTCGAGCCGGCCGCGGCCAGCACCGAAACGGCGGCGACGGTCCTGCGAACGCTGGGCATCCGGCGGTTCCTTCCTGGTCAGTGGAGTGGAGCACTGATCAGGAAGGTAGGAATCGGACGTGTCAGCGCGCATCGGCCGACGGTGCCGTCCCGTGCCGTGCGCCCCCGGTATGACGGGATGAGCCCCCGGTATGACAGGACGCGGCCGGCGTCAGTCGCCGGGCCGCACCAGCCCCACCTCGTAGGCGTAGACGATCGCCTGCGGGCGGTCGCGCAGCCCGAGCTTCATCAGGATCCGCCCGAAGTGCGTCTTGACGGTCTGCTCGGCGACGACGAGCCGCCCGGCGATCTCGCCGTTGGACAGGCCGCGCGCCACCAGCGCGAGCACCTCGGTCTCCCGCTCGGTCAGCTCCTCCAGCCGCTTGCGGGACGGCGCGCGCGGGCCCCCGAGCCGGGAGAACTCCGCGATGAGCCGCCGCGTCACCGACGGGGACAGCAGCGCGTCGCCCGCCGCCACCACCCGCACCGCGTCGGCGAGCTCGGTCGCGGACGCGTCCTTGAGCAGGAACCCGCTGGCGCCGGCCCGCAGCGCCTCGTAGACGTAGTCGTCCAGGTCGAACGTCGTCAGCATGAGGACCTTGGGGGCGCCGTCCCCGGCGCCGGCGAGCAGCCGGCGGGTCGCCTCCAGGCCGTCCATGACCGGCATCCGCACGTCCATCAGCACCACGTCGGGGCGCACCTCGGCGACGCGGCGCAGCCCCTCCGCGCCGTCCGCGGCCTCGCCCGCGACCTCGATGTCGGGCTGGGCGTTCAGCAGCACGCCGAAGCCGGTGCGCACCATCCCCTGGTCGTCGACGATCACGACCCGGATCGTCACGTCGCCTCCCGCGCCTTCACCGGCAGCGATGCGGTCACGGCGAATCCTCCCTCGGACGTGGGGCGGGCGGTCAGCTCGCCGCCCAGCGCGGCGGCCCGCTCCCGCATCCCGACCAGCCCGTGGCCGCCGCCGGGAAGCGGCGGAACGGACCCCGGCCCGCCCGCGGGCGGACCGTTGACGACGCCGAGCCACACTATGCCGCCCTCGCAGGACGCCTCGACCTCGACGCGGGAACCGGGCGCGTGCCGCATGGCGTTGCTCAGCGCCTCCTGGAGGATCCGGTACGCGGTGAGGCCCACGCCGGGGGGCAGTCCCGCCAGGTCGCCGTCCAGCCGGGTCTCGACGCGCAGCCCGGCGCCGCGCGCGTTGCCGACGAGCTCGTCCAGCCGCTCCAGGCTGGGCTGCGGGGCGGTGTCGGCGCCGTCCTCCGAGCGCAGCACGCCGAGGATGCGGCGCAGCTCCGTCAGCGCGTCCAGCGCGGTCGCGCGGATCTCGGCGAGGTCGCGGCGCGTCTCGTCCGGGACGGTCTCGACCTTGTACGGGGCGGCCTCCGCCTGGATGGCGATCATCGACATGTGGTGGGCGACGACGTCGTGCAGCTCCCGCGCGATCCGCTGCCGCTCGGTCAGCACCGCCTCGGCGTCCTGGTGCCGCTTCTCCTGCTCGGCCAGCTCGCGCCGCGACGTCTGCCGGACGCGGACCGCGTACCCCACCGCCAGCGGCAGCAGGAGCAGCACCGACGCCCCGGCCCCGGACGCCGGGTCCTTGATCCACACTCCGGCGAACGAGATGATCGCGACGCCCAGCGTGACGTCGCGCGAGCAGCGCACCGCGACCGTGTAGAGGGTCGCGACCGCCGCGAACGAGCCCGCCGGGACGTAGGGGACGGTCAGCCAGTCGCCGACGTCGATCAGCGCCATCGCCAGGAAGCTCAGCCGCCACGCGCCGAGCGGGTGGCGGTCCCGCAGCGCCAGTGGCGCCGTCACCGCGACGGCGATGAAGAACTTCGTCCCGTCGGAGACGTAGAGGCCGCGCCGCATCGTCTCGGTGGACAGCAGCGACACCGTCCCGGCGACGAGCCCGGCGGTGAGGGCCAGCCCGAACAGGTTCGCCACCAGCCCGTAGGGCAGCCGCCCCACCCCGACGTACCGCGTCCAGCGCAGCAGCAGGGGCCACGGCCGGTTCAGCGGCGCCGGTTCGGCTCTGCCGGTCACGGCGGCGGCGAGCAGCACGTCCCGCAGGACGCCGCGCAGCGTCACATTCTCCCCGGCCATGGGCCCCAGGCTAGGGAGCCCCGGTCTCGCTCGGATGACACCGTGGTGGGACGTGCCGGGTCATACCTGGGTACGGTGCGAGACGTGGAGCCCGTCGAAGCCCTGCGCCGCATCGCGTTCCTGCTGGAGCGCGCCCACGAGCCGACCTACCGCGTGCGGGCGTTCCGCACGGCCGCCGACCTCGCCGAGAGGACGGCACCGGACGAGCTGGCCGGCCGCGCGCGCGACGGGACGCTCACCGCGCTGCCCGGCATCGGCAAGGTCACCGCCCTGGTGATCGAGGAGGCGCTGCGCGGCGAGACCCCCGTCTACCTGCGCCGGCTGGAGGCCACCGAGGGGGAGCCGCTGGACGAGGCCACGGCCGCGCTCCGCTCCGCTCTCAGGGGCGACCTGCACACCCACAGCGACTGGTCCGACGGCGGGTCCCCGATCCTGGAGATGGCCGAGACGGCCCGCTCCCTGGGCCACGAGTACCTCGCGCTCACCGACCACTCGCCGCGCCTGAAGGTCGCGAACGGCCTGTCCGCCGACCGTCTGCGCCGCCAGCTCGACGTCGTCGCCGAGCTCAACGCCTCCCTGGCGCCGTTCCGCATCCTCACCGGCATCGAGGTCGACATCCTGGAGGACGGCGCGCTCGACCAGGAGCCCGAGCTCCTCGACCGCCTCGACGTCGTCGTCGCCAGCGTGCACTCCAAGCTCCGCATGGACCGCGTCGCCATGACCAAGCGGATGGTCGCGGCGATAGCGAACCCGCGCGTGAACGTCCTCGGCCACTGCACCGGGCGCATCGTGAAGGCCGGCGGCAGGCGCGGCGGCCTGCGCCCGGAGTCGGAGTTCGACGCGGCGCTCGTCTTCGACGCCTGCGCCGCCTACGACGTCGCCGTCGAGATCAACTCCCGCCCGGAGCGCCTCGACCCGCCGAAGCGCCTGCTGCGCCTGGCGGTGGAGGCGGGCTGCCGCTTCTCCGTCGACTCCGACGCCCACGCGCCCGGGCAGCTCGACTGGCAGCCGTTCGGCTGCGAGCGGGCCGCCCGGTGCGGGGTGCCGGCGTCGCGGGTCGTCAACGCGCTCCCCGCCGACGACCTCCTCGCCTGGACGCGCGCGAAGCTCTGACGGTCAGCGAGGCCTCCGGTGGATGTGCCCGCGGAACGAGGCGCCCTTGGCGATGATCTCCACGGGAGAGCACCAGCAGCCCGTCGGTGTCGGGCGGAAGGATCGCCATCTCGCCGTCGCCGCCGACCTGCCGCAGCCAGGCCCGCCGGTCGAGACCGGCCGCGGCCGCCGCGCTCTCCAGGACCTCGTGCAGATCGAGCTGGACCTGTTTCTGCTGCGCCGTGCTCAGCTTGCTGTAGCCCTCGATGTCGACCGCGATGAGAAAGTGATACGTCAGTCGATCGGTCACCGGGACGGTGAACGGCACGTCCGCCGCGTCCGTCGCCGCCATGTTCGCCGCTGCGCCGCTCATCCGCTAACCCGGCGGGTGACCTGGCGTTCGTAATACCCCGGTTCTCATCACACCTCTGCCTTCGGTCATGGCCGACGCGCCCACTGCCCCCTCTTCGTATGTTGCGCGCCCGCCAGGGCGTACTAGCAGAACATTGAATCTCCGTTAATGACAACGACGTCTCATGGTGCCGCCCTCGAATGGCGTAAGAGCACCCGTAGCGCCTCCGGTGACGAATGCGTCGAACTGGCCGCCGGCATTGCCGCCGGCGGCCGGGATCCGGTCGTGCTCGTCCGCGATTCCAAGGCGCCCGCCGGAACGGTTCTCCGCTTCGGTGGCGCCGAGTTCGCCGCCTTTCTGGGACGGGTGGGACGCGGCGAACTCGACCCGTGAGGCGTCAGCCGCCGAGGGCGTGGACCATCCGCATGATGGTCTCCACCTGCTTGCCGCCCTTCATGTCGTAGGCGGTGTCGCCGCCGTAGCCCCACCAGTTCCAGCAGCCCTGCGGGTTGCCGCCCAGCCAGCTGGACGCGGTGGCCTGCGGATACAGGACGATCATGCCGTTGGTGTCGGCGTACTCGTTGAGGTGGGTCTTCGTCGCGAACGCGTTCCCGACGACGCCGCGCCCCTGCTGGCAGCCGTGCAGCGCCACCATCAGCCTGCACGTCCCCGAGCGGCAGCTCGCCGGGATGTAGGCGAAGCCCGTCGCGTCCATGCTGATGGACGAGGCGCTCCCGCCCGGCGCGTAGGCGTTCTGGTCGAACTCCATGAGCGTGCCGCCGGGCGAGGGCGCGGGCGATGCCACGGACCCGAACAGGTGCCCCAGCATCGAGCGCTCAGGGTCGTCGCCGCACGTGTTGATGTAGGGGGTGTAGGTGGCCGAGCAGGGGTTGGGGCCGAGCGGGCTCACCCAGGCGTGCCCGGACGGCGAGGTCCTCGTGTAGGAGACGGCGGCCCCGAAGTCCTGGTAGAACCCGGCGAGGTCGTCGTTCACCGACTGCTTCACCGTCGAGTCGTTCGTCCCGTGGTAGATCCACACCGGGTGCCCGGCCAGGTTGCTCACCGGATCCACACGTCCCTGCGCCGAGCGGTCGCGGGCCGTCCGCTCCAGTTCCGCGGGGGCGTCGTCGTAGAGGTCGTTCATGCACGCGAGCTGCGCGGTCGTCACGTCGCCCCGCGCGCAGTGGTAGGGCCCGGCGGTGAAGATGCCGGCGCCCCGGAACGTCCCGGAGTAGGCGATGTGGAGCTGGTCGGCCATGTAGCCGCCGGACGAGACGCCGCTGACGTACGAGGCGCTGATCGAGTGGCGGGGAAGCGCGGCGGCGGCCGCGGACGCGGGCGACGCGCTGACGGTCGCTAAGGCGAGCGCGGCGGCCGCGACGAACGGGGTGGGTTTCATGGTGTTCCCCTAGCTGAGGGAGCAGGTGTTCACGGTGTCGCCCGATGCGGGGCGGGGGAGCGTGGCGCTCTTCGGTGGCGTGGTGCCGTGCTGTGTCCAGGACTCCAGGGCCGTGAACGCGGTGCGCATGCACGGCAGGAGCGGGCGCAGGCGGTCGGGGAAGGAGTCGTAGAGGCCGTCGACGTGGTTGGCGGCTTCCAGGCGGTAGTAGCGGTAGGGCGCCTTTCCCTTGGCGCGGACGAGCTTCGCGTAGACGTCGGAGTCGGTGCCGATGGGCAGGAGGGTGTCGTAGGTGCCGTGAAGGGTGATCAGGGGCTTGCGGATGCGGCCCGTGAGCGCCACGCGGGCGACGGCACGGTGGACGCTCCTCGGACGTGTGGCGTAGTCGTAGGCTGCCTCCTCTCCCGTGTAGGCGGGGTCGAATTCCTGGCGGTAGACGCGCTGGGTGAGCCCCCAATAGACCTGGTCGTGGAACGGCCAGAGGAACTCCGAGCCGGGGGCGAGGCCCGCGTTCAGGAGTGCTTTGTGGGCGGACGGGTCGCCGGTGGCCGCGTAGGCCGGATAGGCGCGCAGCACCTGCGGCAGGTAGGTGAACAGGTTCGGGCCGCCGGCGCGCCAGAGCGTGCCCTCCGCGTCGATGCCGCCGTCGTACAGCTCTGGGCGGTTCTCCAGCTGCCAGCGGACGAGGTATCCGCCGTTGGAGATCCCCGCCGCGTACGTGCGGCGCGGGGTGCGCCCGTACCGCTGCGCGACGACCCTCTTCGCGGCCCGCGTGAGCTGCGTGACCCGCTCGTTCCATTCGACGACGGCGTCGCCGGGGCGGCGGCCGTCCTTGAAGAACTCGGTGCCGCTGTTGCCCTTGTCCGTCGCTGCGTAGGCGTAGCCCTTGGCGAGCGCCCAGTCGGAGATGGTGAAGTCGTTGGCGTACTGCCGCCGGTTGCCGGGCGAGCCGGCGACGACGAGTCCGCCGTTCCAGCGCTCGGGCAGGCGGATGACGAACTGGGCGTCGTGGTTCCAGCCGTTGTTGGCGTTGAACGTCGAGGTGTCGGGGAAGTAGCCGTCCAGCTGGATGCCCGGGACCCCGGACGGGTTGCGCGTCCCGGCGGCGTGCAGCCCGGCCCAGTCGGCCGGGACGGTGTGGCCCGAGGCGGCCGTTCCCGCGGTCGTGAGGTCGCCGAGGCAGGCGGCCACCTGCTTCTCCGCCCCCGGCACCGCGAGCCCGGGCGCGCAGCCGGGGCTCAGCCGCGCGTCGGCCTGCGCGGCCAGGGGCGCGACCAGGGCCGCGGTGAGGGCGCCGGCCACGGTGCCGGCGGTAAGGGCGGGGCGGACGATGGGCATTCCGGCTCCTCGGGACGGACGTCAGATGCCCGCCATGGTGAGCGCCGCCTGTGACCGCTGCCACGTGGCCCGCACACATATCGCGTCGACCCGCCATGTGCCCGTGGTCGTGACCTGCGCGTGATGTGTCTCACACCCGTATCCGGCCGTCCGAATGTGGGTGCCGGTCACATGGTCCGGTCCGCGGGCGCCACCTAGCGTTCCCGGTCACGGCGGCCCGAGTGCGATTCGGGCCGTCCCCGACGAGCGCGAGGAGGGCGCATGGGCGACCCGGACCGTAAGGCCCCGGTGCTGGCGGCGCGCGGCCTGGTCAGGGAGTTCCGCGGCTTCAGGGCCGTGGACGGCGTGGACCTCGACGTCGCCGAGGGGTCCGTCCACGCGCTGGTGGGGCCGAACGGCGCGGGCAAGACCACGCTGTTCAACCTGCTGACCGGATTCCTGAAGCCGACCGCGGGCAGCGTCCGGCTCGGCGCGCAGGAGCTGGCCGGGCGGCCCCCCGAGCTGATCGCCAGGCTCGGCCTCGCCCGGTCGTTCCAGATCACGAGCCTGTTCGCCGAGCTCACGCCGCGCCAGCACGTGGAGCTGGCGCTCGCCGGCCGCACGGGGCTCGGCTGGCGGTTCTGGCGCTCGGACAAGGCGCTCGGCCGCCACTCCGAGCGCGCCGCCGAACTGCTCGGGCAGGTCGGGCTGGACGAGCACGCGGACGTCCCGGCCGGGTCGCTGGCCTACGGCCGCAAGCGCGCCCTCGAACTGGCGCTGGCCCTCGCGCTGGACCCGAAGGTGCTGCTCCTGGACGAGCCGACCGCCGGCATGGGCGTCGAGGACGTCGGCCGCACCGTCGACCTCATCAAGAAGGTGCGCGACGGGCGGACCGTGGTGATGGTCGAGCACAACATGAGCGTCGTCTCCAGCCTCGCCGACCGGGTCACCGTCCTGCAGCACGGCCAGGTCCTCGTCGAGGGCCCCTACGCCGAGATCCGCCACGACCCCCGCGTCGTCACCGCCTACCTCGGAGACTCCCATGCTGCGCATTGACGGACTGTCGGCCTGGTACGGCGAGGCCCAGGCCCTGCGCGAGGTGTCGCTGCACGTCGACGAGGGGGAGATCGTCACCCTCGTCGGGCGCAACGGCGCCGGCAAGACCACGCTCCTGCGCTCCCTGATGGGGCTGCACCGCGGCGCGTCCGGCACGGTCCGGTTCCTGGACGAGGACATCTCCGGGCTGAGCCCGCACAGGCGCGCCCGGCGCGGCCTCGGCTACGTGCCCGACGACCGCGGCGTCTTCGCGACGCTCTCGGTGGAGGAGAACCTCACCCTGCCGCCCGTGACGGGCCCCGACCCCTGGTCGCTGGACCGGGTGTACGAGACCTTCCCGCGCCTGCGAGAGCGGCGCCGGTTCCCCGGGACGAAGCTGTCGGGCGGCGAGCAGCAGATGCTCGCGCTCGCCCGGGTGCTGCGGACCGGCGCCCGCCTGCTCCTGTGCGACGAGCCCACCGAGGGCCTGTCGCCGCTGATCGTCCAGCAGATCGGCGACATCCTCCGCGAGGTCAAGGCGGCCGGGGTGACCGTCCTGCTCATCGAGCAGAACGTGCACTTCGCCGCGACCGTCGCCGACCGCCACCACCTGCTCGCCGAGGGCCGGATCGTCGAGTCCATGGACAACGACGAGGTCCGCGCCCGCGAGAGCGAACTCCTCCAGTACCTCGGAATATAGGGAGACCCCCATGAGAGTTCTCGGACGCTCGGCCGCGCTCGCGACCGCCGGAGCGCTGCTGGCCGGCTGCGCGGGCGGACCCGGCGGGGGCGGGGGAAAGATCAGCGATGACAAGCTCGTGCTGGCGGTGCTGACCGACCAGTCCGGCGTCTACGCCGACCTTTCGGGCAAGAACGCCGTCGAGGCCGTGAAGATGGCCGTCGCCGACTTCAAGGCCAAGTACGGGGACAAGGCGGTGACCGACAAGATCGAGGTCATCTCCGCCGACCACCAGAACAAGCCCGAGGTCGCCAACTCCAAGGCCCAGGAGCTCTACGACCGCAAGAAGGCCGACCTGATCCTGGACGTGCCCACCTCGTCGGCCGCGCTCGCCGTCGCCACCGTCGCCAAGAACAAGAAGAAGCTGTTCATCGACGTCGGCGCCGCGACGACCGAGCTGGAAGGCAAGCAGTGCAACAAGTACACCTTCCACTACGGCTACAACAGCTACATGCTCGCCAACGGGACGGGCACCGGCGTCACCAAGGACGGCGGTAAGAACTGGTACATCGTCTACCCGGACTACGCGTTCGGGCAGGACATGCAGAAGACGTTCACGACGGCCATCAAGGGCGCGGGCGGCAGCGTCGTGAAGAGCGACCCGACGCCGTTCCCGAACGACAACTTCTCCACGTTCCTGCTGAAGGCCCCGGGCCTGAAGCCCAAGCCGCAGGTGCTCGGCGCCATGCAGGCCGGCGGCGACCTCGTCAACCTGGTCAAGCAGTACAACGAGTACAAGCTGCGAGACAAGGGCGTGAAGCTCGCCGCGGGCCTGATGTTCATCACCGACATCCACTCGCTCGGCTCGGACGCCCTCGCCGGGACCCGCTTCACCGACTTCTGGTACTGGAACGCCAACGCGGGCAACCGCGCCTGGGCCGACAAGTTCAAGGCCAAGACCGGAGCCCGCCCGACGGCCGTGCACGCGGCCGACTACTCGGCGGCGCTCCAGTACCTGGAGGCCGTGCAGCGCGGCGGCACCGACAAGTCCGACGACGTGGTGAAGCAGCTCGAAGGCGCCAAGGTCAACGACGCCTTCACCTCCACCGGCACCATCCGCGCCGAGGACCACCTGCTCACCCACGACGCCTACGTCGCCGAGGTCAAGCCCGGGAGCGAGGTCAAGGAGCCCTGGGACTACGAGAAGATCGTCAGCACGATCCCGGCGGCGGAGGCGTTCCAGCAGCCCGACCCGTCCTGCTCCCTCTAGGCGGGCCGCGACGTGCTGCAACAGGCGTTCAACGGGCTGGTGGGCGGGGCGTTCTACGCCCTGCTCGCCCTCGGCCTGGCCGTCATCTTCGGGATGCTGGGCGTGGTCAACTTCGCGCACGGCGCGTTCTACATGCTCGGCGCCTTCGGCTCCTTCGTGCTGCTCGACTCCTTCGGCGTGAACTTCTGGCTCGCGCTGCTGATCGTGCCCGTCGTCCTCGGGATCGCGGGCGTGCTGCTGGAGCGGCTGTTCATCCACCGGCTCGCGCCGCTCGACCCGCTCTACAACTTCCTGTTCACCTTCGGGCTCGCCCTGATCCTCCAGGACCTGGTGAAGCGCAGGTACGGGGTGCAGTCGCAGCCCTACCCGCGCCCGTCCGCGCTGGACGGGTCGATCGACCTCGGCCTGTTCACCTACCCGACCTACCAGGTGTTCGTGCTGGCGGTGTCGGTGCTGGTGTGCGGCGCCGTGTGGGTGGTGCTGACCCGCACCCGCGTCGGCATGATCGTCCGGGCGGCGACCGAGCGGCCCGAGCTGTCGCGGGCCCTCGGCATCGACGTCGCCCGCTGGGTGACGCCGGTGTTCGGGTTCGGCATCGCGCTCGCCGCGTTCGCGGGCGTGCTCGCCGCGCCGATGCGGGCGGTCAACCCGCTGATGGGCTCCGACCTGATCATCACGGTGTTCGCGGTGGTCGTGATCGGCGGCCTCGGGTCGGTGTTCGGCTCGGTCGCCGCCGGCTTCGCGGTCGGCCTCGTGTCGGCCCTCGGCAACTACTACGTTCCGTCGCTGTCGCAGACGCTGGTCTTCATCCTGATGGCCGCCGTGCTGCTGTGGCGCCCCGCGGGCCTGTTCGGACGCGAGGAGGCCCTGTGACCGCCAGAGATCCTGTGACCGCCAGAGACCCTGTGACCGCCGAAGGCCCTGTGACCGCCGAGGAGATCTCGTGATCCTCTCCAAGCTGGCCGGACGGCCGGTCCTGCTGGCCGCGGGGCTCGTGGTGGCGCTCGTCCTGCCCTGGTTCGTCTACCCGCCGGTCGCCCTGGACATCGTCTGCTGGGCGCTGTTCGCGGCCGCCGTCGACCTGCTGCTCGGGTTCACCGGGCTCCTGTCGTTCGGGCACGCGGCCTTCTGGGGCGGCTCGGCGTACGCCACCGGCCTGATCGCGCTGCACTCCGGGCTGCCGTTCCCCGTGGCCGTGCTGGGCGGCGCCGCCTTCGCGGCCGCCCTCGCCGTCCCGATCGGCTTCCTGTCGGTGCGGCTGCGCGGCATCTACTTCGCGATGGTCACGCTGGCCTTCGCACAGATGGTGTACTTCATCGCCAACCAGTGGAGGGACGCGACCGGCGGCGAGAACGGCCTGCAGGGCATTCCCCGGGAGCTGTTCGGGGTGGACCTGTCCGACCCGTTCTTCTTCTACTACGCCGCGCTGCCGTTCATCCTGGCCGGGCTGTTCGTCGCCTGGCGCATCGTCCGTTCCCCCTTCGGCAGGGTCCTGATGTCGATCCGCGACAACCCGAACAGGGCGCGGGCGCTCGGCTACAGCATCGACCGCTACAAGCTGCTCGCCTTCGTCCTGTCGGCGGCCCTGTCGGGCCTCGCGGGCGGCCTGTTCACCGTCGGGCACGGCTTCGCGTCCCTGCAGGGCGTGTACTGGACGACTTCGGGCCAGGCCGTGATGATGGTCGTCCTCGGCGGCATCGGCACCCTGTGGGGCGGGGCCATCGGCGCCGCCCTGGTCGTGGAGCTGAACGACTACCTGGCCACCGCCGGGTTCGAGGAGACCGGGATCATCACCGGCGCGATCTTCATCGTGGTCGTGCTGCTGTTCCGCCGCGGCGTCTGGGGCACCGCCCGCGACCTCGTCGCGGCCCGTGCGTCCCGCGCCCGCCCTGCTCCCGAGAGCAAGGACACCAAGGTCGAGGCCTCCGTCTGACACGAACCGAGTCGGCGGCGCGCCTTCCCTGGAAAGGGGCGGCGCGCCGCGTCGCGGCGTGCTCAGCGGGAGAGACGGTGAAGGCGCAGGGCGAGCTGGAGTTCCAGGGCCCGCTCGGGGGTCTGCCAGTCGTCGCCGAGGAGGCGGGCGATGCGGTCGAGGCGCTGGCTCACGGTGTTGACGTGGATGTGCAGGCGCTCGGCCGTCCGCGACAGGCTGCCGCCGGTCCCGAAGTAGGCCTCCAGGGTCTGGACGAGGGCCGTGCCGCGCCGCTCGTCGTAGTCGAGGACGGCGCCGAGCGCGCTCCCGAGGAAGCCCGTCACGTCGCGGTCGTCCCCGATGAGCAGGCCGACGAAGCCCAGCTCGGACGCGCCGGCGCCGTCACCGCGGCGTCCGAGGGCAAGCAGCGCGTCGGCGCAGCGCTGAGCCTCCCGGTGTGCGGAGGCGACCCCGCCCGGACCGCTCACCGGGCCGGCCGCGCCGACCGTGGCGGGACCACCGAGGGAGGCGCCGAGCTCCTTGGCGACCCGGCGCGCCGCATCGCCCGGCCGGTCGCCCGGCAGCAGCAGCACGACCTCCTCCGCCCGCGAGGCGGCCAGGCCGTGCTCCACCGCCGCGAACGACGACGCCCAGAAGGCCGCGCGGGGCCGGTGCTCGCGGGAGTCGTACTTGGCGCACAGCACCACGTGCGGGGCGCCCAGGTCGACGCCGACGCGCCGCGCCCGCGCCGTCAGCGCCTCGGCGCCCGCCCGGCGGCCGGACAGCAGGTCGTCCAGCAGCTCGCCGCGCACCCGGCCCTCGGCCTCGGTGGCGCTGCGCTGGAACAGCAGCAGCAGCGCGGTGACGAGCGCCGCCCGCTCCAGGATCCGCTGGTCGGCGTCGTCGACCTCGTCGGCGGTGCGCAGCACCAGCGTGCCGAGCATCTCGTCGCCGGTGGAGACCGACGCGATCCACAGGTCGCCGCGCCTGACCGTGCGGCCCTGGGCGCGCGCGGAGTGCGCCGAGGCCGAGACGCCGCCCAGCTCGTCGTCGCCGAGGGGCTCCGGCGCGGCTCCGGTCGTCGCGAGCCTGCGCCCGTCGGCGTCCAGGACGTGCAGGGTGCCGCCCAGCAGCTCGGTCACCACGGCGCCGACGTCCTCCACGCCGCCGCCCCGGACCACCACGGCGGTCATCCGGTCGTGCGCGCGCGCCGCCCGCTCCACGGCCGCGCTCCGCGCCTTGACCTCCTCGTTGGCGGCGCTCAGCTCGGTCAGGGCGGTGCGGGTCTCCTCCAGGAGGCGGGCGTTGTCGATGGCGATGGCGGCGTGCGCGGCGAGCGAGCCGAGCAGCGCCACCTCCTCCTGGTCGAACGGGCGCTGGCTGCGGTTCGCGGCCGTCAGCACCCCGATGACCCGGCTGCCCAGCCGCATCGGCACGCCGAGGATGGCGACCAGGCCCTCCTCGGCGACGGCGTCGTCGATGAACCCGCGGTGCTCGAACTGCGCGTCCCCCAGGTAGTGGGCGCTGTTGTACGGCATCGCGGTCTGCGCGACCAGGCCGACCAGACCGGTGCCCATCGGCAGCCTGAGCTGCCGGAACGCCGCCGACACCGACCCGTCGGTCACCCGCATGTAGGTGTCGCCGCGCTCGTCGTCGTTCAGCGTCAGGTAGGCGATGTCGGCGTTCAGCAGCCGCCGGGCGCGGCGGGTGATCGCCTCCAGCACCGCGTCGAGGTCGCGCAGCCCGGCCAGGTCGCCCGCGGTGTCGAACAGCGCCGCGAGCTCGTTCTCCCGGCGGGCGTGCCGCCGCATGATCGTCCGGACCCGCAGTGCGGCGATCTTCGTCGCCTCCAGCTCCTCCAGGACGGCCGGGGGCGCGCCCTCCGCCCGCGCCTGGACGAGGGGACCCTCGAACTCGACGGGGGAGGCCTCCCGGGCCAGCAGTTCGAGGAAGACGCCGCAGGTCATACGGGTCATTCTTAGTGCGCCGTCCAGCCGCCGTCGAGTGCCAGGGACGCGCCGGTCACCATCGAGGCGGGCGGGGAGCACAGGTAGGCGACGAGCTCGGCCACCTCGTCCGGCTCGATCAGCCGCTTCACCGCCGCGTGGTCGAGCATGATCCGCTCGACGACCTCGTCCTCGGGCAGCCCGTGCGTGCGCGCCTGGTCGGCGATCTGGTTCTCCACCAGCGGCGTCCGGACGTAGGCGGGGTTGACGCAGTTGGACGTCACGCCGTGCGGGGCGCCCTCCAGCGCGATCACCTTGGACAGCCCTTCGAGGCCGTGCTTGGCCGTCACGTAGGCCGCCTTGTACGGCGAGGCCCGCAGCCCGTGCACGGACGAGATGTTGACGACGCGGCCCCAGCCGCGCTCGTACATGCCGGGCAGCGCGTCCCGCACCAGCCGGAACGGCGCCTCGACCATCAGCCGCAGGATCCGCGCGAACGTGTCCGGCGGGAAGTCCTGGAGCGGCGCCACGTACTGGATCCCGGCGTTGTTGACCAGGATGTCCGCGCCGGCGGCCAGCCCGTCGAGCGCGTCCACGTCGGCCAGGTCGGCGAGCAGGGGGACCCCGCCGATCTCGGCGGCGGTCCGCTCGGCCGCGTCCCCGTCGATGTCGGCCACCACCACCTCGGCGCCCGCCGCCGCGAGCCGCCGGGCGCAGGCGCGGCCGATGCCGCTCGCGCCGCCGGTGACCAGGGCGCGCCGGCCCGCCAGGTCCAGCGTCCCCGAAGTCCCCGCGTCCACCCGCGGTGTCACGCTCGTCATGCGCAGAACTTATGGACCGTGAGCCCGCCCTCCCATGTGGGCCGCGCACACAATCCACCGCCGGACGGTATGGGTGCGCCTGGTTCGGCCCTTTTCTCCTCCCGCGTCCCGAGCATGCGCCGGGGCGGCTACCGTTGGCCCGCACTGGCCGGCCACGCCGCGAGGGGTAGGGATGCACGAGATCAGGCACCGCTTCGTCCGGTCGGACAGCGGGCTGCGCATGCACGTCGCCGAGGCGGGCGAAGGGCCCCTCGTGCTCCTCCTGCACGGCTTCCCCGAATGCTGGTACTCCTGGCGGCACCAGCTCACCGCGCTCGCCGAGGCGGGCTTCCACGCCGTCGCGCCCGACCAGCGCGGCTACGCCCGCACGGGCGGCCCCGCCGATCCCGGCCAGTACACGATCCTGCACCTGGCCGCGGACGCGGTCGGGCTCGTCGGCCCGCTCGGCGCCGACCGCGCCGTCGTCGTCGGCCACGACTGGGGCGCCCCCGTCGCCTGGGCCGTCGCCCAGATGCGCCCCGACAAGGTGCGCGGCGTGGTCGGGATGTCGGTGCCGCACCGGCCGCGCGGCAGCAGGCCGCCGGTCGAGTCCATGCGCCGCCTGTTCGGCGACGGCTTCTACATGGTGCACTTCCAGCAGCCGGACGTCCCGGAGGCCGAACTCGACCGCGACCGGGCCGCCACGTTCCGCCGCATGCTGTACGGGGTGTCGGGCGACGGCCCGTGCCCGCCGCTGATCGCCCCGGAGGGCGGCGGCTTCCTCGACGGCCTCCCCGACCCGGAGAAGCTGCCCGGCTGGCTCACCGGCGACGACATCGCCGCCTACGTCGAGGAGTACGCGGAGAGCGGCTTCACCGGCCCGGTCAACTGGTACCGCAACCTCGACCGCAACTGGGAGCTCACCGCCGCCTGGCACCGCGCCCCCATCGGCCCGCCCGCCCTCTACATCGCGGGCGACCGCGACCTGGTCGCCGTCGGCGCCCGCGACGCCGTCGCCTCCATGCGCGACTTCGTGCCGAACCTGCGCGAGACCGTCTGGCTGTCCGGATGCGGCCACTGGACGCAGCAGGAACGCCCCGCGGAGGTCAACGAGGCCCTGATCGGCTTCCTCCGCGCCCTCTGACTGTCGGACCCGGCGCGTACGGTCGGCGCGTGAACCGCACCGACCGCTTGTACGCGCTCGTGGAGGAGCTGCGTGCCCGCGCCCCGCGCCGGGCCAGCGCGCGGGAGCTGGCCGCGCGGTACGAGGTGAGCGTCCGCACGATCGAGCGCGACATCGGCGCCCTCCAGCAGGCCGGTGTGCCGATCTTCGCGGACGTCGGCCGGGGCGGCGGCTACACGCTCGACAAGAGCCGGACGCTGCCGCCGCTGAACTTCACCCCCGCCGAGGCCGTCGCCCTCGCGATCACCCTGTCCCGGGCGGGCGGCTCCCCGTACTCCCGGGCCGCCCGCACCGCCCTCCACAAGATCGTCGCCGCGATGTCGGCCGCCGACAGCGCCTCGGCCCGCGAGCTGGCCCAGCGCGTCCGCTTCCTGACCCCCGCCGAGAAGGACGACCCGGCGTCCGTGCCGGCCGTGCTGGAGGAGGCCATCCGCACGCGCCGCGTGGTCCGCCTGACCTACGTCGACCGGGCGGGCGCCGAAACCGAGCGCGACGTCGAGCCCGTCACGTTCACGGCGTCCGGCGACGGCTGGTACCTGACGGCCTGGTGCCGCATGCGGGGCGGCCGGCGCGTGTTCCGCACCGACCGCGTCCGCCGCGCCGCCCTCCTGGAGGAGACCGCCCCCGAACGCCCGGTCGAGGCCATGCACGACGACATCCCGTCCGACTACACCGTCCGCCCTCTGGAGTTCATCTAGCGTCTCGACGGCGGCAGGCCCGCACGACGGGAGACGTGCGGGCCCGCGGTCACGGTCAGCCGGTGTAGTTCGGCATCTTGGGGATGGCGTTGCCGGGGGGCTGGGGCATCGGCGCCGCGCTGGGCGTCTGCGGGTTGCCGGGACGGGTGGTCGGGGCCGGGGCCCCGGGACGGGTGGTCGGGCCCCCGGGACGGGTGGTCGGGCTGCCGGGCGGGGCGCTCGGGGTGGGGGTCGCCGCCGGGCTGCTCGGCCGGGGGGTGGCGGTGGCGGCCTCGGCGGTGGCCATGCCGGCACCGGCCAGGCCGACGCCCAGCGCGACGGCTGCGATGAGGGATTTCAGGCGCATCGATGTTCCTTTCGGTGTGGTGTCATTCCTTGACGACGACAGGCGTGCCGATCGCCAGGTTCTTGGCCATCCAGGTGATGTCGTCGTTGCCGACCCGAACGCAGCCGTGGCTGGCCCTGCCGCCCAGCGCCGCCGCTTTGTTCGTGCCGTGCACGGCGAGCTGCCCCGGGCCGCCGGCGAACGTCTTCAACGTCGGCGAGAACCCGCTCAGCCCGAAGGCGTACGCGCCGTAGGCGCCGTTGGGGTCCGGCGGTCTGACCAGTTCGGTGAAGTAGAAGCGGCCGGCCGGTGTCGGGGTGCCGCCCTCGCCGGTGGCGACCTTTCCGGTGCGCAGCACCTTGTCGCCGTCGAAGACGGTGAACGTGAACGCCCTCGGGTCGATCTCCACGCGGTGGGGCGTCGACGACAGCTGGACGTCGGACGCCTTGACCCACCCGGTGCTGCCGTTCGGCCGGATCGGCAGCAGCACCTTGAGCCAGTCGCCGTCCCTGGCCTCGACGAGGAAGACCCGGACGGCGCCCATCTCGTTGGGGCTGGACAGCGTCTTCCAGGCCGCTCGGTCGCCCTTCTGCTTGTGCACGGCGATCCGGCGGCCGCGCACGGTCGCTATCTCGGCACCGCCCTGCCGCTCGGACCGCTGCGGTCCGGCGGCCGCCGGCCGGTTCGCGCCGGACGGGCCGTCCCCTGATCTGCCCTCGTCCGACGAGCCGCAGCCGGCCAGCCCGGCGATCAGCCCGGCGGCGAGCAGGGCACCGGTATGGATCTTGACTTGGCGCATGCCGCGAGATGCTGGCCGAGGAGTGTGAAGAACCTGTGAGGCCGATGTGATGATCCCGTGGTGCCGATCACGCTTTGGCTACGCTCGGGTGCCATGTGCGCGAACGTCCTGGTCGCGGAGGACGACCCCAAGCAGGCGGAGCTGCTGCGCCGCTACCTCCAGCGCGAGGGGCACCGCGTGGTCGTCGTCCACGACGGGCGGGCCGCGCTCGACGAGGCCCGCGCGCGCCGCCCCGACCTCGTGCTGCTCGACGTGATGATGCCGGGGATCGACGGCCTCGACGTGTGCCGCGGGCTGCGCGCCGAGTCCGACGTCCCGGTGCTCATGCTGACCGCCCGCTCGACGGAGGACGACCTGCTGCGCGGCCTCGACCTCGGCGCCGACGACTACGTCACCAAGCCGTACAGCCCGCGCGAGCTGATGGCCCGGGTGCGCACGCTGCTGAGGCGGACCGGGCGGGGCGGCGGCGAGCAGGTGTACCGGGTCGGCGGCATCACGGTGGACCTCGAACGGCACACGGTCCTCGCGGACGGGCGCGAGGTCGAGTGCACGCCCGCGGAGTTCCGCATCCTGGAGGCGCTGGCCGCGCGGCCCGGCCGGGTCCTCACCCGGGCGCAGCTCCTGGAGCACCTGCACGGCTTCGACCGCTTCATCACCGAGCGCACGGTCGACGTGCACGTGAAGAACCTGCGCAAGAAGATCGAGCCGCAGCCGCGGCGTCCGGTCCGGCTGTGCACCGTGTACGGCGTCGGGTACAAGCTGGTCGGCGACCGTGCGCCATAGCCTGCTCGTCCGGCTGGTCGCCAGCTCGGTGCTGATCGCGGTGTGCTCGATCGTGGCGACCGCGTGGCTGGCGGCGCGCGGCACGTCCGGCGAGATCCGGCAGCGGCAGGGCCGGACGCTCGCCCGTGACGCCCGGATCAACGACGCGCTGCTCGGCTACGCGGCGAGCCACCCGCGCTGGGACGGCGTCGGGGAGACCGTGCGCGGGCTGTCCCGGCAGAGCGGCCAGCGGGTCGCGCTGGCGACCGAGGGCGGCGTCCGGATCGCGGACTCGGCGCCCGGCCGGCCGCCGCTGCCGCAGCGCCCCTCGGCCGTCGTCGACCCCCTCGCCGTCGACGTCTCCCTGGGGCCCGGCGCGGCCACCGACCGGATCGACGCGCGCGCGGCCGGGCCGTTCCGGCTGCCGGATCCCGAGCGGGTACGGCTGCGCGGGGAGGTCGACGCCCAGGCGGCGTGCCTGCGCCGCGAGGGCCAGCGCGCCACGGTCGTCGTCGGGCCCGGCGGCCGTCCGTACCTGCGCCGGGAGGGCGGTGCGGCCACCCCCGAATCGAGCACGAACCGCCCCGGCGCGCCCGCCGGCGTGCCCGCCGGTTACGGCCCCTTCCTCCCGCGGGCCGCGCTCGCGCGAACGTCCGGTGGCGGAGCGGTCCGGCTCGCGGGCGTCGCCACGACGCCGTCCGCCACGGCCCCGGCGACGCCGCGGCCTTCCCCGACGACCGGGCCGGGGAACGCGCCGCGGCGGCCGGAGTCCACGCCCGGCGCGCCGACCGTCATGCCGTCCAGCACCCCGACCGCCGCGCCCGGCGGCAGACCGGTGAGCCCGCCGGCCGCGACGCCGGAGCCCGTGCGGCCGCCCACGCCGTGCTCGCCGGACACGCCCGGGCCCACCGCCACCGAGAGGCGCGCCCTCAGCCGGCTCGCCGCCCTGGTCCGGGAGTGCCACGGAAGCCGGGTCGACGTGTGGCTGGACGAGACCGGCACGCCGGCCGCTCCGGCGTCGGCCGCCGAGTGCCTGGCCACCGCGCGCCGCACCCAGCTGAAGCCGTACGTCGCGCCGGCCGCGCTGCTCTACATCGGCTCGGCGGAGGACCGCGCGCCCGCCATCGACCCGTACGGCATCGCGGGCGTCACCGCGGTGATCCTCGTCCTGGCGGTCGGGGTCAGCGTCCTCGTCGCCACCCGGCTGGCGCGGCCGGTGCGGGCGGTCACCGCGGCGGCCCGGCGGATGCGGGCCGGCGACGGCTCGGCGCGGGTCACGGTGCGCGCCAAGGGCGAGGTCGGCGAGCTCGGCGCGGCGTTCAACGAGATGTCCGAGCACCTGGACCGCATGGAGCGGCAGCGCAAGGCGATGGTCAGCGACGTGTCGCACGAGCTGCGCACGCCGCTGAGCAACATCCGGGGCTGGCTGGAGGCCGCCCAGGACGGTGTGGCCGACCTGGGCCCCGCGCTGACCGCCTCGCTGGTCGAGGAGGCCACGCTGCTCCAGCACATCGTCGACGACCTCCAGCAGCTCGCGCTCGCCGACGTGGGCAAGCTGCGGCTGCACCCCGAGCCGGTCGACGTGGCGGACCTGGTCGAGCAGATCGCGACGGTCTACCGGGCCGCGGCCGAGGCCGCCGAGCTGACGCTGACCGCCGAGGTGACCGGGCGGCCCTCCCTGGACGCCGACCCGGTGCGGCTGCGGCAGGCGGTCGGCAACCTGCTCGCGAACGCGGTCCGCTACACGCCGGCCGGCGGGCGGGTGAGCCTGCGCGCGTCCGACGACGGCGACGACGTGCTGATCGAGGTCGCCGACACCGGGCCGGGCATCGCGCCCGAGCACCTGCCGCACGTCTTCGACCGGTTCTGGCGGGCGGAGAAGTCGCGCAGCCGGCAGACCGGCGGCAGCGGACTGGGCCTGGCCATCGTGCGGCAGCTCGCCGAGGCGCACGGCGGGTCCGCGGCGGTGCGCAGCGAGCCGGGCCGGGGCGCGACGTTCGCCCTGCGCCTGCCCCGTTCGCCGGACCGCGCCGGACCGAGTGCGACGTGATCGGGTGCGACGTGACCGGTGAAGAATTCCCGGGCCGCCATGTAATCCACCGGGGCCTCCTCGGACTTCTCGGCGTAACGGTTCCGAGAAGAGAGGAGGTGGCGTGGACGAGCAAGAAGCCCGATTCACCCGCCTCTACGAGACGCACTACCGCAGCGTCTTCGGCTATGTCGTGCTGCGGGCCGCCCCCCAGGCCGCCGAGGACCTGACGGGCGAGGTGTTCACCGTCGCGTGGCGGAAGATCGACGAGATCCCCGACCAGGCGCTGCCGTGGCTGCTGGGCGTGGCGAGGAACGTGGTCCGCCGGTCGCACGGCGCGGCGGGCCGGGCGCGCGGACTGGCCGACCGGCTGGCCGGCCTCACCACCGACGCCGACCTGCACGCCTGGGACGTCGCCGAGCACCTCATCGCCCGCGACCAGGCGCTGGCCGCGCTGCGGGCCCTTCCGCCCAAGGAGGCCGAGGCGGTCACCCTGACCGCCTGGCACGGGCTCGACCCCGCCGAGGCGGCCCGTGTCGCGGGGTGCTCCCGCACCGCCTTCCTCGTCCGGCTGCACCGGGGACGCCGCCGGCTGGCCAAGGCGATCGAGGCGTCCCCGGAAAGCCCCGCGCGAGCGCACGGACGCGCCCCGCGCCCGCGAGTCATCCAGGAGAAGCAGTGAAGCAGGACGAACTCGACAACCTGATCGCCGCCCTGAAGCCCGCGGCGGTCGCCGAACTCGCCGACGACGCCTACGCGCGGCGCCCCGACGTGGCGCAGATCCGGGCGCGCGCCGGCGCGTCGACCGTGAACGCGCGCTTGGCCCCGGTGCGGCGGCCGGTGCGGCGGCTGGCCCTCGCCGGCGGCGTGGCCGCGGTGGCGGTGGCCGCGGCGGCGCTGGCCGTCGCCCTGCCGTCGGACGGCCCCGGAGGCGCCCCCGGTGGCGCCCCCGGCGCCGGACATGACGGGACGCTCGACACCCGCACGTTCCTGCTGGCCAGCGCGACGACGGCCGCCAAGCAGCCCGCCGCCCGCGGGACCTGCTGGTACAAGCGGACCCGCATGTGGCAGGACATCCTGCCCTTCAAGCCCGGCCCCGGCGTCCCGACGCCCAAGCCCAAGCCGCTGGGCAAGCCCCAGAACTTCCAGGCGCGGACCGCGAGCAGCGTGGAGGACTGGGCGTGCGCCAAGAGCGGGACCGACATGCGCTTCGGTACGAACGGACCGCTGGACATCAAGCTCACCTTCCCCACGAAGAAGGACGAGGCCGCATGGAAGGCGGCGGGCTCGCCCCCGCTCGACGTCAACGACGGCACGACCGTCTCGAAGCCCCGCATGGTCACCTACAGCAAGGGCTCGCACCTGGTGAACCCCGTCATCGGATCCCACGAGATCGAGTGGAAGACGATCGCGAAGCTGCCGGCGACCGACGGCGCCCTGGAGCGCTACCTGCGCAGGCTGTGGCAGCAGGACGGCCGGGGCGGTGCGCACGGCTACACCGCCCCGGCCGACTTCGGGGAGTACGTCTTCGTCAGCGCCTGGGACCTGTTCATGGCCCCGACCACCCCCGGCACCCGGGCGGCCCTCTACCGGATCCTGGCGCGCACCCCGTCCGTGCGCGTCACCGGACAGATCACGGACCGGCTGGGCAGGCCCGGCGTGGCCATCACCGCCAGGGGCACCAGCGTGCGGCTGGTCGTGGACCGCAAGACCGCCCAGCTCCTCGACTTCGAGGACCGGCACACCGCCCTTCCGGGCAAGGAGGCCGGCAGTGAGTACCTGGCCTTCGAGAGCCAGGGCTGGGTGAACAAGCTCGGAGCCACCCCCGCTCGCTGACCCGCGACGACCGCGGGGACGCCGCACCCTCTGCGGCGTCCCCGCGCTGGGCGTCCCGTGGGCGCCCGCCGCTGCTCAGCACTCGCGGAGCGAGTAGGGGTTCAGGCCGCCTCCCCACAGCCAGGCGTGCCCCTCCCAGCCGTACCGGATCTTGACCCAGTCGGACCGGGTCCGGCCCCAGGCGGTCATCTGCGCGCCGTCGGTGATGTGGCACAACGCGCTGGCCTCCGCCGGCGGCATGATCGAACCGATGATCCTCCCCGGCGGGATGCCGGGCGCCCCCGGATCGGCCCGGACGTGCAGGGGCCTGGCCCAGTCGCCGACGGTGACCCGGTCCGCGCGGGCGCGGGCCGTGGTGCCGGCGTCCGCCGCCGAGGGCGCCGCGTCCGCCTCCGAGGGCGCCGCGACGGCCGGCAGCGCCAGCGCCGCGACCGCTGCGGCCCCGATCCGGTACGCGTTCACCGTTCCTCCTCGCGGGTCCGGCAGTCGCCGCAGGGCCTGGTGCCCGCGCCGCGGTCCGTCTTGATCCTCGGGCACCCGCAGACGCACGGGGGCAGCACCTCGTGGGGATTGAGCCCACCGTCCCAGACCCATGCGGTGGGCGGCGAGCCCGGGCTGATCTTCACCCAGGTCGAGCCGGTCCGGCCGTAGGCGGTCATGTCGGCGCCCTCGGTCGAGCAGACGGCCATGGCGGGGGCCCCGGGCCGCATCGAGCCGATCACCTTCCCCGGCCCGCCGCCCGGCCAGCCGGGACTGTCCCGGACGCGCAGGACGGGCTGGGCCCACTGCGCCACCTGGACGCGGTACAGGGCGGCCGAGGCCGACGCGCCGCTCCCGGCGGCCATCACCGGCCGGTTCACCGACCCGCCGCCGGCGTAGGCCGCCTGGCCGCTCGCGCCGGACGCCACCAGCACCCCCAGCGCGGCCGTCACGGTCACCGCCCTGGTCAACAGGCCTTTTCTCATGTGCACTCCTGGCATCGAAGATGGCTCCCCGGACCGAAGTCCGCGAGAACCGTTCGATCCATCGTCACTCAGAGTGCGGGAACGGGTGCATGCCGTGGCATGAACGGGCCACTCTTTGAAGCCTCAACCGCTGTCCGAAGCCTGCGTGCGGGCGGTCCCATCCCCGATGACCCGAATTCACGAGGGGGTTCACGGTTCCTGACCCAACCGATCGAGATTGCGCAGGGCGTCTCCCCTAGGACGGTCTCCTTGGCCTGGCCGATGCGGTCGGGTACCGGCGAAGAGCCGGTCGAACCAAAGGAGATTCCTCATGAGCAGAACCTGGGGGGCGCTTGCGGAAGCGCTCTCCCTGATTCTCGTATCGGTAGGGTCGGCGTACGCGACGCGGCTCTACCCCGAGTACTCGCCGGCGCCCGTGGGTGCACTGATCACGATCTTCGGGGCCGTCTTCTTCAGCGCGGTCACGCGTCTTTCGCCTGGCAGGGCGAAGCGAAGGCGCGCCAGGGCCCGGTGGAGCCGGCACCAGTGGAAGTGGGTGCTCATTCTGGTGGTCCCCAGCACCTTCCAGGGACAGGTCCAGCAGGCCGCGCTGGCGCGGGTGGACGTCGGAACCCTGATGACCGTCATGACGCTCGGCGCGCTCGGCCTGGCGACGTGGCGGCTCGTCTCGTCTCCGCACGGATCGAACCGGCGACTGCACGCCCTGTGGTTCGTGATCGGTTTGGTCGGTGTCGCCATGCTGACCAGGCCGTTCACCGGCGGGATCGGATCCTGGGGCTTGGCCCTGACGGGTGTGGCCGCCGTCATAGGCGTCAACGCCACGATCGTCTCGGCCAAGCTGGCCGAGATGGGCGCCCTGCCCCGGGTCGTCGAGATGAACTGCTGGTCGGGCGCCTGCCTGGTCGGGGCGCCGATCCTCCTCTGGACCGACGAGCACTGGATGACCTGGTCCGTGCTGTCGACCGTGGCGGTCACGTCGCTGCTGAACATGATCGCCAACAAGCTGCACGTCCGCGCCTGCGAGCTCGTCCGGTCCGACGACGGGTTGATCAGCACGGTGAAGTGCGTCAACCCGGTGCTGGCGTGCCTCGTCGGCGTGGTCGTCGGGACAGGCGGGTCGCCGGGGCTTCTCGGATGGATCGGCGCCGGGCTGGTGGTGGGGGTCTCCCTCGCCGCTTTTCGGGCCTTCCACCGCCTGGGCCTGCACGCCGTGGCGCAGACCGTCAAGGGCGCCGTCTGGAAGGAGCCGCCTCCGGAGGCCGCTCCCAATGGCGGTGGCTGGGGCGGCATTCCGCCTTCCAGCGTCTGGCTTCGCAGTGTCTGGAAGCCGGACGACCACGGCCCGTGGAAGTACAAGTTCGCCTGACGGCCTCATCGCCGCGTGGCCCTAACGATCCGTGACGCTCCGGGGTCGCGGACGGCGTCACGCCCAGGCGTGACGCCACACCACTGACGGTGGAAGCGGGCCTGTCCCGCTTCCACCGCCTTTCCCCGGGCGGGCCGGTCACTCCGAGCGGAGGGCCGCCGCCGTCCTGATCCGGGACGCCCGGCCCGCCGGGACCAGCGCGCCGAGCAGGGCGATCGCGATGCCCGCCAGCACGGACAGCAGCATCAGCGGCCAGGGGAAGATCTCCAGAAGGCCGTAGGGGAGGACGAGGCCGCCGGTGCCGGCCATGGCCGGCATCACCACATGGTGGGCGGCCAGGCCCAGCGGCAGTCCGATGAGTCCGCCGACCAGGCCGAGCACGGCCATGGACGCGAGCACGACCGTCAGGACCTGCCGCGGTGTCGCGCCCAGCGATTTCAGGACGCCGAAGTCGCGCGCCCGGTCCTTGGTGTTGAGGACCACCGTGTTGAACACCCCGAGCCCGGCGACCGTGGTCAGCCCCAGGGTCAGCAGAGTGAGGAGCCCGAGGAGGATCACCTGGCCGGACTCCATGCCCTCGGCGGCCGGCCTGGCCGGGATACCGTCCGCCTCGAGCGCGGCGGCGTAGTCCTCGGGGGAGGTGCCAGGGGTGAGGCCGACCTCCAGGAGCGAGGTCACCCTGCCGGGGCGCGGGCCGGGGGATTCCGAGGGCTGCGCCGGCTTCTCGCGGCCGAGGAGCGAGGTGAGGGACGCCCAGTCCGTGAGGACGGTGTCGCCGCCGTCCACGAGCGCCGTCCCGACGATCCGCAGTGCGGCCTTCCTGCCGTCCACGGTGACGACGACGGTGTCGCCGATCTTCTTGCCGCCGGTCTTCAGGAACGGGTCGCCCACGACGGCCTCGCCCGGTCCGCCGAGCCAGCCGCCGTGGACCATCCGGTAGCCGTGCCGGTCGGTGACGTCCCCCTGGTACGCCTTGACCTGCACCGGCCGGTCGAACCCCGGAACGTGGGCCTGCTCGAAGCGCGTGGCCGCGACCTTCGCGGTGCCGGGCCGGCCGGCCAGCGAGACCGGCCGGTCGCCGTCGGCGAAGACCAGGACCTGGACGGTCCCCGTGAGTTCCGCGTCGGCGAGGTAGGCGCTCAGGGACCGGTTGAGGCCGGCGGCGAACGTCACCGCCGCCACTCCGAACGCGACGGCGGTGACGGTCAGCGCGGTGCGGCCAGGACGGGTGAACGGCAGGCCCAGGCCCAGGCTGACCGGGCGCGGCAGCCGTGTCCGGGCCAGCGCCCGCTGCACCCGCAGGGCCCGGCCCCGCCGCGTCGCGGCGCCCGCGCTGACCGCGACCGCCGTCGGGATCCGGCCCGCCCGGACGGCGGGCACCAGCGCGGTGACGACGGCGACCGCGAGGACGCCCGTGAAGGCCAGGACGTCCACCCAGGGTGAGACGCCGCTGGCGGTCGGCAGGTCGAACGAATCGCCCAGCGTGGTGGTGACCGTCCCGGCCAGGACGTTGCCCGCGGCGATCCCGATCAGGCTGCCCACCACCCCCGGTATCGCGATCATCACCAGGTAGACGCCGGTGACCTGGGCGGGCGTGAAGCCGAGGGACTTGAGGACGCCGATGTGCCGGAACCCCGACACGACGGCGCCGCTGACCACGTTGGCGATGACGAGCACCGCGACGAGCAGCCCGGCGATCCCGAACGCGACCAGGAACGGGATGACGGTCGTTCCGGCCTCGGTGGCCTGCTGCCGGGAGACGAGATAGCTCTGGCTCGCGGTCGCCGGCAGCCCGGCGGTGACCGTGCCGGCCGGGGCGGCGGGGTCGGCGAGCCGGTAGAGCATCTGCAGGCCGTCCGGGGCGGTCAGCTGCCCGGGCGCCACCCACGCCTGGGCGGACCGGGTGATCGACCGGCCGATCCCGACGATGGTGAAGGTCCGCCCGTCGGTGAAGGTCACCTTCTTCCCGATCGGGTCGAACGGGAACCGCGCGTAGTCCGTGCCCAGCACGATCTCGCCGGGGGCGGCGGCCCAGCGGCCGCTCCTGAGCGCCAGCCGGTCGACCGGGTCGTCGTCGCGGACGGTCCGCTCGACGACCGTGAGGGGGCCGGGCGGAAGCAGCCCCGGACGCGCCGGGTCGGTCTCCTCCGGGACGTTCACGACCTGCGAGCGGTACGGGCCGCCCGCCGCCGTCACGCCCGGCCGGGACGCCGATGCCGCGACCTGCGCGGCCGTCGCTTTCGCGGGGTCGTAGGCGACCGTCAGATGGGCGCCGTGCTGCCGCGCGAACGCCTTGTCGTACGGGCCGTCCACGGTGGCGAGCAGGCCCAGCGCGAGCACGACCGTCCCGGTGGAGACCAGCAGCACCAGCGAGATGATGGACGTCTGCAGCTTGCGCCGCCGCACCGCGAACCGCGCGGCCTGCCACACCGCCCTCACCGGGTCACCTCGGCGGCCACGCGGCCGTCCTCGAACGCGACGACCCGGTCGGCGACCCGGGTCGCCAGCCGCTCGTCGTGGGTGACGATGAGCAGGGTCTGGCCGATCTGGTTGAGGTCGAGCAGCAGGTCCATGACCTGTTCGCCGGCCCGCGAGTCGAGCGCGCCGGTCGGCTCGTCGGCCAGCAGCAGGGCGGGCCGGTTCATCAGCGCGCGGGCGACGCCGACCCGCTGCCGCTCCCCGCCCGACAGCACCACCGGGTAGGCGTTGCGGCGGTCGGCGATGCCCAGCTCGTCGAGCAGCTCCATCGCCCGGGCCTGGGCCTGCTTGCGCGAAGTGCCGAGCAGCTGCGCGGCCAGCATCACGTTCTCCAGCACCGGCAGATCGTCGAGCAGGTTGAAGAACTGGAAGACCATGCCGATGCGGCGGCGCCGGTACCGGGCCAGTTCGGCCTCTCCCATCGCCGTGATGTCCTCGCCGCGCACCACGACCGTGCCCGCGGTGGGCCGGTCCAGGCCGGCGATCATGTTGAGGAGGGTCGACTTGCCCGACCCCGACGGGCCCATCACCGCGACGGCCTGACCGGCCTGGATGTCGAGGCTCACCCCGGCGAGCGCGGCGGTCTCGCCGTACTCCTTGCGTACGTCCATCAGCTGGACCATCAGTTCCATGCCGGTGACGGTACGAGCCGCGCCCTCGCCCGCGCGTCGGGTCCTGGAGGTAACTCCGGGGCCGGGTCAACCGAGGGATGTACGGCCGTGGACCGCCGGGATGATGCGCTCCGTCCGGGTCTGGCGGCAGGATGGGCGGATGCTGCCTGCGTGGCTCGTGCCCCTCCTCGCCGCGATCCCGTGCACATGGGCCCTGTGGGAGCGGCGCAGGCGCCGCGCCGTGCTCGGGGCGCGGACCTGGCTGCTGGAACGCGAACGCGAGGGCGCCGCGCGCCGGGCCGTCGAAGAGGAGCGGGCCCGGGTGGCCCGGGACCTGCACGACATCGTCAGCCACAGCGTCAGCGTCATGGTCGTGCAGGCGGGCGCGGCCCGGCACGGCGTCGACGGCGAGGCCGAGGAGGCGCTGCTGGCCGTCGAGCGGACCGGCAGAGAGGCGATGACCGAGCTGCGGCACCTGCTCGGCGTCCTCGCGCCCTCCCCGGACGGCGACGGCGAGGCGTTCGCCCCGCAGCCGTCGCTGGCGCACCTGGGGACCCTCGTCGACCGGATCGCGTTCGCGGGCCTGCCGGTCGACGTGCGGGTGACCGGCGAACCGTGCCCGCTCCCCGCCGGGATCGACGCGACCGGCTTCCGCGTCGTCCAGGAGGCGCTCACCAACGCGCTGAAGCACGGCACCTCCGGGGCGACGGCGGAGGTGACGGTGAGCTACGGGACGCGGAGCCTGCGGCTGGAGGTGCTCAACACCGGCCCGAGCGTCCTCACCGGGACGGGCCCCGCCCCGCCCGAGGGCAGCGGCGGCCGGGGGCTGGCCGGACTGCGCGAACGGGTCGCGGTGTACGGCGGCGACCTCGACGCGCGGCGGCGGCTGGGCGGCGGCTACCGGGTGCGTGCGCGGATCCCCCTGGAGCGGCCGTGACGCGGGTGCTGATCGCCGACGACCAGACACTGGTGCGCGGCGGCTTCCGGATGATTCTCAGCAGGTCGGGGATCGAGGTGGTCGGCGAGGCCGCCGACGGGCTGGAGGCGGTCGCCGCCGCGCGGCGCCTGCGCCCGGACGTGGTGCTGATGGACATCCGGATGCCCGGAATGGACGGCCTGGAGGCCACCCGCCGCGTCCTGGCCGACGACCCCGCGTGCCGCGTACTGATCCTGACAACCTTCGACCTCGACCGGTACGTCTACTCCGCGCTCGCCGCCGGCGCCAGCGGGTTCCTGCTGAAGGACGTCACCCCCGAACACCTCGTGGCGTCAGTGCAGCTGGTCGAGACCGGGGACGCGCTGCTTGCCCCCTCCATCACCCGCCGCCTCGTCGAGCGGTTCGCCCGCCCCGCCCCTGAGCCCCAGGGCCTGGACGTCCTGACCCCGCGAGAGAAAGAGGTGCTCCGCCTGGTAGGCGGCGGCCTGTCCAACACCGAACTGGCCGCCCACCTCCACCTCAGCGAGGCGACGGTCAAGACCCACGTCACCCGCATCTTCGCCAAACTAGGCCTGCGCGACCGAGCCCAAGCCGTAGTAGTCGCCTACGAGTCAGGCCTAGTAATCCCCGGCACCCCCAACTGACCTAACAAGCACAGCCTCCGCTCAGGCTCGGTGAACCAGACGGCTGAGGAGACGGCGGAACTTGCATGGCCCAGCAAAGGCGCGCGAACGGTAAGCCGCACGGTGACACCTACAAGCCGCTGTGGAGGGCCTACGGAACCTATGAGAGCAGCGCCGGTTCTGCTTGGCTCGCGCGGTGACCCTGGACTTCAATGACTACGGAGAGGACGGCCTGACCATCCATCGCGGCCCCGGACTATGGCCGTTCTCCGCCTCAAGATCTGCGGAAGCCGCCGACCGCCCACCCAAGATGAAATCAGTTCCAGTACCTTCTGTGCTCGCGGACTGAGCAACGTGCCGCGCCGACCCGCCCCTTCTGCCGTAGGACAACCGAGAGCCGGGCGTTAAGTGATGGTTCCTCGGGCATCGCCCTGCTTGAATGCCAGCGTGGCGTTGGATGTGGGGCGGCTCCGGGCTGAGCATGACAGCACGCTGCGGGGCCACGTTCGAATGCCTCCGCGGATCGGCACCGTCGTAGAGCGGATCGGTCCGCTGAACCTCACGCACTACGGCACCCATTGCGTCGTTGACCATCCCCCGCTGGACGCGGAGGACTCGGCTTCGGCCGTACGGCTTGCCGAGCAGGTGCAGGTATCCGCGGCCGCACGTGCGGAACCCGTGGAGTGGCGCGTGTTCCACCACGACGTAGCGGCGTCCCACCTGAGCGCCGTGCTCGACACGGCCGGCTTCTCCGCAGGTTGGGAGCGCAGTGTCCTGGTCGGTGAGGTCGCCGAGCTCGACTTCCCCGAGCCGGAACCGGTGGGGGAAGCCGGATCGGTCCGGTGGGACGAACCACAGGCGCAGCAGGCACTCGACCTTGCGGCCCGAACCGGCCCGCATCGGGTCCCCTTGGCGAACTGGCACGCAATGCGTTCCATCCCGTACTGGGACGTCGAGGTCCGTGTGCTGACCCGCCGCGGAATGGTCACCGCGGCCTGCTGGCTAGAGAACGTCTCCGATACCGCCTACGCCGTCATCGGAGGGCTGACCGCGGCCCGCCCCGAACTCCTGGCTCAACTGCCGCTGTGGCGGTTCCGGTCGCCGCCCAAGCAGTTCCTGGTCGCCGACGCCGACGGGGAGGTGCGTGACGTCCTGCTCGCCACCGGATTCCGTGAGGTGACGACCGTCCGATCCCACTACTGGAACCCGCCGGGCGAACCCGCGGCGACCCCGCCCGCGAGGCACTCGCTCTACAACGGTGAGGCCGGACGGATCGCGCGCCTCTGCGAGGCCCGCGTCGGCTTCGACTATGAGAGCGGCAGAGGACGCTACCGTGCGCCGGCCGACTCGCGCCGCTGGTTCTACGGCCTGCTCGGCGGCCGCGACGACCCGGCGATCGCGGCCGCCGAAAGCGTCATCGAACGCGGCCTGCGTGCCTGTGTCCGCCCCGGCGAATGGGTGTACGAGCACCGGCCCTACCTCAACGGATGGGAGTTCGACCCCCATCGCGTCGGCGGCCCCGGACAACCGTCCTGGCCGGGAAGCGCCATCGCCGACGAGGAGTTCCAGTTCCTGACCACGGCGGACGCCCGCCTGGGCACGTTCGGCCACCACGTCGAACAAACCCTTGTCGTCTTCGGAGACGACCTCCTCGCACAGGTCGCGGAGGATTTGAACCGGCTACTCGGCGGCGGGACCTGGGCTTTCGGTTCGTAGACCTCCTACCTGACCGAAGGTTCCAGCGAGCATTAACCCAGGTCAATCAACTATCGAATCGAGCATGGCCTGACGCATCTCCTCGCGGCGTGACGCCAGGTAGGCCCGACCGCCTCATCCACCAGACGGCTGCGATGCCAGATGGGCCAGGAGGCTGGTGAAGTGTCGGCGGGTGAGGGTGAGGGTGAGGTGTTCGGCGGTGGGGTCCTTGCTGTCGCGGATGCCGATGTGGCCGTCGAGGTCGGCGATCTCGACGCACTCGCCTTCGTCGCCGCCGCTGTGACTGCTCTTGCGCCAAGGGGACCGGAGCAGTTCGGAGTGCTCATGATTGCGACGCTGTCTCGTCGATGAGTTTCAGCGAAGCGGTCCGGCTCAGCGCTGCTGAGCGCAACGGTTCGAACGTCTCCCGCCTCCGCGATGATCGGCATGTAGCAAGGCGGGTGCGAACGGTTGAGTACCTGCTGGCGGGCAGCCGGAAGTCGACCAGCATCTTGGCGTTGCGCGCATATTTCGGCAGGGCCGACGGTGATGAGTTTCCGCGTGTACTCGGGGATCTGGAGAAGCCCGGGGACGATGCCGGGCTTGAAGTTACGGATCTCGGCGGTGTCCTCGTCGAGGCCGGCCAGGTCAGGCGCGGCGGTGGAGCGGCGGTGGAGCGGCGGTGGAGATGCGGCGCTTGCGTTCCCGTACCTGTGAGGTGGGCTTGTGGGGGCAAGGTGGGGGAGGGACTCGCGGAGGGCGCCGTGATCGATGACGGGGGGGTCAGGCTGTCCTCGGGGCGAGGTCGATGTGCTCGCCGTCAAGGCGGGGTGCCGCGATGTCCTGACGTGGATACAGCCGCACGAACGTCTGCTCGTCCCACATCACCATGCAAGGAAGACGCTCTGCGGTGGTCAGTCGGGCGATATCGATGGAGGACACCACTCCCCAATACCATCGGGCCGGCTCGCTTCGTTGTGGGATGTCCAGCTCCAACTCCATGTGCATGATGAGGCGGTTCCTGCGGGTGTTCGCGTTGGGCACCTGATAGTTGACGACACGGGCTGCTCCGCGAACTCCCTGCTCGGCGAAACGCCGGTCGATCTCTGCCTGGACCTTCTTGGCCTCACGGCCGAACAACATGAACCCCGTGAAGGAAAGCACCACGGTGGCGATGATTCCGACTTGGAGTGCGAGCCACCCCGTCTCGGCCGAGACCAGGTCGGTAACCGCAGCTAGCACCGCTGCGCTGATTCCCCCTAGGAACGAGACCACTGCCGCTACAACGACTAGGAGAAGGGGGATATGCGAACTTTTTCTCTGCGTCACGCCCACAGAGATTAGCAGAATGCCCGAATTGGTCCCTGGTGTCCCGAATGAAGGGATGGGCGGCTCTGTTCAGAGCCGCCGGGCGCGGGGCCCAAGGGGGGCGAGGGGGCCTGTCCGGCGCCAACCGGAGATCAAGACACCCAGGTGCTGGCGCTGAGCCCGGCGCGAGATCGAGCACCAGGAGTTGCTGCCCGCGCCACGTCGTGAGCCGCAAGGCAGTGATCTCGGACCAGGGCAGGAAGGTGTGCTCGGGCGCAGCGTCGATACTGCAGCGCAGCCCATGGCGGACAAGCGCATCGTGACCGCGGGGACGCGCGGCCGGGGGAAGCAAGCACGCCACGACCACGCGCTGCTGCCCGTCCGGTCCGGGGGAGCGGCCTGTCCTGGCCCTGCCGTCTGCGCGCCGCTGGTCAGGCGGCCCAGTCGAGGGCTGTGGGTGGGTCGGCGGTCCGCGGCTCGGTTGTGCGGGGCTCGGTTGCGCCGGGGTCGGTTGCGCGGGGGTCGGCTGTTCGTGGGTCGGTTGTGCGTGGGTCGGTTGTGCGTGGGTCGGTTGTGCGGGGGTCGGTTGTGCGGGGGTCGGTTGTGCGGGGGTCGGTTGTGCGGGGGTCGGTTGTGCGTGGGTCGGTTGTGCGTGGGTCGGTTGTTCGTGGCTCGGTTGCGCCGGGGTTGGCTGTTCGTGGGTCGGTGATTGGCGGGGTGGTTGCCGGTGTGTCGGGTGGTGGGAGGAGTTGGTAGGTGTAGCGGCCGGTGGGGTCGTGGGTGGTGCGGATCTGTTGGGTGTTGGTGTGTTTGTAGCGGTTGTGCCATCCGCAGCACAGGGCCAGTTTGTCGATGTCGGTGGGGCTGTTGCCGAGGGCCCATCCGTTGACGTGATCGACTTCGCACAGGGTGCCGGGGACTTCGCAGCCCTGGACGGCGCAGGTGGGGTAGAGGGCTTCCAGGACCTGGCGCTGGGCTGCGGTGGCGAACCGGACCTTGTGCCCCAGGTAGAGGGGCATGTTGCCAGTGCCCAGCAGGAGGGGTGAGACTCCGGCAGCCAGGGCGAGGCGACGCGCCTGAGCTGCCGGGATCGGGGTGCCGTCGGCGAGGCGGGCGGGTGCCTGGCCGCCGGTGAGGGTGTCCAGGTCGCAGATGAGGGTGACCTTGGTTGCTTTGTGTCCACCGGCCAGGACGCTGCTCAGTGCGGCAGCCGTCCGCTCGGCCGAGTCTCGGTGGTCATCGGGCCCGGCGGGTTTCGTCAGCGGGCCCAGGGTGCCGTCCCAGACGGCGGCGTCCTCGGCGTTCAGCCAGCCGTTGATGTAGCGGCCGCCGTCGAGGGAGCGGGTTCCGGTGATCCAGGACCGCTCATACCCGCGCTGCACGTCATCGGGAGCTGTCTCCTGCCCGTCGCGTTCGGCGATGACCTCGCGGATCCGCCGTCCGAGCACCGCCACCTTCCCCGCCGAGAACCCCTGCCCGACCTTCTCCAGCAGCAGCGTCTCGGCCCTCGCGCAGTCGTCATCATCCAATCGGGCGACGGCGTCGGCCACCGTTGAGGCGTACCCGTAGGACAACTCACCGCTTGAGAGCAGGGCGGACACGGTGGGGAGCCGGTGGAGTTGGCGGGCCAGGTTGACGCGTTCCTTGGCGCGCGCATCGCGCATGCCCAGCCGGGACCGCAGCCACGTCTGCGTGGACGGAAACCCCCACCGGTGCGTCTCGCCGGTCGCGTCGACCTGGGCGATGAACCCGGCCAACGCGGCTTCGTGGGCGTCGGACGCTGCGGCTAGCGTCTCGGCGAGTTTCATGCACGCCGCAGCGGACTCGGGGGCGGGGCGGCTGGCGAGTTCGGCGGCGATCGCGACGGCGGCGTCCACCAGTTCCTGGGTGGACGCCACGCCGAGATCCATATCCGTGACCGAACACATGCACAGAGTATATCGAGCAGGTGTGCTAATAGATGCGAAATTGAAGACCGATTATTGTTACTGCGAGGATAGGCGAAATCCGTAGAAGGTGGAATCTGATGTGCATGCTTATGGAAGTCGGGCATTCCTCTTAATGTGACCAACGCCTGAGGGTTCTGTCGCGCCTACCGGAAACGTTTCCCGATGAGCTCCGCCAACGTCCGCACCCACGCCCGTTCCGTGTCGATGGGGTGGGTAAGACTGGGGACCTCAGCCGAGAAGCCGTGCCAGTCCTGCGGATCGCTGTCGTCGTCCTCCGGCTCATGGCGATGGCGTGGAGGGGCGGAGGCGTTCCTGGCGCCAAGCTCGGACGCGGGGCGATGATGGTCTTTGTGCGTGTTGAGGACGACCTGCTCTGGGAGGCCGCCGACCGGAACGGCTGGGGCCTACGGTGGCTCCGCCATGTCGTGGCAGCGGCCGCCCTCGCCGGCTTCGGCGGCCTGCTATGGCTGGGCGGCGAGCCGTTCGTCTCCGTCGCGGCGTTTTGCGGAGCATCGCTCCACGCGATCTGGAGCACCGCCTACTGGCTGCGGGACCGACGGCGCTTGGTCCGGGTGACCGTCGTCGACGACGGCATGCGCCGCATCCGCTTGCACCGCGCCAACGGGCGGACCGCCGACCACGACCCCCGCATGGTGCACACGGTGCACATCACTCACCGAGGTCACGACTACGACCCCGACCATCCGTCGCTACTCGGCCCGGGAGCGGGAACTGCGACACTGCGGCTGCGGATCGCGGGCCGGCAGTTCACCAGCCGTTGGGCCGGGCTCAACTCCGCAGAGCTTGATCGGGTGGAGCAGTCCTGGCGCACCGTCTGTCCGGAGGCCGCCATGGATGGCAAACGCATACCGGGGAAGTTCGCGGGCTACTCCTACTGACCCTTGGCTGCTCAGATCAGTCTCTGCTGAGTAGTCGAGGCCGAACTGCGGGCTACGCCTCCGCCACCGGGTGTCGATAGGCGCTGCCGCTGGTGGACGGGTCGCTGGCAGGGCGGCCGCGGCGCAAGACCTCGCCCCCGGACGTGCCCGGGCCTTCCACGAGCGCGGCCAGCGTGGCGGCACCCGCGGGACGTTGCCGGGCGAACGGGGACCTTCGGTGTGACATTCCGCTGGCGCTGAGCTTCCTGGGCACCGAAGGCCAGACCGCCTACTCCTGCCTGGAGCGTGTCTTCGGGGACGTCTGCAGGACGTCCGGCCGGCGGTGCCGAAAGACGAGGACGAGCGCCGTGAGCCCGTCGGTTTCAGCTCCGGTGGGCTCGGGTCTCGCCACTTTTGCGGTGGCCGCGCTTCGGCGCTGCTCCTGCGCTAGCGAGTTGTGGTGGTCATGGCCGGGATGCCAGATGGGCCAGGAGACTGGTGAAGCGTTGGCGCGTGAGGGTGAGGTGTCCGGCGGCGGGGTTCTTGCTGTCGCGGATGCCGATGTGGCCGTTGAGGTTGGCAACTTCGATGCACTCGCCTTCGTCTGGGCCGCTGTGGGTGCTCTTGCGCCAGCAGGGCGGGGTGGTCATGGCCGTGCGGCGAGGCGGGTGATGAGGGCGGCGAAGGTCTGGCGGGTGAGGGTGAGGTGTCCGGCGGCGGGGTTCTTGCTGTCGCGGATACCGATGTGGCCCGTCAGATCGGCGACCTCTACGCATTCATTCTCGTGGGCGCCGCTGTGGGTGCTCTTGCGCCAGTGGACCCGGGTTGATTCGGGGGTGTTCATGGTCGTGACGCTATCTCGTGGATGAGCCTTAGCGAAGCGGTCCTACTTAGGGCCGCTGAGAGCAGCCGTTCGAAGATCTCCTCATGGGCTGCGACCTCGTTCTCGTCCTCTACGAAGACGCTTTTGGTGAGTTGATCGCCCACGCACACGGTGAGCCGTCCAGGTGGTCGCAGCGAGAGGAGATGGAACGGTGTGATGAGGCCGAGGTACTCGCTCGCTCTGCTGGGCAGTACGCGGAGATCGACGTGATCGAGCCGAGCGGCACCAGCCAGCCTCTGAACCTGCGCATGCATGATGGCGACATCGCCACCGACCTGATTGTGAAGTACGGCCTCCGCGATGATCGGCACGTAACGGGGCGGGTCAGGACGACGCAGCACTCGCTGGCGAGATATTCGAAAGTCGACCAGCGTCTTGATCTTGTGCGGGTGTTTGGCGTTTCCAAGCGCGATGATCTTTCGGGCGTAGTCGGGGATCTGGAGGAGCCCTGGGACGATATTGGACTGGAAGGTCCGAATCTCGGTTGAGTCCTCCTCCAAGCTGGCCAGGTCGAGAGCAGCGGCCGAGATCCTGTCCTCGTACGTTCGTTCCCAGTTGCCGGGCTTGTGGGTGGCGAGGTGGAGGAGGGATTCGCGGAGGGGGCCGTCTTCGATCTCGTAGAGGTCGAGTAAGTCGCTGAGTTCCTCGGGGGCGATGGCCTGGAGGCCGTTCTCGACCATGCTCATCCAGCCCTGGGAGCGGCCGAAGCGGCGGGCCACGGTGGCGACGGTCAGGTTGTGGTGGTCGCGGGCTTTGCGGAGCGCCGAGCCGATCCGGCGCTGGCGAACGGTGGGGGCGTTCCCGGAAGGCATCTTTCAAGGGTGTCACCGAGTGTGGCGATCCGTACACGGAATGGCGGCCGGTTGAACGTTCAGTCGGAGAACGTTCATGCCCCAGGACACGAGGGCTTCGGGCGGTGAGTGTGGCGGGCGACTCCGAATCGAAGGGAGGCGCACGATGGGAGCGCCCGAGACGAGAAGGACCCCGCCGAGACGGGAGGCGCCGCCCACTTCGGCCCGGCGTGGAGTGTCGTGGGTGGCGGGGTGGTGAGCGGCGAACTCGTCGTGCTTGGCGCGGTGACGCTGCCGGGCGTCCACCGGTCGGTCCGGAACGCGCGGCGATTTCTGCGGGACATGCTGCCCCCTGGGCATCCTGTGCTGGACGATCTGATGACGGTCGGGAGCGAGACCGTCTGCAACGCCATCGCCCACACGGCCTCGGGTGACGGCGGCTGGGTCACGGTGAGCCTGCTGGTGAGGGACGGCGTTCACCGCCTGGAGGTCGCCGACGACGGGGCGGACGGCAGACGCCCCCGCGTAAAGGCGGAGGACGGGTCCGAGAGCGGGCGCGGGATGCGGGTCGTCGAAGCCCTCTCCGACCGCTGGGGGTACCGGACGGACGGCGACCGCACGGTGGTGTGGGCGGAGTTCCGGTTCGCGAAGTCTTTTGAAAACTCCGACAGGGGGCTGTCGCGGGCCTCTTCCACGCTGAGGGCAGCAGCGTTCGAAGGAGGAGACCAATGACCGTTCCCGCGTTCAACACCGTCACGTGGTTCCAGGTGGGCACCGACGCGCCGGAGGAGGCCCGCCGCTTCTACGGCGACATGTTCGGCTGGAAGTTCGCGCTCGACCCCGACGGCGACGGCTACGACCTGGTCAGCTACCCGGGCTCCGACGTGCCCTCCGGCGGCATCTCCCACGAGCCGGACGCGTCCCGCAACCACGCGATGTTCCTGGTCCTCGTGGAGGACGTCGACGCCGCCTGCGACCAGACCGTGAAGTCCGGCGGCAAGGTCGCCATGCCGCCGCTGAGCACGGGCAACGGCCTCAAGTTCGCGTACCTGCAGGACCCGTCCGGCAACACCTTCGGCGTCTTCACGCCCGCGTCGTCCTGACGCCGGACGCGGAAGGGCCCCGGGGAACCAACCCCGGGGCCCTTCGCGCGCGAGCCGGTGATCGCGGCCTACACCTCCGCGATCACCGGGCTCAGGCGTCGCCGCCGGTGTTGCTCTCGGCGCTGCCGACGCCGCCCGCGAAGACGTCGCTGACCTCGGCGTTCAGCCGGTAGCGCCGGATCGCCTCCGTCAGGGTCTCCGGCTTGATCTCGCCGTGGCGGGCGAGGCGGGTGAGCACCGCGAGGACGATCGACGCGGCGTCCACGTGGAAGAACCGCCGGGCGGCGGCGCGGGTGTCGGAGAACCCGAACCCGTCCGTGCCGAGGGAGGTGTAGTCGCCGTGCACCCACGGCGCGATCTGGTCGGGCACGGCGCGCATGTAGTCCGACACCGCGACGATCGGCCCGGCGACGTTGTCGAGGACCCGGCTGACGTACGGGACGCGCTGGTCGGCGTCGGGGTTCAGCAGGTTCCAGTCGTCGCACTCGCGGGCCTCGCGGGCCAGCTCGTTCCACGACGTGGCCGACCACACGTCCGCGGCGACGCCCCAGTCCTCGGCGAGCAGCCGCTGCGCTTCGAGGGCCCACCGGCCGCCGACGCCGGAGGCGAGGATCTGCGCCCGGGGCGCCTCGCCGTTCCCGGAGGCGACCTCCGGGGCCGCCTTGTGCCGGTACAGGCCCTTGAGGAGCCCGTCGACGTCGAGGTTCTCGGGCTCGGCGGGCTGCTGGTAGGGCTCGTTGTAGACGGTGAGGTAGTAGAAGATGTCCTCGCCGTGGGGGTGCTCCTCGGACGACCCGTACATGCGCCGCAGCGCGTCCTTCACGATGTGGGCCAGCTCGAACGCCCACGTCGGGTCGTAGTGGACGCACGCGGGGTTGGACGCCGCGAGCAGCGGGGAGTGGCCGTCGGCGTGCTGGAGGCCCTCACCGGTGAGCGTCGTGCGGCCGGCGGTGGCGCCGAGCAGGAACCCCCGGCCCATCTGGTCGCCGAGCGCCCACATCTGGTCGCCGGTCCGCTGGAACCCGAACATCGAGTAGAAGATGTAGACCGGGATCATGTGCTCGCCGTGGGTGGCGTAGGCGGTGGCCGCCGCGATGGTGGAGGCCATCGACCCCGCCTCGCTGATGCCCTCGTGGAGCATCTGGCCGCTTTCGGCCTCCTTGTACGACAGCAGCAGCTTGCGGTCCACGGCGTCGTAGGTCTGCCCGTGCGGCGAGTAGATCTTGGACGTGGGGAAGAGCGAGTCCATGCCGAACGTGCGGTACTCGTCCGGCGCGATCGGTACGAACCGGGCGCCGATGTTCTCGTCCTTGATCAGGTCCTTGAGCAGCCGGACGAACGCCATGGTCGTCGCGATGTTCTGCTTGCCGGACCCCTTCCTCAGCTCGCTGTAGACGGGGTCGCCCGGCAGCTTGAGCGTCTTGGCCCGCACGACCCGCTTCGGCAGGAACCCGCCCAGGGCCGCGCGGCGCTCGCGCATGTACTGGATCTCTTCGGAGTCCTCGCCGGGGTGGTAGTACGGCGGCAGCGGCTGCTCCAGCGCCGAGTCGGGGATGTCCAGGTAGAGGCGGTCCCGGAACTCCTTCAGCTCGGCCTTGGTGAGCTTCTTCATCTGGTGGGTGGCGTTGCGGGCCTCGAAGTCCGAGCCGAGCGTCCAGCCCTTGATGGTGTGCGCGAGGATCACGGTCGGCTGCCCGACGTGCTCGCGGGCCGACTTGAACGCCGCGTACACCTTGCGGTAGTCGTGCCCGCCGCGCGACAGCTTGCGCAGGTCGTCGTCCGACAGATGCTGGACGATCTTGCGCAGCCGCGGGTCGTCGCCGAAGAACTTCTCCCGGATGTACTCGCCGGACTCGACGGAGAACGTCTGGAACTGGCCGTCGGGCGTCGTGTTCATCTGGTTGACCAGGACGCCGTCGACGTCCTGCGCGAGCAGCGGGTCCCAGTCGCGGCCCCAGATGACCTTGATGACGTTCCAGCCGGCGCCGCGGAAGAACGACTCCAGCTCCTGGATGATCTTCCCGTTGCCGCGCACCGGGCCGTCGAGCTGCTGGAGGTTGCAGTTGACGACGAAGGTGAGGTTGTCGAGCTCCTCGCGGGCGGCCAGGCCGATCGCGCCGAGCGACTCCGGCTCGCCCATCTCGCCGTCGCCGAGGAACGCCCACACGTGCGAGCGGGACGTGTCCTTGATCTTGCGGTTGTACAGGTACCGGTTGAACCGGGCCTGGTACACCGAGTCGATCGCGGTCAGGCCCATGGACACCGTGGGGAACTCCCAGAAGTCCGGCATGAGCCGCGGGTGCGGGTAGGACGACAGGCCGCCGCCGGGGTGCGAGTGCTCCTGCCGGAACCCGTCGAGCTTCTCCTCGGGCAGCCGTCCTTCGAGGAACGCGCGCGCGTAGATGCCGGGAGCGGCGTGGCCCTGGATGAACACCTGGTCGCCGGACTCGCCGTGGTCCTTGCCGCGGAAGAAGTGGTTGAACCCGACCTCGTAGAGCGAGGCGGCGGAGGCGTAGGTCGCGATGTGGCCGCCGACGCCGAGTTCGGGGCGGTTCGCCCGCGACACCATGATCGCGGCGTTCCACCGGATGTAGGCGCGGATGCGCCGCTCCACGTGCTCGTCGCCGGGGAACCAGGGCTCCGACTCCGGCGGGATCGTGTTGATGAAGTCGGTGCTGCGCAGGCCGGGCACCCCGACCTGGAGTTCGCGCGCCCTCTCCAGGAGCCGCAGCATCACGTAGCGCGCCCTGCCGCGGCCCTCGGTCTTGATGACCGTGTCCAGCGACTCCAGCCACTCCCGGGTCTCGTCCGGGTTGATGTCGGGCAGCTGGCTCGGCAGCCCGTCGCTGATGATCGAAAAGCGTTGACGTCCGGAAGCCACGGGGTCCCCTCTGTCCTTACCGTCTGTGCAGGTCAGACCTGGGCCGCCGCGCGGGAGGCCGCCGGTCCCGGCAGACTGTTCGTCGCCTTGGTATGTGATCCATCGTCGCCGGTTATCACGGCTAACGCATCTCTACCAATCAGTAACCATCCTCCCCGGTCAGGACGGGGACCGACCCGGCCGGAACCGCCTTTTTCACTCGGCCGGGAGATTCCCTCCGGCGGAGGGCGGGGAACGTATGAGGCGGGGAGCGAACGAGCGCTCACATGCCCGGCGCGGTCCGTCCCGGCGGCGGGCCGGCGAGCTTGGGGGTGGAAGGATGAACGGAAAGACCGGAGACCGGCTTCACGTGCACGGCAACGTGGTGGGGCAGCCCGACCGGACCGGCGAGATCATCGAGGTGCGGGGCCCGGACGGCGGCCCGCCCTTCCTGGTCTGCTTCGACGACGGCCACGAGGGGCTGGTGTACCCGGGGCCCGACGCGGTCATCGAGCCGCGCGCGAAGGCGTCCCGCTAGGTGCGCGCCGCCGGCCGCGGATCCGTCCGGGCGCGGATGCGTCCGGGGCCGCGGATGGGGTAGACACGGGACCATGGAGAGCACCGTGGTCCGGGTGGCCACCGGTACCGGCGAGGCCGTGCACGACATCACGGCGGAATGCGAGCGCTTCGCCGCCTCGGCGGGCGGCGACGGGCTGCTGCACGTCTTCGTCCCGCACGCCACCGCGGGTGTGGCGATCATCGAGCTGGGCTCCGGCAGCGACGACGACCTGCTGGCGGCCCTGGGCGACCTGCTGCCCGCGGACGACCGCTGGCGGCACGCGCACGGATCGCGGGGGCACGGGCGCTCGCACGTCATGCCCGCGCTCGTGCCGCCGTTCGCGACCCTGCCGGTCGTCGGCGGGCGGCTCGCGCTGGGGACGTGGCAGTCCGTGGCGCTGGTCGACCTCAACGTCGACAACCCCGACAGGCAGGTCAGGTTGTCGTTTCTCAAAGGATGAGCGCAGCGAACCGGGGGGTGTGGGGGGTCGTCCCCCCACAAGGAGCAGAGATGAGTAGCGTTGGAGCTGTGGAGGGGCGTCTCCTTCGCAGTGCGGGAATGAGCAGCGCGAACCCTCCGGGGGTCACCGTGGGTGGGCGCCCTGTGACGGGGATCTTCGTAATCGGGCCAATGGGGCCACCAAAAGCCGGGAAGACACTTGCGCAAGGGGCCCACACTTGTGTGGACTGTCCGGCAAACACCGCACAGGTGCGGACGGGCCACCCGTCCCGGGGGGCCGAGAGCCATACGGGCACGGACCGTGCGGACTGACGACAATGGGAGGACTTTCGTGAGCGCGACCGCGGGTCAGGCGCAGTCTGAGCGCAGCCTGGCCGAACGGCTCGGCCTGAAGGCGGGCCAGGTGGTGCAGGAGATCGGCTACGACGAGGACGTCGACGAGGAGCTCCGCCGCTCCGTCGAGGAGCTCACGGGGAACGAGCTGGTCGACGAGGACTACGAGGACGTGGTCGACATCGTGCTGCTGTGGTGGCGCGAGGAGGACGGTGACCTGTTCGAGGGCCTGACCGATGCCATGATCCCGCTGACCGGGGGCGGCAACATCTGGCTGCTGACGCCGAAGGCGGGCCGCGACGGGCACGTCGAGCCGAGCGACATCGGCGAGGCCGCGCAGACCGCCGGCCTCTCGCAGACCAGCAGCGTCAGCGCCGCCAGGGAGTGGTCCGGCACGCGGCTCGTCGCACCCAAGGGCCACAAGTAGAGCCGGGGCTGGAGACGATTTGTCGGTCAACGTAGGCGACGCCGCGCCGGACTTCGAACTGAAGGACCAGCACGGCGCGCCGGTGAAGCTGTCGGACTTCCGCGGCGGCAAGAACGTGATGCTGGTGTTCTATCCGCTGGCGTTCAGCGGCGTCTGCACGGGAGAGCTGTGCGCGCTGCGCGACGAGCTGTCGAGCCTCGTCGCGGGGGCCGGCGCCGACGTGCAGGTGCTCGCGGTCTCGGTCGACTCGATGTTCGCGCTGCGGGCCTGGTCCGACCAGGAGGGCTTCAGCTTCCCGCTGCTGGCCGACTTCTGGCCGCACGGCGGGACGGCGCAGCGCTACGGCGTGTTCGACGAGGCCAAGGGCGTGGCGCTGCGCGGCACCTTCATCATCGACACCGAGGGCGTGGTCCGCTGGAAGGTCGTGAACGCGATCCCGGACGCACGCGACATCGACGAGTACCGCAAGGCGCTCGCCGGGCTCTGAGCTGAACGGACCGGTTCCGGCACACCTCACGGCCCTCGGGACCGGGTGGCCGGAACCGGCCCCCGCACCCCTGGAGGTGTGATGCCCTGCTTCCGCTGCGGGGCGCGGCAGACCGACCCCGTGCGCGGCGCGAGCCCGTGGAAGCGCGGGGTCCGGGCGGACCACCAGGTCCTGATCTGCCCCCGGTGCCAGGCCGTCCACGACTGGGCGGACGCCCTGGATCGCTGCTCGGAGTGCGGCTCGGCCGCGCTGGTGTGCCGGCTCGGCGAGGTGGAGTGCCGCGACTGCGGCCACACCCGTGACGCCGTCCGGGACGAGCCGGGCACGGCCGATCTCGTGCATTCGGGCGCCCAGCCTCCCGCCGACGGCGGCCTCTCCGAGGAGGTCGCGGCGGCGCTGTCGCGCGTCCTGAAACGAGGCCCGGCCGCCTGAGGGGCGCGCCGTCCCGCCGGACGGAGGATCCGACGTGGCCTGACCTGGCCCTTCACCGGGCATATCGGGCTTGACGCGGCATTTTGCCCGGTGCCACGCTTCGCGAATGCCGATCGTGCTGATGCGCCTGGTGCACCGGATCACCGGGCGGACGTGGCGCGCGCCCGCGCTCGTCCTCCTCACGGCCTTCGCGGTGGGCTGGCTGCTCATCGCGGTGTTCGAGGAACCGGGCGCCGACATCAAGAAGCCCCACCAGTACATCTGGTACTTCCTGGTCAGCGGCACGACCACCGGCTACGGCGATCTGTCCCCGACCACGGTCGGCGGCCGGGTCGGCGGCGTGCTCATCATGGTCGCCGGGCTCACCGCCGGGCTGGTGATGTTCGCCGAGCTGACGCTCTGGATGGGGAAGGGACGCATGATGAGGGCCAACGGCCAGGCGCGGCTGCACCGGCGGCGGCACATCGTGATCGTCGGTTACGAGCGGGACGGGCTGGTCGCCATCATCCGCCAGCTGCGCGGCGACCCGCAGTTCGCGAAGACGCCGGTCGTGACCGTCTTCTGGCCGGGCGAGCTGGCGGGGGAGAACCCCGACCCGGAGCTGTACGACGTCGTCGCGTTCGACGACACCGCCTTCGAGCGGGCGTGCCTGGAGCAGGCGCGGACGGTCCTGGTGGTCGGCCGCACCGACGACGAGACGGTGCGGGTGATGCTGACCGTCGAGGCCTACCTGCGGCGCAACGGCGACCCGGCCGTCCACCTGCTGGCGGGGGTGCGCGACGGCGGCCGGCGGGCCGAGATCACCGAGGCCCTCCGGCTGGTCGGCGAGAACATCGAGCCGGTCGACATCGACGATCCCGCGGTGACCGCGGTCGCGATCCGCAACCCGGGCATCGCCGCGATCTACCACAACCTGGCCAGCACGCTCGACAGCGACGGCACCCTCTACCGCGTGGACATCCCCGAGGACGCCGGCGAGTGGGCCCGCCTGGACGTGGCGATCTCCCTGCTGCGCCGGGGGAGCACGCTCCTCGCGGTGGGCGACTCGCACCGTCCGGACGCCCGCTTCCGCCTGGCGCCCGCCCCCGACGAGAGGATCCGCGGCGGCCAGTCGCTGGCGGTCGTCGCCACCCACCGCCCCGAGATCCCCTGGCACGAGCTGTAGGGGCCGGGAGGACGCCCCTCGCGCCCGCTGAGGGCGCCCTCCCGGCTGCCGCGGGCGTGCGGCCCGGGGCACAGGTCCAGGCCCCGGGGCCTCCCCGCACGCACGCGGAGTCTCATGTGCGTCTCTTGCTGGGGCGCCCCCCACGCCCCCCGTTCGCTTCGCTCATGCTGCTTGGCGCTGGTCGGCGTCCAGCAGGTGGTACAGCAGCAGCAACTGGGTGATGGCGAGCGGGTCGCTGGTGCCGGTGTCGCCGATGCGGCCGAGGGCGTCCGGGTCGGGCAGGGCGGTGCCGGCCCGGGGGCCCAGGCGCTCCCAGATGGCCTTCTTGACCACCTGCGACTCCTCCGGCGAGACGTAGCCGTGGACGTGCAGCGCGTCCACGGGGCGGCCGTCGGTGTCGCGGTGGAGGCGCAGGTGCAGGGCGGTCCCGGTGTCGCCGGGCCCGCTCTCCAGGACGTCGGCGAGCTCGGGGTGGTCGATGGTGGGGCGCAGCAGCAGCTCGGCCGACAGCGGGGTGCCGGGCGGGTCGAGGCGCCCGGCGACGGGCGCGAACCGGACGACGATGTCGGCGTGCTTGCGCTGCGGGCGGATGTAGGCGGCGCTCTCGGGCTCGCGGCGCGCCAGCTCCGCCTTCACCTGCTCGGGGCTGTAGCCGCGCTTGTCGCAGTCGCGCCTGACCTTCCAGGAGTGGCGCAGCGGCTCGGGCGGGTCGAGGTAGACGGTGATGTCGAAGCAGGCCCGCGCGAGCCGCGTGTGCAGCGGGAGCAGCCCCTCGACGATCACGAAGTCGCGGGGCTCGACCAGTTCCGGCCGGACGAGCCCGCCGGTCGCGTGGTCGTAGACCGGCTTCAGGATCGGCTCGCCCATCGACAGCAGCTGGAGGTGCTGCTCCATGATGTCGATGTGGTTGCAGTCGGGGTGCAGGGCCGTGAACGGCTTCCCGGCCCGCTCGGCGCGGTCGTAGCGGTGGTAGTCGTCCACGCAGACCGCCGTCATCCGGTCCGCCCCCAGGCACCGCACAAGCCCCCTGGTCAGGGTGGTCTTGCCCGCCGCGCTGTCCCCCGCGATGGCGAGCATGACGGGGCGGCGGCCCGACCCGCGCGCCCGGAGCATATGCACGATCCGATGGGGCACTGACTCCTCCGTCCTGCGGAATCCGGTTTTCGCTGTGCAGCGTAGGCCGGTCGGCGCGGCGGCTCGTCCCCCATTCAGGGGAGAGCGGGGGTGAAACCGCGGGTGGCCCGTCCCGATAGGGGCTACTGGTGAGTAGCTTTGGTTGTTATCGTGCCGGGATGGGTGTCCCCGTACGCGTCGTCCTGGTCGACGACCACGAGATGATCCTCGCCGGGCTGACCGCGATGCTGGCCGGGTTCTCCGGCCGGGTGCGCGTCGTCGGGCAGGCGGGGACGGGGGACGAGGCGGCCCGGCTGGTCACCGCGCTGCGCCCGGACGTCGTCCTGCTGGACGTGCGGCTCGGCCCCGAGAGCGGCCTCGACCTGTGCCGCCTTATCACCGGGCGCGTCCCGGAGGCCCGCGTGGTGTTCCTGTCGGTGTACGACGACGAGCAGTACGTCTTCGAGGCGCTGCGCGCGGGGGCGGGCGGCTACCTGCTCAAGCGGGTCGACGGGCCGGAGCTGGTCCGGCGGCTGGAGGAGGTGGCGCAGGGCGAGACGGTCATCGACCCGACGCTCGCCGGGCGGATGGCGGTGACCGCGGCGCGGCTGACCCGCGGCGAGTTCTGGCCGGGCGCCAACCGCGGCCTCACCCAGCGCGAGAGCGAGGTGCTGTCGCTGCTGGTGGGGGGCCTGTCGAACAAGGCGATCGCCGCGCGCCTCGTGCTCAGCGAGGAGACGGTCAAGAGCCACCTGCGCGCCCTGTACCGCAAGCTGGAGGTGGCCGACCGGTCGGCGGCGATCGCCGTCGCGCTGCGCGAGGGGCTGTTCCGGTGACCGGCCCGCGGCCGCTCGAACTGCTCGCCGGGCGCGGGAGCGACCTGCTCGTGCGCGTCGCCGGCGTGGCCTGCTCCGACCGCGAGCTGCCGCGGATGGCCGAGAAGCTGGCCGAACTCGTCGTGCGGTCCGCGCGGGCGCTGACGTTCTGCGACGTGTACGTCCTGGACGACGAGGAGCGCGTCCTGGAATGGCGGGGCGCGCCCGTCCCGCTGGGGGAGGGCGAGGTCGGCCGGGTCGCCGCCCACGGCCGCGCCCGCGCCCACCCGGACGGGCGGGGCGCCGCGATCCCCGTGCACGGCGACGGCATCGTGATCGCCGTCGTGGACGTCCGGTCCGCCGGGCCGTGCCCGCCCGACGACGTCGCGCTCGCCACCGCGCTCGCGGGGCTGTTCGCCCCGGTGCTGTCGTCGTGCCGGCGGCTGCGGACCGCGCGCGAGCGCGAGCACGCGGCCGAGCGGTTCGCCGAGCGGGCCGTGGAGGCGCAGGAGGCCGAGCGGTCGCGGCTGAGCCGGGAGATCCACGACGGCATCGCCCAGCGGCTCGCCAGCCTCGGCTTCCACCTGTCGGCGGCCGAGCGGGCGCTGCCCGAGCACCATCCCGAGGGGCTGGCGCAGATCATGATGGCGCGCCGGCTGTGCGAGCTGGCGGCGGCCGAGACCCGCGCGGCGATCGGGGGGCTGCGCCCGCCCGTCCTGGACGACCTCGGCCTGTCGGCGGCCCTCGCCACCCTGGCCCGGGAGGCCGGGGACGGCTCCGCCGCGCGGGGCGCGCTCGACGTGACGGTGACCGTCGACGGCGAACTGGAGGACGAGCTGCCCGACCACGTCCAGACCGCGCTGTACCGGATCGCGCAGGAGGCGGTCGGCAACAGCCTGCGGCACGCGTCGGCGAGCCGCGTCGACCTGCTGCTGGAGCACTCCAGCGACCGGGTCCGGCTGGAGGTGGCCGACGACGGGTGCGGCTTCTCGATGCGGGACGTCCTCGCGCGGGGCGGCCGGGGACGCCGCCCCGACTCCTACGGGCTGCGCGGCATGCGGGAGCGGGCCGAACTGCTCGGCGGGCGGGTCGCGGTCACGAGCCGCCCCGGCGTCGGGACGACCGTCGAGGCCGTCATCCCCATCCCCGGCCGCGGCCGTCCCTGAGATCACGCCGTCTCTGAGGCCGCGCCGTCTCTGAGGCCGCGCCGTCTCTGAGGGGCCGGTGCTCAGCCCGCGTCGAGGACGCGGAAGGTGATCCCGGCCTTGACGAGCCGGTCGACCAGCGCGTCGCCCATCGCGGCGGCCGTCGTGACCTGCCCGGACGTCGCGGGCAGGTCGTCGTGGGCGAGGCACAGCGCCGACTCGGCGAGCATCTTCGCCGTCTCGGTGTACCCGGGGTCGCCGCCCGCGACCTCGGTCACGACGCGCCTCCCGCCGCCCTCCCCGACGAACTTCACGCTGAACCAGTTGCGGGCGCGCCGCTCCTCGGACGGCCCGTCGCCGGGCGTGCGGAGCCGCAGCAGGAGGCTGCGGGTCGGGGGGAGCGCGGCGAGGGCGAGCAGGGCGCCCGAGCCCGCCGCCATCCCCGCCGCGGTGGCGAGCCGCTTGACCGCGACGTAGTGGCCGTAGGAGAAGTCGGGACCGTACCGGTCGAGGGCCGCGGCCGACCGGACCACGATCTGCGGGTCGATGGTGGGCAGCGGCAGCGTCCAGCCGCCCCCGACACGGGCCTTCGGCGCCGGGCGCCGCGAGATCCGCACGCTGCGCCCGGCGGGAGGCTCCTCCACCTTGCGACGCTCGCGCTCGGCGCGCACCATGCCGGCGGCGTCGCCGAAGATGCCGACGGCCGAGTGCAGGGTGCCGCCCGAAGCGTCCCCGCGCACCCGCAGGAACCCCTCGACATGCAGGGGGACACCCTCCGGGAGCTGCTTGACCGTGAAGTACACGCCGAGGTCGTGCGGGATGGAGTCGAACCCGCAGGCGTGCACGATGCGGGCCCCGCTGCGCACCGCGGCGTCGTGGTACTTCACGTACATCCGGTCGACGAACGTGGGCTCGCCGGTGAGGTCGACGTAGTCCGTCCCAGCGCGCGCGCACGCCGCCACCAGGGGCTCGCCGTACTTCACGTAGGGGCCGACCGTCGTGATGACGACCCGCGCCGACTCCGCGATCTGCTCGATCGACGCCGCGTCTGTGGTGTCGGCGTGCAGCAGCGGCAGCTCGGCGCACGCCGGGTCCAGCTCGGCCAGCCGGTCGCGCACGGCCGCCAGCTTCGCCTGGTTGCGCCCCGCCAGCGCCCAGCGCGTGCCGGGATCGGCGTGCCGGGCGAGGTACTCGGCGGTGAGGGCGCCGGTGAAGCCGGTGGCGCCGAACAGGACGACGTCGTACGGGCGGTCGGCGGTCATGAAGGCCCCTTTCACGGTTCCGAACACGATTCTGACGCGATCGGGGCCGTTCATGCGCGCCGCAGCGCCGATGTGAGGGACCGCACTGTGAGGACGGTGTTGTGAAGACGGTGTGGTGAAGACCGTGTGGTGAAGACCGCGTTGTGAAGACCGCACCTGCGAAGGGCCGTGCTCCTCTAGGGTTGCTCCGATGATGCGGATGGTGGGGGTATGACGGGGCTCGCCGTGGCGATGGACGTCGTCGCCGCGGGCTTCCTCCTGAGCTTCGTGGTCCTGCTGACGCGCCGGAGCGCCGCCCCGTCCGGCGAGGGCGGTCGGTCGGCCGCGATGATCCTGATCGCCGTCAGCCTGGCCCTGCTGTCGGTATCCCTGTGGAGCCTGCCGTGATCACTGTGGAGCCTGTCGTGATCACTGGGGGGCCGTAGCCGCAGCGGGCCGCCAGCCGGGCGCCTCCAGCAGGTGCCGGACGAACAGCAGCGTCGTCGCGGTCGGCGCCGCGCCCGCCACCGCGTGCCACGGCCGGTCCAGCGGCATCCCCGGCGCGTCGATCACCACGAGCCGCCCGGTGTCCAGCTCCGCGCCGACGGCGTCCCGCGAGACCAGCGCCGCGCCGAGCCCGGCCGCCGCGCCCGCGATCACGGCGCCGTTGGAGCCGAGCACGAGCCGCGGCGGCGCCGCCTCGCGCTCGGCCAGGTAGGCGTCCGCGCTCGCCCGCGTCCCCGACCCGGGCTCGCGCATCACCCACGGCGTGCGGGCCAGGGCGAACCCCGCAGCGAGCTCCGGCGCGCCCACGACGACCAGCTCGTTCGGCCGCCTCGCCAGCACGGTCGCCGCGACGCCGGCGGGCGGGCGGCCCGCCAGCACGAGGTCGGCCTCGTGCGCGGCCAGGCTGCTCCACACCTGGCGGCGCGGCCCCACCTCCAGGGCCAGCTCGACGTCCGGCCAGCGCGCCCGGAACGAGGCCAGCAGCTCGGGCAGGACCTGGTCGGCGGCCGTCGTCACCGCCGCCAGCCGCAGCGGCCCGCGCCCCGGGTCGGCCGCGCCGCGCGCCGCCGCCCGCCCCTCCTCCAGCAGCCCGAGCACCTGCCGCGCGTACCCGGCGTAGACCGCGCCCGCGCCGGTCAGCCTGACGCCCCGCCCCTCCCGCGAGACGAGCGGGACGCCGAGCTCCCGGGTCAGCGCCGCGACCGCCGCCGACACCGCCGACTCGGTCACGTACAGCCGCCGCGCCGCCGACCGCACAGACCCGGTGTCGGCGAGCGCGACGAGCGCCCGCAGCCGCGCCTCCGTCACGTCCGGCCTCCTTGTTCAAGCGAATGCTCAAGGGTCACCGTAGAACACTTGATGGACATCGCAAGTGTTGGAAGGCGATTCTCGGACGCGTCACGGTTCCACGTGGCCGGGACGCGGCGCTCCACCCCGATCCCCTGGGACATGCCGTCCTCCACCGGGTCGGCGCGCCGCGTCCCGCCACATCCAGGCTTCGGCTGAAGGAGAGCGGCGATGAGCGCGGGCAGATGGTCGGCGGGCGTGATCCCCTACGCGGAGATGGGCTACTGGCGCCCGGACTACGAGCCGAAGGACAGCGACATCCTCGCCGCCTTCCGCATCACGCCCCAGCAGGGCGTGCCGCCGGAGGAGGCGGGCGCGGCCGTCGCGGGCGAGTCGTCCACCGCGACCTGGACGGTCGTGTGGACCGACCGGCTCACCTCCTACGAGAACTACCAGGGCAAGTGCTACAAGGTGGAGCCCGTCCCCGGGCAGGGCGACCAGTTCATCGCCTCCATCGCCTACGACCTCGACCTGTTCGAGGAGGGCTCGATCGCGAACCTGACGTCGTCGATCATCGGGAACGTCTTCGGGTTCAAAGCGCTGAAGGCGCTGCGCCTGGAGGACATGCGGATCCCGGCCCACTACGTGAAGACGTTCCAGGGCCCGGCGCACGGCATCGTCATGGAACGCGAGCACCTCGGCAAGTTCGGCCGCCCCCTGCTGGGCGCGACCGTCAAGCCGAAGCTCGGCCTGTCGGCCCGCAACTACGGGCGCGTCGTCTACGAGGCCCTCCGCGGCGGCCTCGACTTCACCAAGGACGACGAGAACATCAACTCCCAGCCGTTCATGCGCTGGCGCGACCGCTTCCTGTACTGCATGGAGGGCGTCAACCGGGCGCAGGCCGCGACGGGCGAGGTCAAGGGCCACTACCTCAACGTCACCGCCGCGACGATGGAGGACATGTACGAGCGCGCCGAGTTCGCCAAGGAACTCGGCAGCGTCATCGTGATGATCGACCTCACGGTCGGCTACACGGCGATCCAGTCGATGGCCAAGTGGGCGCGCAGGAACGGCGTCATCCTGCACCTGCACCGCGCGGGCCACTCCACGTACACGCGGCAGAAGACCCACGGCGTGAACTTCCGCGTCATCGCCAAGTGGATGCGCCTCGCGGGCGTCGACCACATCCACGCCGGGACGGTCGTCGGCAAGCTCGAAGGCGACCCCAACAGCGTCCGCGGCTACTACGACACCCTCCGCCTCGACCGCGTGGAGGCCGACCCGGTGAAGGGCCTGTACTTCGACCAGGAATGGGCGTCGATGCCGGGCACGATGCCCGTCGCGTCCGGCGGCATCCACGCCGGGCAGATGCACCAGCTCCTGCACTACCTGGGCGAGGACTCGATCCTGCAGTTCGGCGGCGGGACGATCGGCCACCCGATGGGCATCGCCGCCGGGGCCGCCGCCAACCGCGTCGCGCTGGAGGCGATGATCAAGGCCCGCAACGAGGGCCGCGACTACCTCGCCGAGGGCCCCGACATCCTGCGCGCCGCCGCCAAGCACAGCCGCGAGCTGGACGTCGCCCTGTCCACCTGGGGCGACATCACCTTCACCTACGAGTCCACCGACACCCCCGACGCCGCCCCGACCCCCGTGAGCGTGTGACATGCGGATCACCCAAGGCACCTTCTCCTACCTGCCCGACCTCACCGACGACGACATCGCCAAGCAGATCGCCTACGCCCTGGACCAGGGGTGGCCCTGCTCGGTCGAGTTCACCGACGACCCCCACCCGCGCAACTCCTACTGGGAGATGTGGGGCCTGCCGATGTTCGACCTCACCGACCCGGCCGGCGTCCTGTACGAGGTCAACGAGTGCCGCAAGGCCTACCCGGACCGCTACGTCCGGCTCAACGCCTACGACGCCCGCTACGGGCGGCAGACGACGGCGCTGTCGTTCATCGTCCAGCGCCCGGCCGAGGAGCCCGGCTTCCGGCTCGACCGCACCGAGACCTCCGACCGGCGCGTCCGCTACACGCTGCACCCCTACGCCCTCGACCGTCCCGAGGGGGACCGCTACGGGGCGGGACGTTGAGCGAGCGCCCCGGCCCGGAGACGCGGCAGGGCTTCGGGACACGGCAGGGCTTCGGGATGCGGCAGAACGGCTCCCCGGCGGATCCCCAGGAGGCTCCCGCGGCGGAGCCGCTCCCCGCCGGCGCCCGCGTCGACCTCGCCAAGGAGCGCGCCGACTCCCAGGTCGACGCCGTCCTCACGGCCCTGGACGCCGAACTCGTCGGCCTCGCCCCCGTCAAGACCCGCATCCGGGAGATCGCCGCGCTGCTACTCGTCGACCGCGTCCGGGCCCGGTTCGGCATCGAGTCGGGACGCCCCAACCTGCACATGTGCTTCACCGGCAGCCCAGGGACGGGCAAGACGTCCGTGGCCGTCCGGCTCGCCGAGCTCCTGCACCGCCTCGGCTACGTCCGCCGCGGCCACCTGGTCTCCGTCACCCGCGACGACCTCGTGGGCCAGTACGTCGGCCACACCGCGCCCAAGACCAAGGAGGTCCTCAAGCGCGCCATGGGCGGCGTCCTGTTCATCGACGAGGCGTACTACCTGTACCGGGCCGAGAACGAGCGCGACTACGGGCAGGAGGCCATCGAGATCCTCCTCCAGGTCATGGAGAACCAGCGCGACGACCTGGTGGTCGTCCTCGCCGGCTACAAGGACCGCATGGACTCCTTCTTCGCCTCCAACCCCGGCATGAGCTCCCGCATCGCCCACCACATCGACTTCCCCGACTACGAGCCCGCCGAGCTGGAGGCCATCGGCCGCCTGATGATGGACCGCGAGGGCTACGCCCTCGCCCCCGAGACCGAACCCGTCTTCCGCGACTACCTGGCCCGCCGCCGCGCCCGGCCCCGCTTCGCGAACGCCCGCTCCGTCCGCAACGCGATAGAGCGCGCCCGCCTGCGCCACGCCAACCGCCTCCTGGCCCATCCGGGCGAGGTGGACCGCGAGGCCCTCACCACCCTGCACCCCGAAGACTTCCTGACCAGCCGAGTCTTCGAGGAGGCCCGCCTGCGCTGACGGCCGCCCCACCCGAGCCGTCCACCGCCCGCGGCCCGGCGGGTGCCGGAGGCCCCGGCACCCGCCGCACCGCAGTGGATAGTCTGTCTGAGGACATGTAGAGGTGGGGGAGAAGTTGCTTAACCCAGAGGATCTGTACGAGCTCGACTCCGATCTGCCGGAGATGACGGGTCCGGTGCTGCTGCACAGCCTGGACGGCTTCGTGGACGCGGGGTCCACCGGGCAGCTTGTGCGGGAGAACCTCCTGGAGGCGCTGGAGCACCGCGTCATCGCCCGTTTCGACGTCGACTCCCTGATCGACTACCGGGCGCGCCGCCCGCCGATGACGTTCGACCGCGACCACTGGGCCGCCTACGAGGCGCCCGAGCTGGTCGTCCGGTTGCTGCACGACGAGGTCGGCAGCCCGTTCCTGATGCTGTCCGGGCCGGAGCCCGACCGGCTGTGGGAGGGCTTCACCGCGTCCGTCGTGCACCTGGTGGAGCGGCTCGGCGTCGGCCTGGTCGTCGGCTTCCACGGCATCCCGATGGGCGTCCCGCACACCCGCCCCGTCGGCACCACCTCGCACGCCACCCGGCCCGAGCTGATCACCCGCAACTCCTGGTTCGACAAGGTGCAGGTGCCGGGCAGCGCCGCGGGGCTGCTGGAGCTGCGGCTCGGCGAGGCGGGCCACGACGCCGTCGGGTTCGCGGTGCACGTCCCGCACTACCTGGCGCAGTCCGCCTACCCGGCCGCCGCGGTCGCCGCGATGGAGGCCGTCGTCTCCGCGACGGGGCTGGTCCTGCCGGTCGACGGGCTGCGGGAGGCGGCCGCCGCCACCGACGCCGACATCGCCGAGCAGGTCGACGGCAACGACGAGGTCGAGAAGGTCGTGCGGGCGCTGGAGCAGCAGTACGACGCGTTCGCGGGCGCCGCCGAGCGCGACAACCTGCTGGCCGAGTCGCAGGACATGCCGACCGCCGACGAGCTCGGCGCGCAGTTCGAGCGTTTCCTCGCCGAGCGGGAGGGCCCCGACTCGCCCGCCTAGACCTGCCGCGGCCAGACATATCCCGTCCGCCGCTGGGTACGCGAGCCACCGAGGGAGGTCTCGCATGGGCCAGAAGGTGAACGAAGTCATGACGCCCGCGCCCGTGGCGGTGTCCCCGGACACGACCCTGGTCGAGGTCGGGGATCTCATGCGCCGGCACGGCATCGGCGACGTCCTGGTGGTCCACGAGGGGCGGCTCCGCGGCCTGGTCACCGACCGCGACATCGTCGTCCGCGCCGTGGCCGAGCACCGGGACATGTCCCGCACGGCCGTCGCCGAGATCTGCAGCACCAACCTGATCACGGTCGGGCCCGGGGCGGACGCCGACGAGGCCGTGCGGCTGATGCGGGCGCACACCGTCCGCCGGCTCCCGGTCGTCGACGGCGACCGCCCGATCGGCATGGTGTCCATCGGCGACCTCGCCGTCCAGCGCGACGAGCGCTCGGCCCTCGCCGACATCAGCGCCGAGCCGCCCAACACATGATCACGCTGGGGCTGCCCGACGCCGAGCTGGCGGGCGACCTGGACATACCGGACGGCGCGCGGGGCGTCGTCCTTTTCGCGCACGGCAGCGGCAGCTCCCGGCACAGCCCCCGCAACCGCGCGGTCGCCGCCGGCCTCAACGCCGCCGGCCTCGGGACGCTCCTCATCGACCTGCTCACCGAGCCCGAGGAGGAGGCCGACCGGCTCACCGCCGCCCTCCGCTTCGACATCGACCTGCTCACGCGCCGCCTCGTCGGCGCGGTCGACGGCCTCGCCGAAGGGCTCGAATCCGCCCCCCACACGGCGGGCCTCCCCATCTGCCTGTTCGGGGCGAGCACCGGCGCGGCCGCCGCGCTCGGCGCCGCCGCGGCCCGCCCCCGCATCGCCGCGGTCGTCTCCCGCGGCGGGCGCCCCGACCTGGCGGGCCCGTCCCTCGCACGGGTCCGGGCCCCCGTCCTGCTGATCGTCGGCGGGCGCGACACCGAGGTCCTGGAGCTGAACGAGCGGGCGCACCGGAGCCTCGCCTCGTCCGAGGTGCACGTGATCTCCGGGGCGGGCCACCTGTTCGAGGAGCCCGGAGCCCTCGAAGAGGTCACCGCGCAGGCCGCCGACTGGTTCGGCCGGCACCTGTGACGCACGACGTCATCGTGGTGGGCGCGGGCCCCGCGGGCTCGGCGGCCGCGAACCACCTCACGCCGGCGTCCTGACCGTGCCGCGACGGACAAGCACTGTTCGGGCAGAGCAAAGAACCACGGCACTCTGAGACGCTGGACTTGCTCCTTGACACCGGGAGGACGGCACATGAGCGAGGCGTACGACATCGTCAAGGCCCACTACGCGGCCTCGGAACGCGGCGACCTGGCCGGCATGGTCGAGAAGTTCGCCGAGAACGTGGCGTGGACCGAGATGGCCGGGTTCCCCTACGCGGGCACCTACGTCGGGACGGACGCCATCAAGGCCGGGGTCTTCGGCCGCCTCGGCGCGGACTGGAAGGGCTTCCGCGCCGACCCCGACGAACTGGTCGACGGCGGCGACGGGACCGTCGTCGCGATCGGCCACTACTCGGGCACCCACCGCGCGACCGGCAAGGGGATGCGCGTCCGGTTCGTCCACGTGTGGCGGGTGGAGGACGGGCTGATCACCGGCTTCGAGCAGTTCACCGACACCCACCTCGTCCGCGAGGCCATGACCTGAGCCGCCGCCCCGTCCGGGACCGGCGCGCCCGGCCCGGACGGGGCACCATGTGGACGGCAGAAGCCTGATCTGGGGAAACGCGCATGTCCACGCTCATCGCGACATCGGACCTCCCGGCCGCCGACCGGTTCGACCACTGGCGGTCCGCCGTGACGGACGCGTTCGTGCCGCTGCGCACGGAGACGTCCCGTCCCGAGCGCTTCGACGGCCGCATGCGCTGCGCCGAGCTGGGCGCGCTCACGGTCACCGACACCGCCCGCCCCTACACGCTGGCGTTCGACGACCCCTACCGGCAGCTCGTCCTCATGCTCCCGCGCCGCCTGCTGCACCTGCCGGAGGAGGCCGTCGCCGGGATCACCGCCACCCGCGTCTCCGGCCGCCGAGGCGTCGGCGCCCTGCTGTCGGCGCTCCTCGTCCAGCTCGCCGGACGCCTCGACGAGATCGGCGATCAAGGCTTCCGGCTCGGCGACAACATCGTCGACCTCCTGGCCACCCTGCTCGCCGAACACCTCGACGCCCCCGCGCCGGACGCGCGGCGCCGCACCCTGACGCTGCGTCCGCGCCTACATCGAGCGCCACCTGGACGACCCCGACCTGTCCCCGGACACCATCGCCGCCGCACACTACGTCTCGTCCCGCCACCTCTACAACCTGTTCCGCGAGGAGGGCACGACGGTCTCCGCGTGGATCAGGGAGCGCCGCCTGGAGCACTGCCGCCGGGACCTGCGCGACCCCCTCCAGCTGCACCGTCCCGTCAGCGCGATCGCCGCGGGCTGGGGCTTCGTCGACGCCGCGCACTTCAGCCGCCTGTTCAAGGCCGCCTACGGGGCCACCCCCCGCGAGTACCGGGTCACCGTCCTACGGCCCTAGACAACCCCCGTACCGCCACGCACAAGACCGCACGGACACCGAACCCCAAGCTAAGACGCACGCAGACCCGCCTTTTCATCAACGGGGAATGGTCCGCCGCGGCGGACCATTCCCCGGTCTCCCTCCCCGACACCCTCCACTACGTCCGCCGCGAGCCCGTCGGCGTCTGCGCGCTGATCACCCCGTGGAACTCCCCCTCATGATCGCCGCCTGGAAGCTGGCCCGGCCCTCGCCTGCGGCAACACGGTGATCGTCAAACCGGCCGAGCAGACGCCCCTCACCACCGTCCGCCTGGTCGAGCTCTGCGAGCGCGCGGGCTTCCCGCCGGGCGTGGTCAACCTCCTCACCGGCGGCCCCGCCACCGGCCGCGCCCTCGCCGCACACCCCCGCGTCGACAAGATATCCTTCACCGGCTCCAGCAGCGTCGGACGCGAGATCGTCCAGGCCTCCGCCGGCAACCTCAAGCGCGTCACCCTCGAACTCGGCGGCAAGGCCCCCAGCATCATCGCCCGCGACGCCGACATCGACCAGGCCGTCGAAGGCAACCTGCAGGGCGCCCTCCTCAACAGCGGCCAGGTCTGCGCCGCCTACACCCGCCTCTACGTCGACTGCCGCCGCGCCGACGAGTTCACCGAGAAACTCGCCGCCGCCTCGTCCCTCCGCCTCGACCCCGGCCTCGACCCCCGCACCCAGATCGGCCCCCTGGTCACCCTCGACCACCTCGACCGCGTCGACGCCCACGTCCGCACCGGCCTCGCCGAGGGCGCCGAACTGGTCACCGGCGGCGCCCGCGCCGACCGCCCCGGCTTCTTCTACCCGCCCACGGTCTTCGCCGGCGTCACCGACACCATGACCATCGCCCGCGAGGAGATCTTCGGCCCCGTCCTGGCCGTCCTCGCCTACGACGACCCCGACGCCCTCGCCGCCTGCGCCAACGACACCGACTTCCGCCTGGCCGCCTCCCTCTGGACCCGCGACCTGTCCACCGCCCACCGCCTGGCCGCCGATATCCGCGCCGGCGCCGTCTTCGTCAACATGCCCCCCGTCCCCGACCCCGCCGCCCCCTGGGGAGGCTTCAAGTCCAGCGGCTGGGGCCGCGAGATGGGCCCCTACGCCCTGGACGCCTACACCGAACCCAAGGGCGTCTGGATCCACTGCCCTCCTGACCCTGCCGCTTCGCGATCGCCCCCAAGAACCAGGTACGCTTTCCCGGCAACGCGGGCGCGTAGCTCAGGGGTAGAGCACTCGCCTTACAAGCGAGTGGCCGCAGGTTCGAAACCTGCCGCGCCCACCAGCCAAAAGACCCCGTTTCCAAGATCGGAAACGGGGTCTCGTGCCACTAGCGTGCCATTAGCCCACGATCGCGAGCGCTCCGGCCGCCCCATCGTCGTCATCCGGGTCGGCTTTGTTGATCTTTTCGTCCATCGCTCGGGCGATCGCCCGGTTACCGCCCGCCGTCCGGTGCTGGTAGATCAGCGCGGCCCGCACGCTGTCATGCCCCATCCGCTCCATGAGGTCACGCAGCGTCGCGCCGGACTCGGCCGCGAACGTGTTGCCCGTGTGCCGGAGGTCGTGAAAGTGCAGGTGAGGAACGCCCAGCTTGGCCACCGCCTCACCCCAATTGGACGCCCGCCGGAAGTTCGCCCGCCGCAGGACCCCGCCGCGCTTGCCGGTGAAGATCAGCGCTTCGGGTTCCGAGCCGGTGAGGTTGCCGAGATGCCGCCGCAGCTCCGGGATGATCGCTCGGGGGAGTGCCACCGTCCGCAGCCCCGCACGCGATTTGGGCGGCCCGATGACCAGCTCACCGGTGTCCAACTCGACTTGCGCTTGCCGGACGGTGACCGTCCCGGCGTCGACGTCAGGCCGCCTGGAATGTGAGGCGTGGGCGCCGGTCACCGGACGGCCACGCCGGGCCGCGCGTCCTGCTACTCCCGCCCCGCCCTGCCAGCCGCCGGCGGTCACCGGGTCGTGCCGCCGCCTCAGGGTTCTCCGCGACGCTCGCGGTGACTCCTCAACGAACTGCGCACCGCCACCACAACCAAGCCGATCCAAGTTCCAGCGAGAGCACCCATCAGGCCAGTTCCTAGGGCACTGTCGGAAGCCTCGTAAGTCTCGGCCCCCCACAAAGCTCCGACCAAGCTATAGCCCCCCAGCAAGGCCCCTAGCAGGCCACCAGTTATCAGCCCCACGAGCGCGCCACGCAGGGCATCCCTCCAACAGCGAGCACAAATCCCAACGAGAGCGCCCATCAGGCCTGCACCCATCCCACTGTTCCAAGCTCCGAAATTGTTAGTGGCCCCCCACAACGTTCCTAACAGGCCACCAGCTATCAGACCCACGAGCGCACCACGCATGACACCCCTTCGACGGCCGAGGAGGCAACCAGTCTCCGGCCGGTCCCCAAAGCCGTCAAAGGCAACGCCTCCGGCGGGGGGACTCCGGCTGTGGGAAGCACGGGGCGTGTCCGTGACGGTCGCCGGAGGGCGAGGGCCGGCCTGAGCCGCTTTCCGTCTGCCGTCGTCCCGATCGGGGATCTACCAGACCAGGGCCAGGGGTGAAGGTCGTTGGTCCGGTGGGGCGCTCCACCTTCACCCCCTACCCCTGGCCCGGCATCGCCGCGCTCGAGGCCGCCTTTCGGTGCGCGGACTGTCCCAACTAACGTCCGGCCTAAGCGTGTTGTCGATCGTGGTGTTCTCCGATTGGTGCCAGCGGCCGACCCTCAGCGTGCCGGAGGTGGGGGCGCGGCGGTCGGGCAGGAAGTCTGCGCCCGGTCGTGCGGCCCGGTAGGTCGGGCTGGTCTCCAAAAGCTGTGAGGCCATCGGAGACGGCAGTCTTCTCTCGCGGGTGGGCTTCCACCAAAAGTGGAGGGCTCTGTGCGGGTCGTGGTGCTGTACGTCGCGCGGAAAGGGTAAGGCGGGAGGGGATGCCCCTCCCGCCTCTATTCGGTAAATGGTGCGATGTCAGGTGACATCCCCACGTGCCGCCCTCGACCAGACGTCGAGCAGGCGAGCCGCCGACCCGCCGACCGGTCCGATGCTGTCCCGCAGCGTCTCGGACGCCGGAAGCCGAGCATTGGCCACCGCCGATACCGCGAGCGCGGCATCGTCGATGGTGGACGAACAGACCTTGAGCAGATGGTCGGGAAGCTTCAGCGCGGGATCTGTGCACCCCACGAGAGGTGTGCCCACGGCGGCGATCAGGGGGAACACCGTTCCCGGAATCCCGATCGTCGCCTCAGCCCGTGCCGAGGCGTTCAGCGACGGAACCTGGCTGATCTCATACCGGGCCCACAACGCGGGGTTCTCCCTCGGGTGCAGACCGACCATGATCCGCTTACCGGCCGTCCGCAGCTTCTCTGCGGCCGCCAGCAGGAGAGCGGTGCCGGGCGCAGCCTCCCCGGTCGAGTCGGGGCGGGTGACGCTCGTCAGGACCAGTACCAGCCCCGGCTCGGGCACCCGCTCCGGCAAATCGTCGGTCTGCGGGGAACCAACGACGGTCACCGTCCCCCGTGCCGTGCCGAGATAGCCGGCGAACGCATCGGCCGCCGCCGGTGACGCGGCGGTGATCTTTCGCAGCCGCGGGCGCAACTTCTGTGCGCCAACGGCTTGCCGCGGTCCGAGATAGGCGAGCTCGCTGGCGGCCAGGGGCAGCTTCGGAAACCCACCGGCGACCTCCACCGGCCAGTCATCGGCCCCGGCGACCACGAGCAGGTCAGCGGTCGGAGCAGTTCGTGGTGTCGCGGTCGGCACCGGATCCCCGGGCTTGATCCGCGACTTGTCGGGCACCACCTGAGTCAGCTGCCAGCCGCGCCGTTCGGCCTCGGCGAGCAGTGGCCGCACGTGGTAGGTGGCCCAGGGCTCATTCGTCGCTATCAACACCTGAAGCGCTGTGTTCGCCCTGGCACATGGTGATCGTGACATGCTCTTTCCTCTCTTTTGGCAAGGTCGACCCCTCTTGGGCCGCGTCTATAACTGTCAGCGAAGTCGCCGGGAACGCCAGAGGGAGAGGAGGAATGCGTGCCATGACAGCCTGAACGGCCGTCGTCTTCACCGTGGCGGGCTCCAGGTCATGTCTTGCGTCGCTCGGGTGATCGCCCGGCTGCCGCGGCCGTCCGGTGCTGGTAGTTCAGGCGGCCCGCACACCGTCATGGCCCATCCGCTTCATGAGGTCGCGCAGCGTCCCCGGACTCGGCCGCGAACGTGTCGCCGGTGTGCCGGGGTCCTGCAGGTGCAGGTCAGAAGCGTCCTGTGGCCACCGTCTCACCGCACTTGGACGCGCGCCGGAAGTTCGTCCGCCGCAGGACACCGTCCTTATCGAGGGAACGGTGGGGGTGCTGCGCGAGAACGCGGGAGCTGTGAGGCGAGATTTGTGGACAGGGTGCGTGCGCTGTCCCGCCCTGATCTTGGCCGCGTTCTATCCCCTCGCGGTCCTTGTTGGACGCCGCCGGTTGGTTCGCCCCGCCGGCGGCGCCGCTCTGGCCGGTGCCGCAGGCTCCCGCATCCTCGGCGATGACCACCACGATCAGCACGACGAAGACGATGATCGCCAGGACGCCCGACGCCGGCATCCACACCACCTGCGTCGAACCTGGATCGTGGGCACCCCTTCGCTGGCCTGCATTTGTCCAATTCGGTTACTCTGCTGGTCACGAGGTTCCGGCGCGCCAATTTACTTGTTGATCCCCACTTCGCAACAGATGAGGGGGAAGCAGTAGATAAAACGTAGTGCCGTGGGGTGCGATGGCCTACCATATCGGCAGTTCTTGATCGACAGACCTTGGCGGGGGCTGTTCTGGCCGTGCAGTCAGATAACACCGGAGAGGCAGTTCAAGCGCCTCCATGGCAGCAGAACCCGCCGCTCCCGCACCTCTGGCCTCCGGGAGGTTCGCCTGATTTTCCACGCATTTATTCCACTCCCCGTCAGGGCGGGTGGCCCATTCACGACCTCGGCCCGCTCCTGGCGCGCGGTGGCCCGCCGTGGTGGTTTCTGGGCTGCCGTGGGGGCGCCGGGACGAGCACGCTGCACGCCGCCGTCCCTGGCGGGATGGACGCGGGCCATTGGTGGCCGGTGTGCGCTCCCACGCCCGTTCGCGTCGTCCTGGTGACCCGGTCGTCGGCCCATAGGCTGCGTGCCGCGCAGACCGTGGCCTGGCAATGGACGCAGTCCCCGCAACTGCGGGCGGTGCGACTGCACGGCCCTCGTCGTCGACGCACCGGGCCGACGACCAGAACCGCTGCGAGACCTGCTCGCTCTGGTTGCCGGCGGCGTACCGAAAGTGTGGGATCTGCCCTGGGTGGAAGCGGTCCGGCTCGGCGACCCCCTGGTCAGATCTCTCTCTCCGCCGAATACGCGGCATTGGCCGCAGACCTGCACAGCGTCAACGGAGGATTCAATGCTTGATGTCGTCTCCGCGACGGCGGCCGTCACTGATCACCTCCAGGCCCTTGTCGGGGCGGTCCCGGACCCGGGGCAGGTAACGGCCCCGCCCGGGGCCGGGCGGATGGCGATCTCGCATCGCCGCGGCGAGGGCGGTGAGCGCGCCCGGGGCCTGGTCTGGGCCTCGCCGCGTGCATCCTTGCAGGCTCGGCGTCCCACGTTCGTCGGTACGCCGATGGGGAGCTAAGGCGTGACCCAGCCCCCTAGCGCCCAGCCCCCTGACTCGTTCTCTTCCAGCCCTGAGCCCCCTGGAGTGTTCCGGCGGCCGGGGTTGCTGGTGGCTGCCGGGTTCATGGCCGTCATCGTGGTCCTCGGCGTGGTCGTCGCCGTAGCGGGCTCCGGTTCGGAGAGTCTCGACGACTCAGCGCCTCCCGTCCCCGCCTCGCCGCTCGGGGCAGGGGGCGGCAAACCGCTGGGCTGCCGGCCGACCGACACCAGTCAGCAGGTGCCTGTCTCGGCTCCGCCCGGCGTCACCTGGGAGCTGTTCCAGGCGATCGCGCTCCCGACCTCGGCGACCGCCGGTCCGCTCGTCCGGCAGGGCGGGCAGCGCAGCTGCTACGCCCGCACTCCGGTCGGCGCGATGATCGCCTCGTTGCAGATCAGCGCCCGCCTCACCTACTCCGCCCGGTGGAAGGCGTTCCTCGCGCACCAGGTCGTGGACGGCCCCGGAAAGGTCGCGCTGGCGCGCGAGCGCGCCGGTACGGGCGCGAGCCCGCCGCTGCCAGCGGGCGGAGTAGCGCAGGTGGCCGGGTTCAAGTTCATCACCTATGGGCCCGATACCGCGGTGGTGAGCCTCCTGACACGCCTGGACCCCTCCACGTATGTGGAGGGCACCTTCACCGTCAGGTGGCAGGCGGGCGATTGGCGGTTGGAGCTGCAGCCGGACGGGACTCCCAACGCCGCAGGGCCGAAGCGCTCCTCCCTGTCCGGATACGTCGCCTGGGGTGGTGCGTAAGGTGACCGCTCCCGCAGATCCCAGCGACAGGTGCGGCCTCTTCGACGTCACCTGCAACGCCGAGCAGCAGGTCGGTCCGGCGCCCACCGGGCCTTCGCCACCCGTCGGCCTTATGCCGAGTTGAGTCGGCGAGGTTGCCAGCGAGCTGGTCTTGCGGGGGGCGCGGCGACGCTCAGTTGTCGGGGGTGTTTGGCAGGGTTCGCGGCGTGATCAGTGCCCCGCTCGTGGAGTCGTTGCATCGGATTGACGTGTGGCTTGCCGAGCACGCTCCGGCCAGTTATCGGACGCTCAACCCTCCGGCCACCTCCGAGCACATCAGTGACGCCTTCACCCGGATGGGCGTGCCTGTGCCGGTTGACCTGGCGACTCTGCTGCTGCGCCATAACGGGACGACCGACCCGGAGATCGGGCAGGCGAACCGAAAAGGCATCGCCCACTTCCTGCCCATGTGGACAAGACTGCTGTCTCTGGAAGAGATCGAGGACGACTACGACGGTCACATGCAGGTCCTTGGAGACCCTGAGGAAGACGAGGATGACGACGGTTCGGATCCGTGGTGGCATCCCTCGTGGGTGTGCTTCGCCTCCAGCACAGACTCGGGGGTTCACTGGGCCGTCGACCAACGCGCTGGGGGACGAGCGATCCGTGAGTGGGACCGCGTCGAGTCGTCCGAGGGCTTCTCCTCACTTCCGGTGATGATGGCCGCTATTGCCACCAACTTGGAGACCGGGCAGAGCCTCTTTCGGCACCGCAGACACCTACCCCAGGTCTCGGAAGACGGTGTACTCACCTGGGACGTCGGTCCCGCGAAGCTCTCTGGCTGACCGCACTCGCGGGGCGGTCAAGGGAGCCCTGGGTCACCACTTGTTGGACCAGTAGATGGCGTCCATGGCCACGCGGATGGGCGGTGCGCCGTTCCGGATGTGCGTCCAACCGGCGTCGTTGAGGCTGTAGTTCAGCGGGTAGTGGCCCGAGACCTTGTCGCGCAGGTCGCTGTGCCGGAGGCCTGCGATCGGGGCGTAGCGCACCCGGTGCTGGGCTCCGATGGACTGGGGCGCTGCGCTGGACGAGTTGACCGCCTGGTCCCGGTCGGTGGCGACCAGCGTCCAGTCGGTGCCGCCCTCGGCCTGGGGCAGTCGCGTGCCGATCCAGTTCATGAACGCGTTCGTCCCGCTCATCTCCTGGCACTGCTTGTTCGACGTGCAGAACGCCGAGACGATGGCGCCCTGGTGCGGCGTGCCGAGCGTGACCACGTCTTGGATCAGCAGCTTGGGCGGCCAGCCCGGCTCGTGGCGCGCGTAGCCGGCGATCGCGGCGCGGGCGACCAGGCCGCCCATGGAGTGCGCGACGATGTCGACGGTCTGGCCCTTGGACGAGTAGTTCCTGTAGATGTTCTGGGCGAGATTCCTGCCGAGATCCTTGATGGACGTGTTAGTCGACCCCTTGGCGATCCGCACGCAGTTCTTCGGATCGTCGGTCGAGTAGTAGCCGACCCGGTGGAATTTGCCCGTCCAACCCCAGCCGCGCATCGCTTTCACCGCGCTGCTCCACTTGTCGGCGCATCCGGTGTCGGTGACCGTCTGCCGATATCCCCTGATGAGATAGACGGGCGTGTTCGCAGAGTCTCCGCCGACGCGGGTGGCGCCCGCTGCGATCTGCGCGGCGGTCAGGCTCTGGGCCGCCTGGGCGGTCTTGCTGCCCCCGGCGCTCAGCTCGGTCTCCTGAACGGGCGTCGCGTCGCATGACACCAGGGCCAGGCTGGTCGTCATGACGAGGCCGGCGGCGGCGAGGGCGGCCTTGCCCGGGACGGCGATTCCCATTGTTCATCTCCCCTTCGGCAACTCATGGAGAAATTACTCGGCGCGAGTCAGGGGCGTGGAGGGCTGAAGGGCCTCAATGCGTGAAAGAGATTTTGGGGCCCTAGGGCCCTGGTGGTGTGGATCCCGGACTGTTTTGCGGGACCATTTGTGTATTTCCGGATTTGTCGCCAGATGCCGCGCCTGAGCGTCAGATTCGCCTGGAGTCGGAGACGGCCCATGGAACGCCAGGGAAGAAGTCCTCCGGCTGTTCGTTGATCCTGATTACCGGGTTCCCGACAGCCGTCATCTCGGTCTACGGGTTCTTTCGTTCTCGCCCGGCCCCGCAGACGCTGACCCTCGGGGGTTGTCCGGCGGGTCGGCGGAAGGACGGTACTCCGGGACGCCCGTGATCGCCACGGGTGTCCACGCAAAGGAGACCGATTTCATGAAGCCTCGCTTTCCCCTTGCCGGTGTCGTCCTCGGCGTCTTCGGCGGCGTCACCCTCAGCGGCGTCGTCGGTGGCATCCTCGGGGGCGGTTCGGCCGGTGTCGTCGCCGGCATCGTCGCCGTCGTGATCGGCGTCCTCTTCGCCGACACGACCGCCAGCGACGAGTCGTGGAACGTCATCGGCGGCCTCGCCAGGGGCATCGCCTACACCGTCGCCTGGGGCATCGGCGGCGCCATAGCCGTCGGCGTCGGAAGCCTCCTGACCGGGGGCCTCCTGGGCTTCCTCGGCTTTCTCGGGGGAGTCGTCGGCGGCATTGCCGGTGGCTTCGTCGGCGGGGGCGCCGGTGGCGTCCTCGTTCGCGGAGCCGTCCACGGCGTCGTCCGCCTGAAGCGTCACTAGCTCGCCCGCAGGGTGCATGGTGCCCTGCGGGTGTGCAACCGGGGGTCGGCCTACCCGGCCGGTCCCTGCATCCACTGGTCCCGTGGCTAAGGCCACGGGACCAGGACACTCCCGGTCAGACGATTTCCTTGATGACGGCGTTGCCTGCGGTCGCGGCGCGAGCATAGAAGTTTCGGACGGTGTCGAAGGTGTTCGCGAGGACGCCGTGTTCCACCATGTCCCAGGATTCGCCGCTCTGCAGCCTTCCCCAGCCCTCGAACGAGTAGGGCTGGGTCTCTCTGAGGAATGCGTGCCGGTCACGGATCAGCGCGTCGCGGTCCAGGCCGCGGAGGAAGGCGTCCACCGCGCGCACCCGGTTGGGGCGCAGGAGGCGCGGGACGTGGAGGAGGGAGCCTTCGCCGGTTTCGTTCATGACGAGGCCGCCCATGACCGCGTCGCGGGCGGGCGGGTCTCCGGAGGCGCGCTCGTAGTCCTCGTTCGGGCGACCGGTCAGCAGGACGTGGAGGGCGTCCCAGGCTCGGTGGGTGTCTATCTCCTCCAGTTTGCCCAGGGAGCCGGACGGGTCGTAGCCGAGCTCGACGGGCAGGTCGTCCCAGATGGTCCGTAGCCGCCTGAGGCCCGCGTGCAGGCCGTGCGGATGATCGAGCAAGGCCGCGACCTCGGCGCCGTCGTACCTTGTCAGCCACATCCAGTAACCCATGGCCCTCCACTCTCACACGGCGGGTCGTAGGCCTCGGGATCATGCCCCGCCCCGGGCGTCGCGTCGAAGGCTTTTCCCGGGGCGGGCGGTGCTGTCAGGCGTCCTGGCCGTAGCGGGCGGCTATCTCCTCGGAGCTGGGCCAGCGGGAGTAGGCGGGGGACTGGGGCCAGCCTTCGGGGACGTCCTGCCACTCTTCCTGGCGGCCGTAGGGAAGCAGGTCGATCAGGGGGAAGGTGTGGCTGAGCTGTTCGGTGCCCCGGCCGTTGGTGTGCCAGGTGCGGTAGACGGTGTCGCCGTCGCGCAGGAAGACGTTGACCGCGAAGCCGCCGCCGGGAGGCGCGCCCACGTCGGTGCCGAACGGGCTGTTCGCGGTGGAGTACCAGGTCATCTTGTTGCCGACGCGTTGCCGGTAGGCGAGGGCCTCCTTGATCGGGCCCTGGGTGACGACGACGAACCGGGCGTCGTAGGCGTCGAGGAACTCCAGCCGGGTGAACTGGGACGTGAAGCCGGTGCATCCCGGGCACTGCCATTCCTCGCCGGGGAACCACATGTGGTTGTAGACGATGAGCTGGGACCGGCCGTCGAAGATCTCGGCCAGGCTGACCGGGCCGTCCTCGCCTTCCAGCGTGTAGCCGGGCATCTCGACCATCGGCAGGCGGCGGCGCTGGGCGGCGATCGCGTCGAGTTCGCGGGTCGCGGCCTTCTCGCGTGCGCGCAGCTCGTCGAGGTGGCGTTGCCAGGTCTCGGCGTCCACGACGGGCGGTAGTGCCTTGGCGGTCATGGCTCCTCCAGGATCTGCAGGGTGTTGGAGTGTGGACTCAGCCGCGTCGCCGAACTCATCGCACAGAGGCCATGGTTCGCCCCCGCGGACCATGGCCTCTGTGGGTGGAGCCTGTTACGGACGCAGGTAGCGGCCCGGGTGGTACTGGATGAAGGACGGAGTCGTGGGCTGCAGGCCGGGCTCGGGGTCTGTGTCGAAGACCGTCTGGGCGTCAGGGGCGAGCGTGGCGGCGAAGCGGTTGAGCGCCGCCGGCCGGGTGTCGGGCCAACCGGCGGTGTCGATCCGGGTGAGGAGCGCTCGCAGGGTCGCGATCTCCTCGGACGCGGTGAAGGAGCAGTGGTAGCCGCGGTCGACGTAGAGCTGCCTCAGGTTCGCCGGGTTGCGCACCTGGGCGGCGTACCGGCGCTGGTTCTCCGGCGGGACGTTGCCGTCGCCCGTGGAGTGGAGGGTGACGACGGGCCAGGGCGTGCGGCCGGACGGGGTGCCGTAGCGGTCGAGGTAGCGGACGGCGGCCGGGTCGGCCGTGATGCGCGGCGCCGCGTTCAAGCGCGCGAGGTCGTCGCGGAGGCTCAGACCGGCCTCACGGTAGGCGCGCTTCACCAGGGACTTCTGGCTGGAGCGGGCGAAGAGCGTCCGGTAGTCCACGCCGGTGTTCCAGGACGGGTTCCCGCCCGCGAGCTTCTCGATGTCGGCGCGGTTGGCGCCCCAGAAGGCCCCCCGGTCGTAGGCGGCGTAGTAGACCTGCTGCTCCACCTGGCCGGCGACCGTGTCCGGTGCGGGCGCCCGGGACGTGTAGCGGCCGGGGATGTCCGCGAGGGCGGCGGCGAGGGCGAGGCGGGCGCGTCCGCCGGGGGTGCCGAGGGCGGTCCCGAGGGCGCGGCGGGCGCCCGAGGTGTTGGCCTGCGGGTCCTTGACGCGGACCAGTTCCAGGTCGGGCGCCAGGAGCGTCTTGATCGCGTAGTTGGTGTCGAGGGCGCTGTTGAAGTGGCCCGTCGTGCCGCCGAGCACCCCGCAGAGGGAGGCCACCCCGGCGAAGCGGCCGGGGTTGCGCTCGGCGAGGAGCACCGAGGTCAGTCCGCCGGCGGACGAGCCGGTGGAGACGGTGCGCCTGGGCTTCCCGACGTTCGCGGTGAACCAGTCGAGCAGGTCGATCTGGTCCCTGAGCCCGGATTCGACCACCCCCCAGCCGCGCGACACGCGGAGCTGGGAGGCCGCCAGCGCGTACCCGTGGTCCAGCAGCCACTGCTTCGTGGCCGGGTGGTTCGTCAGCGAGATCTCCGAAGGCGCGGGGTACTCCAGGCTGTACGCGCCGTGGCTCCACAGCAGGAGCGTCCCGTTCCAGCGGGCGGGGACCTCGACGCGGTAGGGGACTCCGTTGATGTCGCCCTCGCGCACGCTCGTGCCGTCGTCGGCGCGGACGGGGAGGGCGACCGCGGTCAACGCGGCGAGCACCATCAGCGGAACGGTGCGGCAGAACAGGCGGAGTCGATTCATGACCCGCACCTTCCAGTACGTTCCACGGCGAGTGCAATGATTTAAGAAATAGGTTAAATGTCGTATTCTCCGACCCATGCTGCGGCTCTGGCTCGACTATGAGGACCTCACCCGGATCCGCATCACCCCGGGCCTCTCGCCGCTCGCCCAGACCGTTCTCGGCGCGCAGGCCCTGCGCGGGGTCGGCCCGGAGCCGATTCCCGGCCCGTGGCGGTCGCGGACGCGCGCGCGGCTCACCGGCCCGTCCCGCCTGCTGCTCGATCTGGTGCCGCCCGGGCGCTGGGTCCCCGACTTCCTGACGCCGTACACGCTCGTGCCCGGGTTCGAGCCGGAGCTCGACGCCGTCGCCTCGACGCCCGTCCGGCGGATCCGCGAGGAGTTGGAGCGGTCCTACGGTCCGCGGCCGCCGGTCTCGTGGCTGCCCCGCCTGGCCGGCGGCGACGGGGAGACCATGCGGACCCTCGTCCGCGGGCTCCGCGACTTCCACCGGGTCGCGCTGGAGGACTCCTGGTCCGGCCTCAGCGACCACCTGTGCGCCGAGGCGTCCCGGCACGCCAGGACGATGGCCCGCGACGGGATCGGCGGCCTGCTGGGGAGCCTGCATCCCGCCGTCCGCTGGACGTCCCCGGTCCTGGAGATCGAGACGCTGCGCGACGGCGACGTCCGCCTCGGCGGGCGGGGGCTGCTGCTGATGCCCTCGGTGTTCGTCACCGGTCCGCGCGTCCTGGTCGGCGGGGACGGCCCGGCGACCGTGGTGGTCCCCTCGTCCCGGCCGCTCAGCGGGACGGGCGACACCCTGCCGCAGGTGTTCGGCCGGACCCGGGCCGCCGTGATCCGGCTGGTCGGCGCGGACGGGGAGCTCACGACCGGCACGCTGGCGGCCCGGCTCGGCGTCAGCGCGGCGTCCGCGTCCCAGCACGCCACCGCCCTGCGCGGCGCGGGCCTGCTCACCAGCGAGCGCCGGGGCAAGACGGTGCACCACGCGCTGACGCCGCTCGGGGAGCGGTTCCTGCGCGGCGGGGAACCTCCGGAGTGAGAGGACCCCGCTCCCGGACGGGGAGCGGGGTCCTCGCCGGAGCGTCAGCAGAGGCCGCGCGGGTCCGAGGTGCGGCACCTGTTGCCGATGAAGCGGTTGGTCCTGCTGCCGCTCCGGTCGACCAGGTCGAAGGGGGCGTTGCCCTTCGCGAGGTTGAACTTGATCAGGTTGTGCCGGGCGGGCTCGCCCTTCGGGCTCGGGAACAGCACGATGCCGCCGGAGTAGGGCAGCCTGCCCCGGTTCCCGAGCACGGCGTTCTTCTCGATCGTGTTGTGGTCGCCGCCGAAGACGAGGACGCCGGTGCCGCCGAGCGGCGGGACGTCCTCGTGCTGCGGGCAGAAGCGGTTGTTCTTCGCGATCTTGTTCTTCCAGAGCTTGGTGTCGCCCTGGCCGCCCTTCTGGTCGTCGTTGACGAGCGCGGCCCCGGTGCAGTTGCCGACGAGCTCGTTCTCCCAGGCCTGGACGTGGCGGGCGTGCCGGACCAGCAGGCCGATCGCGTTCCCCGAGGCGTGGTTGTAGGCGACGACGGTGCCGCGCGCGTTCTGGATGTCGCCGACGTAGAAGCCCGCGTCGGCGGAGTTGTCGATGGCGCGGTTCTTGACGAAGCGGCCGCGGGTGGAGCGGAACTCCGTGATGCCGTACTCGCCGTTGCGCGCCGCGAGGACGCGCTCGACGGTGAGGCGGTCGGTGTACAGGCCGTACACGCCGCTCTGCTTGAAGCCCCGGACGCTCAGGTTCTTGATCGTGACGTCCCTGACCGGGTGCTTGCGGTGGCCGATCACGCAGATGCCCTGGCCCGCCGCGCCGGCCTTGGCGCAGTGGTCCCTGCGGCCCGGGTGCAGGACGGTCCTGTCGCCGTCCCCCTCGATGGTCAGGCGCTTGCGGACGAGGACGCCTCCCTCGTAGGCGCCGGCCTCGAGCCGGATGACGTCGCCGGGCCGCGCGCGGTCGACGGCCTTCTGGATCGAGTGGCCCGGCCGCACGATGTGGATCCGCCTGCCCTTGCCGCCGTCGGCGGCGTGCCCGGCCGGTGCGAAGGACGCCAGCCCCGCCAGCGCGACGGCCGTACCGAGCGAGGCCGCGAGAGTCCGCCTCATCCTTTTTCCCCGTTCTGTTGCCAATGGTGGGGGCGCGCCGGAGTGGCGCGTCCTCGCTCATCTTGAACAGAAGAGATGGCACGACCGGGTGAGCGAGAAGTAAAGAAACATCCGAGGGTTTCGACAAGTGAGTGGGAAGCGTCTGATAAATGGTGGCACGCCATTTTATGGGATGTTAAATACCGATTTGGGTGGTCGGGGGCGGCGTCCGCGCGGCGTGTCGGGCGGTGTGCCGGACGGCGTGTCGGGCGGTGGGTCGGACGGAGGGAGCGGCGGTGCGGCGCCGGTGTGAGCAACGTCTCAGCAGGTCGTCTCGCGTGTTACACGCCGTTCACAAATGGGCAACAGACGCGAAATGCCCAGTTGGCACGTTCTGTGAGGCCGAACCCGCAAAGGCCCGGCAGCGAACGAAGGGACCGACGTTGAGCTACAAGGCCGAGTACATCTGGATCGACGGCACCGAGCCGACCGCGCGGCTGCGGTCGAAGACGAGGATTCTCGCCGACGGCGCCGAGCTGCCGGACTGGGGGTTCGACGGGTCCAGCACGAACCAGGCGCCCGGCGACCACTCGGACTGCGTGCTCAAGCCGGTCTTCTCCTGTCCCGACCCGATCCGGGGCGGTGACAACAAGCTGGTGCTGTGCGAGGTGTACCTCGTGGACGGCACCCCCCACGAGACCAACACCCGCGCCAAGCTGCGGCCCGTGGCCGAGCAGTTCGCGGCGCAGGACTCCTGGTACGGCATCGAGCAGGAGTACACCTTCTTCAAGGACGGTCGCCCGCTCGGCTTCCCGGAGCGCGGCTACCCGGCCCCGCAGGGCTTCTACTACTGCGGTGTGGGCTCGGACGAGGTGTTCGGCCGCGACATCGTCGAGCAGCACATGGACGCCTGCCTGGCGGCGGGGCTGAAGATCTCCGGCATCAACGCCGAGGTCATGCCCGGCCAGTGGGAGTTCCAGATCGGCCCGGCGGGGACGATCGAGGTCGGCGACCACCTGTGGATCGCCCGGTGGCTGCTGTACCGCATCGCCGAGGAGCACGACGTGTCCGCCACCCTCGACCCGAAGCCGGTCGAGGGCGACTGGAACGGCGCCGGCGCGCACACCAACTTCTCGACCAAGGCCATGCGCGAGGGCTACGACGCGATCATCGCGGCGTGCGAGGCGCTCGCCGAGAAGGCGCAGGAGCACGTCGCCGGGTACGGCGCCGACATCGAGCGGCGGCTGACCGGCATGCACGAGACCGCCCCGTGGAGCGAGTTCAGCTACGGCGTGTCGAACCGCGGCGCCTCGGTGCGGATCCCGTGGCAGGTCGAGGTGGAGAAGAAGGGCTACATCGAGGACCGCCGCCCGAACGCCAACGTCGACCCGTACGTGGTGACCCGCCTGATCACGGGCACCTGCTGCGCGGCGCTGGAGAAGGCCGGCCTGGTCTGACGATTCCGGCGAAACGGATCCCCGGGAAGCGCGGCTTCCCGGGGATCCGCCGTGTTCTGCCATAAGGGGGAACGCGGCCAAACATCTGCAAAATGGTGAGGTTGGGCGAATTCCTTGCTGCGGCGACGGGTAGCACACCTACGTCGCACCGGGGGAGGGAACATGCCCGACTCATCCTTCGGGCGGAACTCCGGAGGCCTGCCGGGCAGGCACGCCGGCCGCCCAGCGCCACGGCCGTGGGAACGCTCGTTCCGCTGTCCTTCCGCGGCGCGGCGGCGGCCGATGGAGGCGCCGCCCCGACGGTACGAGGACTTCGTCGCGCTGCACGAGGAGATCTCCAGGGAGGGCTCCGGCGCGCCGCTGCGCCCGCTGTGGTGGACGGGGGTCTCCGCCGCGCTGGTCGGCGGGGGCGCGGCGTTCGCGGTGACGATCGGGCTGCGGTCGGCGTTCGGCGTCGAGGTGCCGGTGTTCGCGGGCGGGCACACCGCGGCGGCGCCCGCCGCGACGAGCTACGCGCTGTGCGCCGCGGCGGCGGTGATCCAGGCCACCGCGCTGATGCACCTGCTGCTGTCGTCGGCGGCGCGCCCGGTCCGGGCGTTCGCCTGGATCGGCGGGATCGCGGTCGCGCTGCTGGCGATCCTGCCGCTCACCCTGCACGCCCGCCTCGACGCGGCGCTCGCCACGTCCGCGATCAACCTGGCCGGCGGGTCGGCCGTGGTGGCGCTGCTGTGCGCCGTGGTCGCGGCGACGTCCCGGCAGTCCCCGTGGGACCGCCCGTTCAGACGCGACCGACCGTGATCGTCAGCGGGCCGGGCGCCGCGGTGGAGACGACCCGGACGTGCCGCAGGCGCCGCCGCACCTGGACGTCCACCGGCTCGTCCGGCGCCAGCAGCCGCACCTCGCGGTGCATCCCGGAGAAGCCGAGGCACAGCGAGACGTCCCAGGTCCCGCGCGGCAGCGGGTCGTCGACGAACGCCCGCGTCGCGGGAATCACCGCCCGGTAGCCGAGCCGGTCCGGGCGCTCCTCCAGCATCGCGATGACCTCGTAGACGTGCCGCGAGCGGCGCTCGGTCATGATCAACGTCCCGGACACCGGCCTGCCGCTCCGCCGCACGTCCAGATGCCCGGCGACGACGATCTCCTCGCGCTCCTCGTTCCAGCTCAGCGTGTCCGCCGCGACGGATCCGGCGACGTGCGAGCGGCCGCCGACGTCGATCGCGAGGGCGCCGCCGGCCCCGAAGTAGACGATCACCGTGCAGGAGTCGGGCAGGAACCGCCGCAGGGGCGAGGCGTCCAGGCCGGGCGCTCGGCCCGGGCCGAGCGGGACGACGGAGGTCTCCATCGGCGCGCCGACCGACAGGCTCACGTCCCACAGCCCGCCGGGCAGCGGGTTCCCGCCGGCGAGGGTCGCGACGTCGACCTCCGCCTCGAACGCGACGCTCCCGTCCCCCTCGCAGGCCGAGGCGGGCACGCGCAGGAGGCCGTCGCCGTCGCGCTCGCGCAGGAGCAACTCGATCTCGCGGACGGCGCCGCCGGGTTCGAGGGTGCCGGCCAGCCGGAGCGCCGTCCCCGCCCAGCCGATCTCCGTCAGAAGAGGATCCGCCATCGCCGCCTCCGCCCCGGTCGCCGCCGTCCTCCCCGCCCTTCCCCGCGAGCGGGGGCCGAACCGGGGTCAGGGCACGACGGTCACCGGCCACCGCCCCGCCTTGACCAGCCGGACGGCGACGGACCCGATGAGCCGGTGCCCGGCCTGCGCCGACGCGCCGACGATCACGGCGTCCGCGCGGGACTCGTCGGCGACGCGGGCGAGCACGGTGTAGGCGTCGCCCAGCTCGGTGACGAGGTCGTAGCGGACCTGCTCGCGCCCGGCGGCGGCCTCCAGCTCGGCGCGGATCTGCGCGGTGACCTCCTCGGCGGTCTCGCGCAGCGCGGCGGCGCCGCCCGGGGTGAGGGTGCCCATCGAGGCGACCGACGTGACGTGCACGACGACGAGCCGGGCGCCGGCGCGGCGCGCGAGGCCCCACGCGTAGGCGCCGGCGCGCAGCGACGTCTCGGAGCCGTCCACTCCGGCCACGATCACCTTCGGTCCGTCGACGCCGTACTCGAACGGTCTCATGCGATCACCACGGGACCAGCGTAATCGGCGGTTCAGGGCCGGACGAACCGGGCCAGAAGGTCGTCGAGGCCGAGGGCGCCGGTGCCGAGCGCGCCGTACATCGCGTCGGCGTCGCCGTAGCCGAGGTCGCGGGCGACGGCCAGGGAGTCGCCGCGCGCCTCGGCGGCGAGCAGGTCGACGCCGCGCTCCGCCAGCGCCCGGACGAGGCGGCGCCGGCCGGCCTCGGCGTCCTCCTCGGCGCGGCGCAGCGCGAGCCGCTGCTGGATGCGGACGCGGGCGGGCACCGAGACGGCGAAGCCGAGCCAGTCCTCGGACGGGGCGCCGGCCGGGTCGGTGAGGATCTGCACGACGTTGCCGCTGCGGATCTGCACCGACATGGGCGCGAGCCGGCCGTTGACGACGGCGCCGATGCAGCGGTCGCCGGTGCCGGGGCCGAGCGCGTAGGCGAAGTCGAGCGCGGTCGCGCCCGCGGGCAGCGGGACGATGTCGCCGCGGGTGGTGAACGCGGCGACGTTGCCGGCGGCGAGGTCGGCGCGGAGCCGGTCCAGGAACTCGCCGGACGGCGCGTCGGACTGCCAGGCCAGCAGCCGGCTCAGCCACACCAGGTCGCGGCGCTCGGCGACGGTGGGACCGGTGTCGCGGCCCGCGTCCCGGATGTGCGCGACGATGCCGTACTCGGCGACCGGGTGCATCGCCTCGCTGCGGATGATCACCTCGAACGGGTCGCCGTCCGGGCTGATCACCCGGGTGTGCAGCGACCGGTACAGGTTGTCCTTCGGCGTCGCGATGAAGTCGCGGACCTGCCCGGCCACCGGGTGCAGCGCGGCGTGCACGGCCCCGAGCGCGATGTAGCAGTCGCTCTCGGCGCCGTCCACCACCAGCAGCAGCCGCGCCGCCTCGCACGGCCGCAGCCCGGCCAGGCCGCCGCCGAACGACTGGTGCACCGCGTACAGGTGCGACGGACGGACCTCCACCCGCGCCCTGACCCGGTGCTCGGCGAGCGAGGGGCGCAGCAGCGCCGTGGCGGGCCCGAACGTGCGGCCCGCCCCGCTCAGCGCCGCCCGGACGGCGCGCCGCGTCGCCTCGTGCGCCCCGGGGTCGCGGGCGGCGAAGGCGAGGTCGTCCATCTCCCGCTTGAGGACGTGGATGCCGAGCCGCTCCGCGAACGGGACCAGCAGCTCGTGGGACGCCTGGGCGTAGCGGGCGCGCTTGTGCTCGGGCTGGTGGCGCAGCGTCCGCAGGTTGTGCAGCCGGTCCGCCAGCTTGATCACCAGGACCCGGAGGTCCGCCGCCGCGGCCAGCACGATCTTGCGGAACGTCTCGGCCTCGGCGCGGTCGCCCCAGCGCCGGCCGTCCAGCTTCGTGACGCCGTCCACCAGCACCGCGATCTCGTCGCCGAAGTCGGCGCGGACCTCGCCGAGCGTGTACGGGGTGTCCTCGACGGTGTCGTGCAGGAGCGCGGCGACCAGGGTGGTGGTGTCCAGCCCCATGCCGGCGAGGATCAGCGCGACGGCCAGCGGATGGGTGATGTACGGGGCGCCGGACTTGCGGAGCTGCCCGCGGTGCATGCGCTCGGCCACCGTGTACCCGCGCAGCAGTTCGGCCTCGGCCGCTCCCGGGAGGGCGCCGCCGGGGTGGGCGGCGCGGTGGGCCGCGAGCAGGGGGGCGAGGGCGGCCCGCACGGGGTCCGGGCCGCCTCCCGCCGCCTCCCGCCGCCGCGCGGGGAGGCGGAACCGTCCCGTCGCCGGATTCAGCGTCGCCATCGCGCCCCCGCCTGGCCCGTCCGCGGCACACCGCCACGGACTGTGATCGCCATTATGCGCGATGTGGCCGCGGCGGCGGGAGACCCAGGCCGGGGCCACCTCCGGCCCCCGCCGCGCGTCAAGGGACGTTCCAATCTCCTTCGCCGGGCCGCCATCAACGCGCCCCCGGGTGTGTCGTCCCCGTGATCATGCCGTCGCCGACCGTAGTGTGGCGCTCCGTTGTTGCGAGCCGCGCCGGTCACGCGCCGGACCGCGCGGGACGTCGGGGGGCTGTGCATGGCGGGCAGGGGCGGGCGGGACGCAGGCCGGGGCGAGCGGCCCCGGACCGAGATCATCGGGGTCGCCCCGTTCGGCCGGCCCGCGCCCCACCTCGCCGTCGCCGTCGCCCGCGCGGGCGGCACCGGCGTGCTCGACCTCGGCGCCGACCGGGCGCCCGGGCTCGCCGCCCTCGCCGACGTCGGCCGCTGGTGGAAGGGCCCGTTCGGCGTCCGCGTGCCCGCCGGGTGCCGGATCCGGCCCGACGAGGTCCCCGCGGCCGCCGCGACCGTCCTGGTCGACGCGCCCGTGCTGCTCGGCGGGGCAGCGCTGCTCGGCGGGGCAGCGCAGCTCGGCTCGCCGGCGCCGGGGGCGGACGGCGCGCCGGACGTCGCCGGGTTCGCCCGCGGGCGCCGCCTGCTGGTGGAGGTGGTCGACCCGGACGAGGCCGCCGCCGCGATCGCCGCCGCCCGGGAGATCACCGACGACGTGGGGCTGGTCGCGCGGGGCGGCGAGGCGGGCGGGCGCGTCGGCGAGCCGACCGCGTTCGTGCTCCTGCAGCACCTCCTCGCGGGCGCCGGTTCCACGGCGGACGCGGACGTCCCGGTGTACGCGGCCGGCGGGATCGGGCCGCACTCGGCCGCGGCGGCGGTGGCCGGGGGCGCGGCCGGGGTCGTCCTGGACGTCCAGCTCGCGCTGGTCCGGGAGGCGGAGCCGTCCGCCGACATCGTCGCCAGGCTGTCGGCGATGGACGGCACCGGGACGGCGGTCGTCGACGGGCACCGCGTCCACCCGGCGCCCGGCGCGCCCGGGTCCGGGCAGCGTCCGCTGCCCGTCGGGCAGGACGCGCCGCTCGCCGCCTCGCTGGCCGGGCGGCACAGGACCGCCGGGGGAGTGGTGCGGGCCGTCCGGGAGCAGATCGACCTGCACCTGCGGGCCGCCGTGCGCTCCGAGCCCCTCGCGCCGCGCGCCGAACCGGCCGTCGTGCAGGGCCCCATGACGCAGGTCAGCGACACCTCCGCGTTCGCCGGCGCCGTCGCGCAGGACGGCGGCCTGCCGTTCCTCGCGCTCGGCCTGACGGACCCCGACCGGGTGCGGGAGCTGCTGCGCGAGACCGCCGACCGGCTCGGCGGGCGTCCCTGGGGCGTCGGCGTCCTCGGGACCGCGCCGCCGGAGCTGCGGGAGGCCCACCTCACCGCGATCCGCGAGGCCGCCCCGCCCTACGCGATCATCGGGCCCGGCGGCCCGGCGAAGGCCGCGTCACTGGAGGCCGCGTCACTGGAGGCGGCGTCACTGGAAGCAGAGGGGATCCGCACCTACCTGCACGCCCGGTCGCCGGAGCAGCTGGAGCGGTTCCTGGCCGAGGGCGCGCGCAGATTCGTGTTCGAGGGCGCCGAATGCGGAGGGCACGTCGGACCGCTTGCGAGCTTCCCGCTGTGGGACGCGCAGGTCGAGCGGCTGGAGGCGTTCGGCGGCGACCCGCGTGAGCTGTCGGTCATGTTCGCGGGCGGCGTGCACGACGCGCGGTCCGCCGCGATGGTCGCCGCGCTCGCCGGGCCGCTGGCCGAGCGCGGCGCCGACGTCCGCGTGCTGATGGGCACCGCGTACCTGTTCACCGCCGAGGCGGTCGCGGCCGGCGCGATCCTGCCGGGCTTCCAGGACGTCGCGCTCGGCTGCGGCGGGACGGCCCTGCTGGAGACCGCGCCCGGCCTCGTGACCCGCTGCGCCCGCACCCCCTACGTCCGGACGTTCGAGGAGACCCGCCGCGAGCTGGAGCAGGTCGGCACGCCGCGGCGGGAGGTGTGGCGCCGCCTGGAGAAGCTGAACCTCGGCCGCCTGCGCGTCGCGAGCAAGGGCCTGCGCCGCGGCACCCCGGTGGACGACGGCGTCCAGCGCGCCGACGGCCTCTACATGATCGGGCAGGTCGCCGCGCTGCGGTCGGCCCCGACCCGGATCGCCGACCTGCACGAGCAGGTCACCTCGGGCGCGACCGCCTTCCTGGCCGCCCGCGCGGCCGAGCTGGGCGTCGCCGGACCCGCGGCGAGCGCCGGCGCGGCCCGCCCGGCCGACGTCGCGGTCATCGGCATGGGCTGCGTCTTCCCGGGGGCCTGCGACACCGGGAGCTACTGGGCGAACATCGTCGGCGGCGCCGACGCGGTCACCGAGGTCACCCGCTGGGACCCGCGGATCCACTACTCGCCGTCCGGGGAGGGCGCGACGACGTCGAAGTGGGGCGGCTTCATCCCCGACGTCCCGTTCGACGCGCTCGCCCACGGCATCCCGCCCGGCGCGCTCGGCGGCGTCGACCCGGTCCAGATCCTGTCGCTGGAGGTGGCGTCCCGCGCGCTGGCGGACGCCGGGTACGCCGACCGCCCGTTCGACCGGGCCCGGACGTCGGTGGTCTTCGGCGCGGCCGGGGGCGGCGATCTCGGCACCGCGTACGCGATGCGCGCGACGCTCCCGTCCTACTACGGCGGGGTGCCCCCGGGCCTGGACGAGCGGCTGCCGCGCCCGACCGCGGACTCCTTCCCCGGCGTCCTCACCGGCGTCATCGCCGGCCGGATCGCGGACCGGCTCGACCTCGGCGGCACGGCCCACACGGTGGACGCCGCGGGAGCCTCGTCGCTGGCCGCCCTCGACGCCGCCTGCAAGGAGCTCGCCGCCGGGACCAGCGACATGGTGCTGTGCGGCGGCGCCGACCTGCGCGCCGGCGTCCAGGACTACCTGCTGCCGGCCTCGGCGGGCGCGCTTTCCCCGTCCGGGCGCTGTGCCGCGTTCGACTCGTCCGCCGACGGCGTCGCGCTCGGCGAGGGCGTCGGGTGCGTGGTCCTCAAGCGCCTCGCCGACGCCGAACGCGACGGCGACCGGATCTACGCCGTGGTCAAGTCGGTCGCCGGGGCCGCCGGCGGACGCGCCCCCGACCTCGCCACACCGGGGTCCGAGGGGCAGCGCCGCGCCCTCGAACGCGCCTACGAGCGCGCGGGCGTGGCACCCGCCTCCGTGGGGCTCGTCGAGGCGCACGGAGCCGGAGCCGAGGCGGACGACAGGGCGGAGCTGGCGGCCCTCGCCGCGGTGTTCGCCGGGGCCGCGCCGGGCAGCGTCACGCTCGGCTCGGTGAAGTCGCAGATCGGGCACACCGGGTGCGCCGCGGGCGTCGCCGGGCTCATCAAGACCGCGTACGCGCTGCACACGGGCGTGCTGCCGGGGACGCTGCACCTAGCCCGGCCGAATCCGGAGTGGGCGCCGGACGGCCCGCTCGCGTTCGGCGGCGCCGCCCGCCCGTGGGCCGCCGAACCGGGCGGGCGGTTCGCGGGGCTCAGCGGCTTCGGCGTCGGCGGCGCGCACTTCCACGCCGTCCTGTCCGGCTACGACGGCGCCCCCGAGCCGGTGTCCGGGCTGGACGAGTGGTCGGCGGAGCTGTTCCTGATCCGCGGCGCCGACCGCTCCGCCGCCCGCGCCGGGATCGACCGGCTCTCGGCGCTGCTGCCCGCCGGGCCCCGGCTGCGCGACCTCGCCAGGACCGCCGTCTCGCTCGAAGGCCCGGTGCAGGCGGCGCTGGTGGCCTCAAGCCTGGAGGACCTCCGGGACAAGCTCGCTCTCGCGGCCGCGTTCCGACCGGCGCCGGGCGTCTTCCTGCCCTCCGGGGAGCCGGGGCAGGTCGCGTTCCTGTTCCCCGGCCAGGGCCAGCGGCCCGGGATGCTCGCGGACCTCTTCGTCGCGTTCCCCCGCCTCCAGCGCCTGCTGCGGCACGCCGGCGGACGGTACGCGGCCGCGATGTTCCCGCCCGCGGCGTTCACCCGGTCGGAGTCCCGCCGCCGCCGGGCGGAGATCGCCGACACGCGGGTCGCGCAGCCCGCGCTCGGCATCGCCGGGCTGGCCGTCCACCGGCTGCTGACCGCGGTCGGCGTGCACCCCGACCTCGCCGCCGGGCACGGCTGCGGCGAACTCGTCGCGCTCTGCGCGGCCGGCGTGTTCGACGACGCCGACATGATCGGCCTGAGCGCCGCCCGGGCGGAGGCGGTCCTCGCGGCGGCAGGGCCCGGCGGGGGCGCGGCGGCGACCGTGGGAGCGACGCCGGAGCAGGTGCTTGACGCGTTGGGGGAGACGTTGGGGGAGAGCGGCGACGTCGCCGTGACCCACCACAACGCGCCCCGCCAGGTCGTGATCGCCGGGACCTCCGCGGGGCTGGACCGCGCGCTGCGCGTCCTGGCGGAGGCGGGCCTGCGCGCCGAGCGGATCCCGGCCGCGTGCGCGGCCCACGGCCCGCTCGCCGCCGCCGCGCCGGAGGGCCTGCGCGCGGAGCTGCTCGGCCGCGACCTGCGCTCGCCCGCTTTCCCGGTCTGGTCGAACGCGACGGCGGCGCCCTACGACACCGACCCGTCCGAGCTCGCCGCCGTCCTCGCGGGGCAGCTCGCCGCGCCGGTCCGCTTCGTCGAGCAGATCGAGGCGATGTACGCGGCGGGCGCCCGCACCTTCGTCGAGGCGGGCCCCGGACGGTTCCTCACCGGCCTGGTCGCCGCGATCCTCGGGGACCGGCCGCACACCGCCGTGAGCTGCGACGCGCCCGGCGGCGGCGCCCTGACGGGGCTGCTGCGCGCGCTCGCCGAGCTGGCCGCCGCGGGCGTCCCGGTCGACCCGCTGCCCCTGTTCGCCGGGCGCGACGCCCGCCCGCTGCCCGCCGAGCCCGCCCCGGCGCCCGGCTGGATCGTCAACGGCCATCTCGTCCGCACCGCCGACGGCGCGTACCCGGCGGGCGCGCTCCGGCCCGCCGAGCGCGTCGAGGGCCCCGGCCCGGGCGGCTCGGAGGCCGCCGTCCTGGAGTACCTGCGCGCGAGCCGCGAGGTGATCGCAGCGCAGCGCGAGGTGGTCCTTCGGCACCTCGCGGCCCCGGCGGGACGGGACGCTGCGGCGCGGTCCGTCCCCGCGCCCCGTCCCGTCCTGCCGGGCGAGACGCTGCCCGCCCCGAACGCGGCACAGGACGCGGCGCGGGACGCGGTACAGGACACGGCGCGGGACGCGGTACAGGACGCGGCGCGGGAAGGAGTGCAGGACGCTTCGGACGACGCGCCGGAGGAGCGGCCGCCCGCCGATGGCAGGCGGGACGTGCACGCCGCCGCCGGCGCCGTGATCCGCGCCCGCACCGGCGACGACCGGGAGAACGCGCCCGCGGAGCCGCGCCCCACCGTCCCGGAGCCCGCCGCGCCGGAACCCGCGGCGCCCGAGATGGCCGTGCCGCCCGAAGTGACCGTGCCGCCCGAGACGACCGTGCCGCCTCCGGCGCGGCAGTCCGCCCATGTGGGGGCCGCGGACCTGTCCGGTCGCCGCCCCGCGCCGCGCGTGTCGCGGCAGATCCCGCGGATGGTCGAACTGGAGGCGCTGCCGGCGCCGCCGGAGTCCGGGACGGGGTTCGCGGGCCGGCGCTTCCTGATCGTGGACGACGCCTGCGGCGTCGCGCTCGAACTGGCCGACCTGCTGGAGCGGCACGGCGCGCAGGTGCGCGTGCCCTCGGACGTGGACGGGCCCTGCGACGGGCTCGTCCATCTGGCGGCGCTCCGGCCGGGGGCCGCGCCCGTGCTGCCCCAGGCGTTCGCGGGCGTCCGGCAGGCGCTGGCGGGCGGGCTGCGGTGGCTCGTCTTCGCCAGTGGCGCCGGCGGGACGTTCGGGCACCGCTTCGGCGGCGGCGCCGTCGGGGACCCCGGGCCGGGCGCGGGCCTGGCGGGGCTGGCCCGGACCATCGCCCGGGAGTACCCGGAGATGCTCGTCCGCGCGCTGGACGTCGACACCAAGGACACCCCGCGCGCGATCGCGCAGCGGATCCTGGCCGAGCTGCTGACCGCCGACGCGCCGGTCGTGGTCGGGCACGAGGGCGGCCGCCGCAACGCCCTGGACCTGATCCCCGCCGGGCCGCCCGGCGGGAAAGCGGCGGCCGGGCCGGACCTCGGGCCGGACGGCGTCGTCCTGCTGACCGGGGGCGCGCGGGGCGCCACCGCCCGGGTCGCGCTGGAGTTCGCCCGGACGAGCGGCTGCCACGTCGAGCTGGTGGGCCGCACCCCGGAGCCCGAGGGGGAGCCGGAGTTCCCCGGCGCCGAGGACGAGGCCGGGCTGCGCCGGGCCCTCGTGGCGCACGGCGAGGAGCAGCCCGCCGAGATCGAGGCGACGGTCCGCAGGCTCCTGGCCGAGCGCGAGATACGCCGGACCCTCACCGCCCTGAGCGGCCACGCCGCCTCCGTGCGGTACCACGCGGCGGACGTGCGGAAGCCGGCCGCCGTGCGGGCCGTGCTGGACGACGTCTACCGGCGGCACCGGCGGCTGGACGGCGTCGTCCACGGCGCCGGCCTCGCCGGGGACCGCCTCGTCCGCGACACCTCGCCCGAGTCGTTCGCGCGGGTGTACCGGACGAAGGTGGACGGCGCCGCCGCGCTCGTCCAGGCGGTCCGTCCCGGCCTCGGGTTCTTCGTCGTCCTCGGCGGCCTCGCCGGCGAGCACGGCGACCGCGGGCAGGCCGGCTGCGCGGCGGCCGGGGACGCGTGCGGCACGCTCGCGCACGTGTGGCGGAGGCGGCTGCGCGGACGGGTGCTCGTGGCCGAATGGGGCCCGTGGGCCGACGGCGCGGTGCCGCCCGAGCGGGCGCGCGAGCACGCGCGGCACGGCGTCGGCCCGATCGATCCGGACGCCGGGGCGGCGGCCCTGCTCAGGGAGATCGCGCACGGCGACGAGACGCGGGTCGTGCTGACGGGGACGCTCCGGTGAGCGAGGCGGGGGAGCCGATCGCGATCGTCGGCGCCGGGGCGCTGTTCCCCGGCGCGGGCTCGGCGGCGGAACTGTGGCGCAACGTCCTCGACGGCGTCGACGCGATCGGCGACGTGCCGCCCGGCCGCTGGGACCCCGCGCTCTACTACGACCCGGGCGCGTACGGGCGGGAGCCGGAGAGCGACCGGTTCTACTGCCGGCGCGGCGGGTTCGTGGACGAGCTGGCCACCGTCGACCCGGCCAGGTTCGGGATTCACCCGGCGGCGGTGCGGGGCATGGAGCCCGACCACCTGCTGGCGCTGCGCGCGGCCGGGGACGCGATCGCGGACGCGGGCGGCGCCGAGCGGCTGCCCGACCGGTCCCGGATCGGCGTCGTCCTCGGGCGCGGTGGCTTCATAACCCCCGGCGCGGCGCGGGTCGACCAGCGGGTCAGGACCTCCCACCAGGTCGCCGCGATCCTCGGCGAGCTGGTGCCCGAACTCGGGCCGCGGCGCCTGGCGGAGATCCGCCGGGCGTTCTGCGAGCGGCTCGGCCCCGACGATCCCGACGCCTCGGCCGGGCTGCTGCCGAACTTCGCCGCGGCCCGCGTCGCGGACCGGTTCGACCTGCGCGGCCCCGCCTACACGCTCGACGCGGCGTGCGCGTCGTCGCTGCTCGCGGTCGAGCACGCCGTCCGGGCGCTGCGCGGCGGGCAGGCCGACGCGATGCTCGCGGGCGGCGTCCACCACGCGCACCACGCCACGGTGTGGAGTGTCTTCAGCCGGCTCCGCGCGCTGAGCCCGAGCGAGACGATCCGGCCGTTCGACCGCGCCGCCGACGGGACGCTCCTCTCGGAGGGGACGGGCGTCGTCCTGCTCAAGCGGCTGTCGGACGCGCGGCGGGCCGGGGACCGCGTCCACGCGGTGATCCTGGGCGCCGGATCGTCCAGCGACGGGCGCGCCGCGAGCGTCCTGAGCCCGATGGTGGACGGGCAGGTCCTCGCGGTCGAGCGGGCGTGGCGGGACGCGGGCCTGGACCCGGCCGCCCCCGGCGCGGTGGGGCTGATCGAGGCGCACGGCACCGGCGCTCCCGCGGGCGACGAGGCGGAGCTGGCGACGCTGCGCCGGGTCTTCGGCGCCGCCGGCCCGCCGATCGGCCTCGGCACGGTCAAGTCGATGATCGGGCACGCGATGCCGGCCGCCGGGATCGCCGGGCTGCTCAAGGCCGCGTTCGCGCTGCGCGACGGCGTCCTGCCGCCGACGCTGCACGTCGACGACCCGCATCCGGCGCTGGACGGCGGGCGGCTGCGGCTCGTCCGGGAGGCCGCGGAGTGGGCCCGGGAGGGCGGCCCCCGCAGGGCGGCGGTCAACGCGTTCGGGTTCGGCGGCGCCAACGCGCACGTGGTCCTGGAGGAGCCGCCCGCCGCCCGCAGGCCGCGGCGGCGCAGGCTCGACGCGCCGCCGTCGGACGAGGGCGTCCTGCGCCTGGCCGCGCGCACGCCCGAGGAACTGTCCGAGGCCCTGGCCGCCCCTGACGAGGAGCTCCTCGCCAGGGTCCGCGACGACGTCCCCGACCTTCCGTGCCGTCTCGCCATCGTCGGGCCGACGCCGCGCAGGCTCGACCTGGCGCGCGCCCTCGTGCAGCGCGGGACCGCCTGGCGGGGACGCAGCGACGTGTGGTTCGCGCCCCGTCCCCTCCTCGCGGGCGGCGGGCGGCTGGCGTTCCTGTACCCCGGGTTCGAGGCAGCCTTCGACCCACGGGTGGACGACGTCGCCGCGCATTTCGGCATGCCGGCGCCCGCGCTGACCGGCCGCACGGATTTGGCGGGGCACGCCGCCGACGTGCTGCGCGCCGGCCGCCTGCTGACCGCGGCGCTCGGCCGGCTCGGTGTCGAGCCCGACGTCGTCGCGGGCCACAGCCTCGGCGAGTGGACGGCGATGACCGCCGCCGGCGTGTGCGACGCGGACGAGGTCGAGGCGCTCCTCGCCGCGCTCGACGGCGAGGCCCTGGACGTCCCCGACGCCGTGTACGCGGCGCTCGGCTGCGGCGCGGCCCGGGTGCGGGAGGCCGTGGGCGCGCGGTCCGGCGTCGTCGTCAGCCACGACAACTGCCCGCACCAGTCGGTGGTGTGCGGCCCGGCCCGGGAGGTCCGCGAGGTCCTGGGGCGGCTCGCCTCCGAAGGGGTGCTCGGCCGGGAGCTGCCGTTCCGGTGGGGTTTCCACACCCCGCTCGCCGAGGCGTACGAGAAGCCGCTGCGGCGCTCGTTCGAGGCGCTGGACATCCGCGAGCCCCGCGTCCCGCTGTGGTCGGCGACCGCGGTCGCGCCGTTCCCGCGCCGCCCCGCCGAGGTCCGCGAGCTGGTCGCGCGCCACCTGCTCGAACCCGTCCGGTTCGGGGACCTGGTCGAGGAGCTGTACGGCGCGGCGCACGTGCGGGCGTTCGTCCAGGTCGGGCCGGGCGGCCTCACCGAGTTCGTCGCCGACCGCCTCGGCGGCCGCGAGCACCTCGCCCTGGCCGTGAACGTGCCGAAGCGCGACGGGATGGCCCAGCTCCGCCGCGTCGTCGCCGCGCTGTGGACCGAGGGCTACGGCGCGTCCTCGCCGTCCCCGCCCTCGACGACGGGCATGCGCCTGGACCTCGGGACGCCGCTGGTCAGCCTGGACGGGGCCGTGGAGCCCGTCCGGCTCGGCCGCGGGGTTCCGCCGCTGCCCGCGGACGACCCCGTGCTGGCCGAGCTGGAGGCCCTGCTCGACGACGCCGCGAGCGGGGCGCACTCGGTCCTGGAGGCGCTCGGGGGCGGGCCCCCGCCCTCGCCCGTCCCGGGCGAGGACGTCTCGCCGGTGGCCGCCGAGCTGAACGTCTCCCGCGTCTTCTCGGTCGAGTCGATGCCGTGGCTGCGCGACCACTGCCTCGTCCCGCAGCCCCCCGACTGGCCGGACATGGCCGACCGGTTCCCGGTCGTCCCGCTGGCGGGGCTCCTGGAGGTCATGGCCGACACGGCGCGCGAGCTCCTGCCCGACCTGGTGGTCGTCGGGTACGAGAACGTCCGCGCGGTCCGCTGGCTCGTCGCGGCCCCGCCGACGGCCGCCGACATCCGCGCCTACCTGATCGAGTCGGCGGGGCGGCCCCGCAAGGTGAAGGTCGTCGTCAACGGCCACGCCGACGGGACGGTCCTGCTCGCCGAGCGCTACCCGGCGCCGCCCCTGCCGGACCGCACGCCGCTGAGCATCGAGGGGCCCCCCATCGTCACCGCCGAGCGGCTCTACGAGGAGCGCTGGATGCACCACGGCCCCCTCTTCCGCGGCGTCACCGAGATCACGGCGCTCGCGGAGGACGGCGTCCGAGCCGTCCTGACCTCGCTGCCCACGCCGGGCGCGCTCATGGACGGCGCAGGGCAGCTCTGCGCCCACTGGATCCAGGTGTACGGCGACACCAACCAGACCGTCTTCCCGGTGGGGATCGAGCGGGTCGCCCTCTACGGGCCCACCCCGTCCCCGGGGGAGAACCTGGACACGACCATCTGGAACCAGTCCCTCACCGACACCACCATGCGCTGCTCGGCGGAGATGGTCACGGAGAGCGGGAGGGTGTGGGGGCGCGTCGACGGATGGACGACCCACCGCTTCTACACCGACGAGGCGCTCTGGCGAATGAAGTTCACCCCCGAGGTGTCCGGAACGGGGGAGCTGCAACCCGGCCGCTGGTGCCTGGCCCGCAAGCGGTGGGACGGCACCGCGTCCCGCGACCTGCTGATGCGCCAGTACCTCTGCGCCTCCGAGCGCGCCGAGTACGAGGCCCTTCCCCCGTTCGCGCAGGGGCCGTGGCTGCTCGGACGGATCGCCGCCAATGACGCCGTCCGCCACCACCTGTGGCGCGAGGGCCACGGGCCGCTGTTCCCCGCCGAGCTCACCGTCCGGGACGGCCCGGACGTGACGGGGCCGTTCGAGGAGCCGCTCACGCTCGCGATCGCCGCGGACGCCGACCTGGGCGTGGCCCTGGTCAGGCCCGGCCGCGAACCGGCCGGCATCGGGCTCGCCCCGAACGGGGAGGGCGCGCGGATCCGCGCCGCCAAGCAGGCGGTGCTCCAGGCGGTGCTGCGGGGCACGGGCACCGGAACCGACCGCCCCGAACTGGTCGTGACCGTCGCCGACGCCGAACGGCTCCTGATCGCGGCGGGCGGCACGGTCACCACGGTGGAGACCCGCGAAGTCGAAGGACACGTCGTGGCCTGGACGGCCGCGTCCGGCGCGACGGACATGGAGGAGAGCCGAGTATGAACGACGTCGACCAGCCCCGGACACCGGCGGGAGCCGCCCGGTGAGCGCCCGCCGTGTCCGGGTGCCGTCCCTGCTGGGCGATCCCGGGGTCGCGCGGGCGTGCACCTCGCCGCGCCGCTTCCTGTTCGCGGTCCCGCCGCTCGCGGGGCACGTCGCCGCGGTCGCCGCGGTCGCCGCCGAGCTCGCCCGCCGCGGCCACAAGATCGCCTGGACGGGCCACCGCCCGTCCCTCGAACCCCGGCTGCGCCCCCGCTCGCGGATCTTCAGCGCCCTCGACGACGGCGACGCGGCGCGCCTGTGCGACGACCGGATCCGGGGGCGCGGTCCCGCCGACCCGCGCTTCTGGGAGGAGTTCCTCGTCCCCCTCGGCCACGCGATGCTGCCCGGCGTCGAGACGGCGGTCGACCGGTTCCGCCCGCACGCGGTGGTCGGCGACCAGCTCGTCCTCGCCGCGCCCGTCGCGGCCCGCCGCCGCGAGATCCCCTGGGCCACGGCCGCGGCGACGCCCGCCGAGTTCACCCGCCCGCTCGCCGACCGGCCGGAGGACGAGCGGCGGGTGCGCGAGCGGATCGGCGGGTTCCAGCTCGACCACGGCATCGACGACCTGCTCGACCTGCGCTTCTCCGACCACCTCGTGCTGGTCTTCGCCACCGGCGCGCTGCTCGGCGACATCTCCTTCTTCCCCGACCACTTCGCCTTCGTGGGGCCCGTCCTCGGCCGTCCGGCGCCGAGCGCGTTCCCGTGGGACCGGCTGGACGGCCGGCCCGCCGTGCTCGTCTCGCTCGACACCGCCGACGACCTGTCACGCGAGCGGTTCTTCCAGGCCGCCGCCGAGGCCGTCCGCGAGCTGGACGTCCAGGCGGTCTTCGCGGCGCCGGCCGCCCTGGTGGGGGACGTGCCGCCGAACGTCATCGTCCGCGACCAGGTTCCCCGGCCCAAGCTCCTCGAACGGATGTCGGCGGTCGTCTGCGACGGCGGCTACGGCGCCGTGTGCGAGTCGCTGGCCCACGGCCTCCCGCTCGTGGCCGCGCCGGTCCGCGACGACCAGCCGATCATCGCGGGGCTGCTGGAGAAGGCGGGCGCGGGGACGGCGGTCCCGTTCGACGCCGTCCGTCCGGACGGGCTGCGGGCCGCCCTCGCGACCGTCCTGGCCGACGGGCCGCACCGCGCCGCCGCCGGGCGCGTCCGCGACTCCTTCGCCGCGGCGGGAGGCGCCGCCGAGGCCGCCGACCGCCTGGAGAAACTGGCCTGACCCCGCGGGCGGCCGGGATCCCGGAGCGCTCCATACTTGCGGCCATGACGGAACGACGCGCGATCCTCAGCGGTTCGACCTTCGAGGAGCGGATCGGGTACGCCCGCGCCGTGGTGGACGGCGACCGGGTCCACGTCTCGGGCACGACCGGGTTCGACTACGCCACCATGACCATCTCCGACGACGTGGTGGAGCAGGCCGAGCAGTGCCTGCGCAACATCGAGGCCGCGCTCGCGGAGGCGGACTGCACGTTCGCCGACGTGGTGCGCGTCCGGTACCTGCTGCCCGAGCGCGCCGACTTCGAGCCCTGCTGGCCCGTCCTGCGGCGCCGCTTCGGCGAGGTGCGGCCGGCCGCGACCATGCAGGTGTGCGGGCTCGCCGACCCCCGCATGAAGATCGAGATCGAGGTCGACGCGCGGAGGGCGGGCAGGTAGGGCGGAGGCGGCCTAGCCGGCGGCGACGAAGGAGTCGAGGAGGCCGCCGAGGTTGCCGAGGGGGGACGCCGCCTCGCGGAGGCGGTCGGGCCAGTCGGGGTCGGTGCGCTGAGCGCCCACCGCGGTCTCCAGCCCGTGAGAGGAGCCCCACAGCGCGAGATCGCGGGCGGCGACGTCGCGCTGGTCGCGGTCCCACCAGGCGCTGACGGCGCGGAACTGCGCGGCGAGCGTGTCACCGGGGATCGCGCGCCCGTAGCGGCTCTCCCACTCCCCGCTCCGCGGATGGCGCCCGCCGTCGGGAGCCGCTCGCCGCGCCTCCCCGAGCTCCTCCAGCAGGAGGCACCAGCGGTACGGGGCGGCGAAGAACTCCACCTCGTCGGCGGCGCACGCGCTTCCTCGCAGGAGCGCGGCCAGATGGCCGGCCACACCGGCGGGGGCGGCGCGGGACGCGACGGCCGCGTCCACCGCGTGCGAGACGGCGCAGTCGCGGGCACGGGGCGGCAGCCCGTCCAGGACGGAGGGGGAGGGGCGGGGGGAGCCCCAGCCGGTCAGGTGGGCGGCGGCGGCGAGCTCCGCCCACACCACCAGCTCGGGACGGTCGGACAGGACCCGCTGGGCCGTGCGCATGTCCCGCAGCGTGCAGGGGGAGTCGTGGCAGTCCGGCCCGCACGTCCCGCTGCGGGGGGTCACGAGCGCGCGGGGCGAGGCCGTGGGCGGCGCGGCCTCCTCCAGGCGCGAGCCGTCCGGCATCCGGACCAGGTGCGGGTAGTCCATGCCGTCGGTGAACACCGCGCCCTCGCCCGGCGTGAGCGTGACGAGGAACTGCGACTGCCCCTCGGTGATGTTCATCGTGGCGCCGACCGCGTCCCGGTCGTCCTTCGCGGGCAGCCGGTGAACGATCTTGACGGCGGTGTTCTTGATGACGTCCGGGACGAGCTTGGACGGGATCTGCTCCGCCACGATCAGCCCCTCCCCGTACGCGCGGATCTCCGCCAGCAGGCTCGCGAACGTCTCCACCGCGTGGGACGCGGGACCGGCCTGCTCGCTGCGGCGCAGCAGCCGGTGCGCCTCCTCGAACACGCTGAGGTGCCGCAGCCCGGGCGGCGCGCCCTGCCGCTGCCGCAGCCGCAGGTGCTCGACCAGCCGGACCAGGACGGTGCCCATCAGGAACGCCTTGTCGCGGTCGTCCCCGACGTCCTCGATCTCCAGGACGACGTTGCGGGCGAGCAGCGCGTCGAAGTCGATGGGGTGGCCGCCCTCGAAGAACCGCCCGGTGGTGCCGAGCCGCAGGCTGGACAGCCGGACCCGGATGAAGCCGCGCACGTTGTCGGTGATCTCCTGGCCGTAGCCGATCTCGTCGACGACCTGCTCGGCCGTGGCCTGGAGGTCGGCCAGCGTCGGGTAGCGCGGCGCGGTGCCCGGCACGGTCGGCTCGCCGAGCGCGAGGTCCCAGCCGAGCCGCTCGTAGCAGCGGGTCAGGGCCGCCGCGAGCACCTGCGGGAACGGCTCGTCGGCCTCGAACGCCGCGAGGAACAGGGCCCGGACGAGGTCGGCGTGGGTCTGCAGCGGGAACGGCCGCCCGTCCGGTCCGGTCGCCGGTTCGAGCGGGTTGATCCCGGCCGCGATCGCCTCGGCGTCCCCCGGGCGGACCGTGACGACCTCCGCGTCCGGGAGCCGCGCCGCCATCAGCCGGTACTCCGCCTTCGCGGGCTCCACCACCAGCCACGGCAGCCCCGCGCCCGACGCGGCCGCGAGCAGCGACCGGACGGTCTGCGACTTCCCGGCGCCGGTCGCGCCGCACACGAACGTGTGCCGGTTCAGGCTGGACAGCGGCAGCGAGATCGGGCCCACGTCGCGGCGGTTGCGGTCGAGGACCCGTCCCAGCGCGACCCCGCCGCCGGGCGATTCGGGCGTGACGTCGAACTCCGGCCGCATCACGAACCGCACCCCGGCGACCTCGCGGACGGGCGGACGGGCCAGCGCCGCGACGAGCTGCGTGCTCGCCTCGAACGGCCCCGCCGCGCCGGGGACCAGCGCGTACGGCAGGCGGCCGAGGTCCGCCGACGCGCACACGAGCGCCGCGACCCGCGCGGCGGCCCGGGGCGTCGCCGCCCCGGCCGCCAGGTGCACCCGCCAGAGACCCGACGTGGCGGCCTGGCGCAGCTCGCGGTGCCGCTTCTCCATCCGGAGGGCCGCGACCGAGTCCTCCGGCGACAGCTCCGCCATCGACCGGGCCCGCTGCTGCCGGTCGGCCAGGTCGTCGGCGAGGCGCCGCGCCTCGTCCGGGTCGACGGGCTCGGCGACGAGCATCCAGGCGAACGCCTGGGTCCACACCGCGAGCAGGCCGTCCTCCAGGGACGGCCGCGCGGGCTCCTCCGGCGGGGGATCCTCCACGAGCAGGCCGTCGGAGATGCCGCCGATGCTCACCCAGTGCGGCATCGAGTCCTCGCCGACGCCCTCGGGCAGCAGCGTCCCGCGCCCGCCCGCGGGAAGGCTCAGGGTCGCCGCGCGCCCGTCGAGGTCGGCGACGAGGCCGTCCCCGCCGACGAAGACCTCCGTGGGGCCGAACGCCTCCGCGCGCCGCCAGCCGACGAGCACCGGCTCCTTGCCCGCGTGGTACGCCGAGACCAGCGCCGCGAGCCGCTGGTCGCGCCACTCGTCCCGGCCGTCGGACTCGTCGGGGCGGGGGACCTCCGTCAGCCGGCACACCGCGAGCCCGCGCACGACGTCCCACATGGTCAGCCGCGCCGGCGGGCCGGGCCGGACATTTTCGCGATCTCGCCTCGGTCCAAGGTCATGAGCAGTCAGGCTATTGAGCAAGGACCCCGTTGGGAAGGCCGATTCCCGATCAGGGGCCTGACAAGTCACATGTCAATCTGCTTGGGTTATTTGCGGCATATCGAGCGGGGCGGGACGGGGGTTCGGATCGTGAGGGCGGTCGACCATGGGGGATTGCTGTCGCGCCGCGAACGGCTCTTCACCCCCGATCCCCGTCTCGGCTGGGTGTTCCGCGACCGCTGGTGGTTCCTGCGCCCCTTCCCGGAAGCGCCGCCCCAGCAGCAGGCGCTGCCCGACTACCTGGCGCGCCGGGTCCTCCAGACCGAGCAGCTCGCGCAGCGCAGGCTGAGCCGGACGCTCCCCGTGAGCGCGACGATCGCGATGGTCCTCGTGCTCTTCGCCGCCTGCTCGGCGGGCGGCTCCGGGTCCGTCTCGATCGGCTCGCTCCTGCTGGCCGCCGTCGTCCTCGCCCCCGGCGCGGCGCTGACCTGGTGGGCCGTGCGGCAGCGGCAGAGCGCCCGGAAGGCCCACGACCTGGCCCAGCAGCAGATCATCGGCGGCTACCAGGACCAGGCGCGGCAGTGGCACGCGCGCAAGCAGGCACACGACGCCGCGGAGCGCGCGCGGCTGCACGACCTGCCCGAATGGGGCGCGGCTCGGCGGCCCGGCCGCCGCCTGGACGTCTTCGGCGGGACGCTCTGGGCGTGGGAGGCGCTGCTCACCACCTACGGGACGTCCACCCTCGCCGTCCAGCCGCTGCTCGTGCTCGACCTGTCCCGCGAGGTCGTCAGCCGCGAACTGGTCGAGCTCGCGCAGGCCGCGTGGATGGGCGTGGACGCGCAGCTGCTGCCCAGCCGCCAGGCCTCCTCCGGCCTGCTCGCCGACATGACGCCCCGCGACCTGGTGGACGCGATCGTCGAGTCCATGCACGGCGGCACGCCCGACGCCGCGCGCGCCGACCGCAGCATGGACGACCGCATCCTGACCAAGGTCTGCGGCGCGCTCGGTGACGACGTCACGCTCGGCCGGATCGCGGCGGCCCTGCGCGCCCTGATGGGCGAGCCCGACGACGGCGACGCGCTGACCCGCGACGAGCGGCGCCACATCGCGAACGAGCTGTTCACCGTGGAGTACCGGCGGCAGGCCCACGCGAACCTGTCGCGGATCGAGTCCTACATCCATCCGCTGGAAGACCTCGGGACGGCGCCCGCCGACAGGGAGGGCGCCGGCTACCTGACCTGCGTCGCGCTCGACAGCCAGGCCCGCAACGTCCGCTCCGAGCTGCTGACCGACCTCATCGTCCAGTGGGTGACGCACCGCATCACCGCGTCGCAGGCCTCCACGCCCGCCCTCGTCGTCGCCGGCGCGGACGAGCTGGCCCGCCGCCACCTCGAACGCCTCTCGGACGCCTGCGAGCGGCGCGGCGTCCCGCTGACCCTGTTGTTCCGGCGCCTGCGGGAGACCTCCGCGGAGATGATCGGCGGCGGCGCCGTCGCGTTCATGCGGCTCGGCAACCACGAGGACGCGGCCCGCGCCGCCGACTTCATCGGTCGCGACCACCGCTTCGTCCTGTCGCAGATCACCAAGAACGTCGGCGGGAACGAGTCCCACACCACCACCGAGACCGAGGGCACGGGCGACTCCGAGACCTACAGCACCAGCCGCACCACCGGGACGTCCCGCAACTGGGGGACGTCCCGCTCGTCCGGCACCACCTACTCGGGCGGCGAGATGTTCGGGCTCTTCCCCGATCGCTCGACGTCGCACCAGCGCGGCAGCAACCGGGGCGGCTCCACCAGCACCAGCGACACCGAGGGCACCTCCACGTCCACGTCGCGGAACTGGTCGGCCGCCTACTCCTACGCGGAGGGCACCAACTGGAGCGACGCCGACACCACGCAGCGCGTGTACGAGTACGTGGTCGAACCCGTCACCCTCCAGCACCTGCCCGACCACGCGCTGCTGCTGGTCGAGTCGGCGCCCGGCGGCGGCCGTACGATCACGCCCGTCGAGTGCGACCCGGCCATCATCACGCTGGACCGCGTCACCACCGGCCCCCTCCCGGACCCGCCGCCCCCGCAGCAGGCGCTCCCCGCCCCCGGCCCGGCGCTGGCCTCGCCCGGCCCGGCGCCCCAGCCCCAGCAGTGGGGCGCGCCGTCCGCCCCGCAATGGGCCGCCCCGACCGCGCCGCCCCCGCCGCGGGCGCCCCTGTCGACCCGGCCGGGCCCGCCGCCCGGCCAGCAGACCGGCCCGCGGCCGCCCGACGACCCCCGCCAGGGCCCGCCGCCGCTGTTCGGCGGGCGGACCTGACCGGCTCAGCCGAGCCGGCGGCGCAGCGCCTGCGCCCGCCGGACGAGGGGCAGTGGCAGCCCGTCGGGCTGGTGCTCGATGCGATGCTCCACGGCCGCGACCAGGTCCGCGCCGAACCCCATGCCCACCGCCGCCGCGTCCGCCCGCGCCTCGCCCCCGGCGCCCAGCAGCCGCGCGCCCAGCGAGGCGGCGTAGGCGAGCGCGGCCGGCACCGCCACCAGCGCCGTCACCGCCAGGGCGACGGCGGCGAGCAGGAACACCCCGAGGAACCCGATCGGCCGGTGCCACTCGACGGCCCGCTTCCACATCGGGCCGATCGGCGACCACGCCGTCCGCAGCGCCCACTGCAGCGTCCGGTTCGGCAGCGTCACCTGCGCGTGGACGAACGCCGGCACCGCCCGCCACCCCTGGAGGTGCCCCAGCTCATGGGCGAGGACGGCGGCGAGGTGCCCGGGCGCCAGCGATCGGGCCGACTGCGACGTGACCGCCACCGTGCGCGCTGACGGCCTGCACGCGTTCAACCCGTCCGACTCCACGACCACGAGCCGGTAGCCGCTGACACCGGCGTGCTGCTGCACGTAGCGCCACGCGTGCTCCAGCCGCGCGCGCTCCTCGCCGTCCGGCTCCCGGTAGCCGTACGAGCGCGGGGCGCTGAGGGGCGCCAGCAGCAGAAGCGCCCACACGGCGAACACCGAGACGGCACCCCAGAAGGGCCAGACGGACGCCGCCCCGAACGCGACGGCGGCGACCACGCCCCCTTCGACCAGCACGACGAGGCCGATCGCGACCCTGGCCCGCCCGGACGGCGTGCCCTGCGGTTGCCCTGGCGGAAGATAACGCGGCCCAGGCTCCTCCGCCTGCCGCGGCGCCTCCGCCGCCCGCTGCCCGGGCACCGGCGGCCGACGCACCGGCCCGGCGGCCCGCGGCGCCGGGGGCCGCGGAGCATGAGGCTTCCGCAGCCCCGGCGCCGGAGGCGCCGACGACTCCATCCGAGCCTCCTGCAAGGGCGGCGGCTGCACAGGCCGCGCCGAAGGAGCCCCACCAAGCCGCGGGGGAGGCGCAGACGATTCGAACCGCGCCTGCGGAGGCACGGGCCACGAGTTCGCCCCCCGCCCTGACTCCGCACCCGAGGACGCCCCATGCGGCCGCGCTGCCCGAGCCCCCGCCGAGGGCGGCACCCGCGGAGAAGGCGCCGCACGGCCCTCACCGAGACCCGGCGGCGGAGTTTCCGTCGGGGGCGGCGGGACGGGTGCGTGCGGGCGTGTAGGCGTCGTGGGGCGCGGTGGTGTCGTGGGGCGCGATGGTGTCGGGCCGGGCGGTGAGGTGCGCGGCGGGGGTGGAGCGGAAGGCGCGGGGGGCTCGCCGAGGCTTGGTGGCGGAGTCGCCGGTGTTCTCGGCGGAGCTTCCGCCGAGGGAGGCTGCGCGTTTGCGGACGGGCGCGAAGGCGTCGTAAGGCGCGGCGGTGGGTCCTGCGGCCTGGCCGGGGCGGACGGCGTGCGAGCCCCTGTCTCCGGTGAAGCTTCCGGCGAGGGTGGCGAGGGCGGCGAGGGCGCGGCTGGCCGGGGCGGGGGTGAAGTAGCGGCTGCGGGCCGCTGCTGGGGCGGCGAAGGGGGGCGCTGCGGTGTGGGGGACGCGCCGAGGCTCGGCGGGGGAGGCGTGAGGGGATCGGGCCGAGCCTCTTGGAAGGGCGACTGTGAAGCAGGCGGCGTCTCGACAACAGGGGGCGTCTCGACAACAGGGGGCGTGGCCGCGTGCTGCGGCACTCCAGGGCCTGAAAGCGGGGTGTGCGGTGCTTGTGGTGACCGGGGCGGTGGCGCGGGTGCCGGGGTGGCGTCGGACGGGGGGCGGAGTGGAGGCGCGCCCGTGGAGTGTTGCGGTTCGGACCCTGAAAGCGGCGGTGGCGCGGGGTGCGGGGACGGTGCTTCAGGCTCGGTGGCCGCAGGGGAAGGCGGCTCAGGCGCCGGCCGGGGTGCGGGGGTGGGGCGTTGCGGGCGCGGGGCGGGGGCGGGCGGGGGTTCGGCGCTCAGGTTGGCGCGGCGGCGTGCGCGGGAGTCGTAGCGGCGCGACTCGCCGGTCCAGGTCTGACCGTCCCAGTAGCGTTCGCGACCCATCAACTCCGGATCTGGGTACCACCCAGGTGGTGCGCTCACCGGAACCCCGCCTCCCGTAAGGAACAGATCAAGGCTTGCGCACGGCGCGACACAGCGTCAACACGGCGGTCACAGCTTGGGGGTGAAGGGGCGGCGATGGGCGGGATCGTCCGGCTCGGCGAGGCCGCGCAGGGCCGTCTCGACGAGCTCGATCCCCTGGAGGAGGGAGACGAGGCGGGCGCCCTCGCGGCGGTAGGCGTCCAGGACGGACTCGACGCCGTGCGGGGGGACGACGTCGCCGAGGTCGACGCGAGCGGTGCGGAAGCCCTCCCGGGCCGCCTCCACGGACGCGTGGACGTGGTGGCGGGCCATGCGGGCGAGGGCGATGGGGTAGCGGCGCAGGACGCCGTAGCGCCGGTACTCGGGCGGGACGAGTTCCAGCAGCCAGGCGAGCGCCGTGTCCACGAAGCGGTCGGTGCCCGGCGGATGCACCTGCGAGGGCCAGCCGGGCGGAACGTAGGTGCTCACGAGGGCAGGATAACCCCGATTCGAACCTATGTTCGAGAGCGGTTCGATGTGATCATGCGGGGGGCGGGGTGCGCCGGATCCGGATCTTGCCGGACTCCAGGTCGTCGCGGACGTTGCCGGATCCGGTCTGCTCGTGGTCGTCCTGGCGGAGCACCTTCTCCCGCTCCAGCTCCTCCTGCTTGACCTTCTTGGAGCCCTCGAAGGCGGAGGCGAGGTCCTCGAACATGCCACCGCCGAAGCCGGCGCCGGTCTCGCCGTCGCCCCTGATGGCCCCCATCAGGGACGACTTGCCCGTCCCCTCGCGGGGCCATTCGATGGTCTCCGGCTCGGCCGCCTCCGGGCGGTTGCCCATCGGACGGCCCTTGACGCGCTTGCGGCGGCGAAAGGGTGGCTTCACACACTCTCCAACGCGATGAGTCTCCAGAATGATCCCAGCGGACATTCAGGTTACAAACGACCACCGGGTGGGAGAACCGGTGAAATCTCCCTGGCGGAGCCCGAACACCGACTGTGGCCGCACCGCGACGGTGGCGTTCACCTCCGGGTCCAGGAAGTCGACACGATAGCGCGTGGCGTACTTGGAGTTGACCAGGTCGATGAACCGCTGTAGATCCCGCAGTTCGGTGACGATCTCGGCGCGCCCCTCGATGACCACGGGGTTCTCGGCCTCCTCGGTGGTGACCACCACCTGGGGGTTCGCCCGCAGGTTCACCATCTTGCGGGACGGCACCGCGCTGCTGAACAGCAGCGCCTCTCCCGACCAGGCGCCCCAGACCGGCATGGAGTGCGGACGTCCGTCCGGCCGCACCGTGCATACCCAGAAGTTCCGGGCGGCCCGCAGCCGCTCCACGGCCCAGGACCACGGCAGCAGGCCGCTTCCCTCGTGCGGTCCCTGGATGCCGTAACCCGGCATGTACGGACGTTCCGCCTTCGGTTCGACGGGTCGGATGGGCTGGATGGGCTCCGGTTCCGCGGCGGCGCCGGCGGCCGACATGGCGTTCCTCCCTCGGTCGTGCACTGTCCGTCCCATATCGTTACAGACCTTGGCGTCTCGGGGTGACGCTCGGTGGCTCGTTGGGAGCGCCCGGGCGCGGTAGCCTGCGGGACGTGCGCCTATCCCATGTCATCTCCGCTTTGGAGGAGCTCTACCCACCCGCATGGGCGGAGTCCTGGGACGCCGTCGGCCTCGTCTGCGGCGACCCCGGCCAGGAAGTGGGACGGGTGCTGTTCGCCGTCGACCCCGTCGCCGCCGTGATCGACGAGGCGCTGGCATGGGGGGCCGACCTCGTGGTCACGCACCACCCGCTGCTGCTGCGCGGGGTGCACTCGGTCGCCGCCACCACGCCCAAGGGCCGGCTCCTCCACCGCATGATCACTAACGGGATCGCGCTGCACACCGCGCACACCAACGCCGACCGGGCCGTCCCGGGCGTGTCGGACGCGCTGGCGCGGGCCGTCGGACTCACCGGCGAGCTGCGCCCGATGGTCCCCGCCGACGACGACCCGCGCCGCGGCCTCGGCCGGATCGGGGAGCTGGACGAGCCGGTCGCGCTCCGGGAGTTCACCCGGCGCGCCGCGGCCGGGCTGCCGTCCACCGCCTGGGGCGTCCGGGCGGCCGGCGACCCGGACCGCCCCGTCCGCACCGTCGCCGTCTGCGGCGGCGCCGGCGACTCCCTGCTCGGCACCGCCCGGGCGGCCGGCGTCGACGTCTACCTCACCGCCGACCTGCGGCATCACCCCGCGTCGGAGTTCACCGAGGAGGGCGGTCCGGCCCTGGTGGACGCCGCGCACTGGGCGACCGAGTGGCCCTGGCTCGCCGACGCCGAGCGGCGCCTGGCCGGGTCGTCCCCAGAAGCGGGCAAGTTGGAGACCCGGGTGTCCACGCTCATCACCGACGCGTGGACCCTTCACGACGAAGGAGCAAAGTGAAAGCCGCACCGCAAGCCCAGCTTCGCCTGATCGACCTGCAGGACCTCGACAGCTCTCTCGACCGGCTGGCGCACCGCCGCCGCACGCTGCCGGAGCTGGCGGAGATCGAGCGGCTGGAGGGCCGGCTGACCGAGCTGCGCGACGCGATCGTGGCGGCCGAGACGGAGGTCGGCGACCTGAGGCGGGAGCAGAAGAAGGCCGAGCAGGACGTCGACCAGGTCCGCACCCGCGCCGACCGCGACCAGAAGCGGCTCGACTCGGGGCAGGTGACCTCGGCCAAGGACCTCAGCAGCCTGCAGACCGAGATCGAGTCGCTGCACCGCCGCCAGTCCGACCTGGAGGAGGTCGTGCTGGAGATCATGGAGCGGACCGAGGAGGCCGAGGGCCGGGTCGCCGCGCTGAACGCCGAGCGCTCCGGCGCGCAGGAGGAGCTGGCCGCGCTCACCGAGCGCCGCGACGCCGCCCAGCGCGAGATCGACGACGAGGCCGGGGCGTCGAGCGCCGCGCGCACCGCCGTCGCCAAGGACGTCCCGGACGACCTGCTCGGCCTCTACGAGAAGCTGCGCGGCCAGTTCGGCGGCGTCGGCGCGGCCAAGCTGTACCGCGGCGCCTGCCAGGGCTGCCACCTCGCGCTGAACACGGTCGACCTGAACCGCATCCGGGCCGCCGCCGAGGACGAGGTCATCCGCTGCGAGGAGTGCCGCCGCATCCTCGTCCGGACGCCCGAGTCGGGTCTGTGAGCGCCGGCCGGAAGCTGGTCGTCGAGGCGGACGGCGGGTCGCGCGGCAACCCCGGGCCCGCCGGGTACGGGGCGCTCGTCCGCGACGCGCTGACCGGCGAGGTGCTCGCGGAGGTCGCCGAGTCGATCGGGCACGCCACCAACAACGTCGCCGAGTACCGGGGCCTGATCGCCGGGCTCGCGGCGGCCGCCGGGATCGACCCGTCCGCCCGCGTCGAGGTCCGGATGGACTCCAAGCTCGTCGTGGAGCAGATGTCGGGCCGCTGGAAGATCAAGCACCCGGACATGGTGCCGCTGGCGCTGGAGGCCCGCGAGCTCGCCGCCTCGCTGGGGGCGGTGTCCTACACCTGGATCCCGCGCAACCGCAACGCGCACGCCGACCGGCTCGCCAACGAGGCCATGGACGCCGCCGCCCGCGGCGAGCACTGGACGCGCAAGGTCGAGGAGGCGCCGGAGGACCCCGAGCCGCTTCCCCGGCCCGCCTCGTCCATCCCGACGACCACGCTGCTGCTGCGGCACGGCGAGACGCCCCTGTCGGTCGAGAAGCGCTTCGCCGGGATCGGCGACGTCCCCCTCACCCCGCACGGCCTCGCCCAGGCCCGCGCGGCCGCCCTCGCCCTCAAGGACCGGGGGATCGACGCGATCGTCACCTCGCCGCTGTCCCGCTGCCGCGACACCGCCGCCGAGGTCGCCGCCGTCACCGGCCTGGACGTCCGGGTCGAGGACGGCTTCCGGGAGACCGACTTCGGCGACTGGGACGGGCTCACGTTCGCCGAGGCGGGCAAGGGCTGGCCGGCCGAGCTGAAGGCGTGGCTGGCCGACCCCGACGCCGCTCCGCCCGGCGGAGAGAGCTTCGCCCAGGTGTCCCGCCGCGTCCGCACGGCCCTGGACAAGCTGAAGGTCCGCTACCGCGAGCAGACGGTCCTGGTGGTCTCGCACGTCACGCCGATCAAGCTCCTCGTCAAGGACGCCCTGGGCGCGCCCATGTCGTCCCTGTACCGGATGCACCTCGACGTGGCGGCGCTGACGTCCGTCGACTGGTACGCCGACGGCCCGGCGACCCTGCGCGTCTTCAACGACACCCACCACCTCCCCGCCTGACCGGCGACGGGTACGTGTGCGCACACGGAGCCGCTAACCTTGAACCACGGCGGACGAGCCGGCCGGACGGCCGCGTCGGGGAGCGATCCCCGTCGAGGAAAGTCCGGGCTCCACAGGGCAGGGTGGTCGGTAACGCCGACCCGGGGTGACCCGCGGGACAGTGCCACAGAAAGCAGACCGCCACCGGTCCGCCGGTGGTAAGGGTGAAACGGTGAGGTAAGAGCTCACCAGCGCCCACGGTGACGTGGGCGGCTAGGTAAACCCCACCCGGAGCAAGGTCAAGAAGGGGCCCCGCAAGAGGCCCCGCGCAGGTGCCTGAGGGCGGCCCGCCCGAGCCTGCGGGTAGACCGCTGGAGACCGCCGGCAACGGCGGCCCGAGATGGATGGCCGTCACCCGCCGCCCCGCAAGGGCCGGCGGACACAGAACCCGGCTTACAGGCCGACTCGTCCGCCCCCGGGTCCTCCCATCAGGGCACGACCGTGGCTCTACGCTGCGGCGGATGGGCGGGCACGAGTGCGGTAGGCGCCGGCGCCCGAGGCGACCGCGGCGAGCGTGAACACCGCCCACGCGGCCAACGACTTTCCCAGGTCCTGGAACGGCTGAACGTCAGCCGGGTTCTCGGGGTCGTAGGCGACCTCTACCTGGGTTCCTTGCCCGGCGCTTCCAGGCCAGTCGCGCCGGCTCTCCTCAGCCTTCACCCTCCTGCCGTCGGCCGTCGGGAACTCGACGACTAGGTGGCCGGAGGAGCGGTTACCGCCGACTTCCAGTATCTGCGCGGTCGCTCGCGCCTTGCCCGCCTGTCCTGCCCACGCGGCTATCGTGCCGCCGATCCAGACGACTGAAAGCAGACCCGTGACGGAAGCGATGATGACGCAGGCGACATGGACCGGGCGATAGCGGCGCGAACGTCCCCTCGACATAAGACCATGATCGCAGGCCGTTCTGGTGCCGCACCGCACTCCGGGGCCCGGTGACGAAACCCCTGAAAAGCCGCCTGGTCCGCCTTCTGCCGTTTCGGCACCGCGCCGGACGACGGCCAGGCCGTCCGGGACCTCGGCGGGAGGTGGGGCCCGGTGGTGGCCGGGCCCCGATGATGCTGTGTTGAGGACGCCGTCAGGCCTGTCGTGCGGCCGGTACGGCGTCAGTGGGTGACTTCGCGTACCGCCTAGGGCCGGATGGTCTTCGACCCGTCGGAGTACGTGATCGTCTTCTTGTCGTCGCTGACGTGGACCCGCTCGCCCCCGGGACCCCGGTCGAAGCTGACGGCGTTCGGCTCCACGCGCTCGGGCGACGCCCCGTCTTCCGGCCGGACGTGCTTCGACCCGTCGGAGTACGTGGTCGTCTTCCCGTCGTCGCTGACGTCGACCAGTTCACCCCCGGGACCCCGGTCGAAGCTGATCTTCCTCGTCATGAGAGGACCTCCTCGGTTGTGATCGGGCCGCGGTCCGTGTCCGCGGCCATGAACCTTGCACCGCTACCGTCCGGGAACGCCGGTCACCGGCAACCGCTGAATCGTGCGCGGGGCGGCCGGGGGCCGACGGGTTGGGGACAGAGACTCTCCTGAAACAGGTCATGGGACACAGAGGCCTTCAAACGGGGCGCATACCGTCCAGGTAAGAGCTGATCGCCCTGATCGGTGACGGCGGCGGGACCGGGGTGCTGGAGTCCCGTGGAGAGGAGCGATGATGATCGTCATCGTGTTCGTGGCCCTTGTGCTCGCCGGGGTGCTGGGGAGCCTGGTGTACCTGTGGGACTTCTCGCGCGCCAGCCGGCGCGACGCGCTGTTCCTGCCGGCGACGGACAGGCGCTCGCGCCGGGCGCGCAAGGTCACGGGGATGTACGTCCGCAGCTACACGCGCGGCGAGGACGAGCTCGTCGGGCGCTGATGAGCCGGGTGCGCGGGTCGTCCTGCCGGAGGACGACCCGCGCCTGTGTCAGGTGAGGGACCGGGTCCGCGGGGCCTCGTCCGGGACGGGGACGAAGACGCCGCCGGCCTGGTCGTAGACCTCGACGTTGGCGGACCCGAGGTCGAGGTAGAGGCCGACCAGCTCGATGTCGCCGGAGTCGACCCGCTCCCGCAGCCACGGGTAGGTCCGCAGGTTGTCGAGCTGCTGCATCACGTTGATCTTGCAGAGGCGGGTGAGGGGCTGCTCGTCGGCGGGCGGTTCCTCGGCGAGGAAGCGGGCGAGGCTGTGGTTGCCGTGCTTCAGCCAGCGCGACAGGCCCTCCAGGTGCTCGACCTCGGAGCCGCCGGCGAGCAGGGCGGCCATCGCGCCGCAGTTCGAGTGGCCGCAGACCGTGATCGTCTTGATGCCCAGGACGTTGACGGCGTACTCGACGGTGGCCGCCACCGAGTCGTCGGGCGTCCCGGAGCCGCGCCGGGGCACGAGGGCGCCGACGTTGCGGTTGATGAACAGGTCGCCGGGGCCGCTCGCGGTGATGATGTTGGGCACGATGCGCGAGTCGACGCAGGTGATGAACAGATGCTGGGGCTTCTGCTCCATCGCCAGCTCGGCCATGATCGGGCGGACGAGCGGGGCCGTGCGCCCGTGGTATTCGCGGACGCCGTTCAGCAGGACGTCCGCCGGGGACATCTCGGGTGCGTCCAGCGCGGCCTCGGTTCGCCGCCGGCGGTTGGCCCAGGGGGCCCACCAGCGGGCCGGAGGCGGAGTCTTGGCAGCTTGGGAGATATCGCCAGTCACAGCTCTTTCATACCAAGCCTCGTGAACCTCGTCGATGTCGACCCTCCCCCCTTGGCGCTCGTGGGCGAGCCTCCAGCGGTGGACGGCGTCGAACGCGGCATGGTCCATGAAGTCGACGTTGAGGTCGAGGTCGACGCGGGCGTCCGCCGGGATCTGCTGCAGGGCGCGCGCGACGCGGGGAACGCCGAGGAAGGTGAACGTGCCCTCGACGACCACGTGCCAGCGGGGCGAGGCGGGCGCGTCGCCGGGGGCGGGCACGAACTGCTCCGTCCGGACCGAGAGCCGGGTGAGCCGGCGCAGGGCCAGCACCGCCATGACCCCGATGCCGAGCAGGACCCCCTCGCCGAGACCGAACAGCACGACACCCCCGAGGGTGACGAAGTAGGCGGGCGCCTCGCGGTGGTGGCGCAGGGCGCGGACCCGGGACAGGTCGGCCAGCCGGACGCCGAGCACGACCAGCAGCGCGGCGAGCGCGGCCAGCGGGACCTGCTCGATGAGCGGCCCGCAGGCCATGGCGAGGACGAGGACCCAGACGCCGTGCAGGATGGGTGACAGCCGTGTGCGGCCGCCCGCCTCGATGTTGGCGGTGCTGCGGACGATCACGCCGGTGATCGGCAGCCCGCCCAGCACGCCGGAGACGGCGTTCGCGGCGCCCTGGCCGAGCAGGTCGCGGTCGAGATCGGCGGACGGGACGCCCGCCGGGCGGGAGCGGTCGACGGCGACGCTGCACAGCAGGGACTCGACGGCTGCCACGAGCGCCACGGAGATGACCGCTCCGGTGATACCGAACAGTGTCCCTTCCGGCATGACGGGGAGGGTCCAGCCGTCCAGCAGCGAGGACGGCAGGTCGACGCGCGGCACCCTCCAGCCGAGGGCCCAGGCGAGGGCGGTGGCCAGGGCGACGGCCGGCAGCGGGCCCGGGACGAGGCGGAGCGCCCCGCTCTTCGGCAGCCGGGACCAGCCCAGCACGACGAGCACGGTCAGCCCGGCGACCAGCGCGGACTGCGTGTGCGGCCGCGCGAGCTGGCCTGGCAGCTCGCTCAGGTTCGCGACGGCCGACTGCTGGGGGCTGCCGCCGAGGACCACGTGGACCTGGGCGAGGACGATGACGACGCCGACCCCGGCGAGCATGCCGTGCACGACGGCGGGGGAGACGGCGAGGGCGGCGCGCGCGACCCGGCTCGCGCCCAGGACGATCTGCACGAGTCCGGCGAGCAGGGTGATCGTGCAGGTGGCGCGCCAGCCGTAGGTCTGCACGAGGCCGGCGACGAGGACGGTGAGCCCAGCGGCGGGCCCGCTGACCTGGAGCGGCGAGCCGCCGATCAGGCCCGCGACGATGCCGCCGACGACGGCGGCGATCAGTCCGGCGGCGACGGGTGCGCCGGAGGCGACGGCGATGCCCAGCGAGAGCGGGATCGCGACGAGGAATACGACGAACGAGGCGAGGAGATCTCGCCGGAGCGTGGATGCGTTCGGTGGCTTAAAAGTCACACAACGTATTCAATCATGTGCTCAGCGCTTCCCTCGGACACGACGAGGGCCGCCGGACGGATCCGGCGGCCCTCGATCAGGTGTGCCCTGGTCAGCGGCGGTAGTTCTCCCAGTCGTCGGTGGGCTGCTGGGAGCCGTACGGGGGGTTGTCGTTCTGCTGGCCGCCCTGCGGGTAGCCGCCCTGCTGCTGCGGCGCGCCGCCGTAGTAGCCGGACCCGTACGCCTGCGTGGCGTTCGGGTCGGCGTAGCCGCCGGTGCCCGGGTCGTGCGGCGCGGCCAGCGGGTCGCCGCCGTTGTAGCTGCTGCCGCTGAAGTCGCCGTAGGCCCCGGAACCCCCGGTGCCGGTCTCGCCGCCGCCTCCGGCTCCGCCGCCGCCGAACCCGCCGAGCGGGTCGTCGTAGCGCTGCGAGTCGCCGTAGGCGGGGGCGGTCGGGTAGCCGTCGTTCGGCTGGCCCTGCCCGTATCCGGGCGGGCCGCCGATCCCGGAGTCGTAGCCCTGGCCGGAGCCGCCGCCCTGCTGGCCGCCGGACGGCCACGGGCCGGTGTTGCCGGTGCTCGGCGGGCCGGGCGGGGTCGTCCCGTAGGAGCCGGTGCCGAGCGGGTCGCTCAGCGGGTCGTTCAGGGAGCCGCCGTAGGAACCGCCCGTTTCGGACGGCGAGGGCGGGCCCGACCGCTGCCGGTCGGACTGGATGCGCTGGAGCAGTTCGTCGACGGTCGGGAGCTTGTGGCCGTCGGTGTCAGAGCCGCCGCCGTGCGCCGCCGGGGCGGCGGGGGCGGGGGCGGGGGGAGCCGGCGGCTCTTCGGGACGGCCGAGGGGCAGCCCGAGCGGGTCGCCGCCGAGGGCCCCGCCGGGGCCGGACGAGCCGAGCGGCAGGTCGTAGTCCTGGCGGCCTCCGGGCGGCGGGCCGGCGGCCGGACGGCCTCCGAGCGGGTCGGAGGCGTAGTCGCCGTAGGACGGCTCCTGGGAGCCGTACTGGGGCTGTTCGGGGATGCCGTACTGGGGCTGGTCTGCGCCGTACTGGGGCTGGTCTGCGCCGTACTGCGGCTGGTCTGCGCCGTACTGGGGCTGGTCTGCGCCGTACTGCGGCTGGTCTGCGCCGTACTGGTCCTGGCTCCCGTACTGGTCCGGGACGCCGTACTGGTCCTGGCTTCCGTACTGGTCCTGGCCGCCGTAGGACGGGTCGCCCGAGCCGTAGTCGGACGCTCCGTACGCGGGCTGCGGCTCCTGGCCGCCGTACACCGGCTGGTCGGGCGCGCCGGGGCCGCCGAAGGGGCTCTGCGGGCCGGTGCCGCCGTGGCCGCCGGGGGCGCCCGGTCCGGCCAGGTCGGTCGGGATGGGGTCGAGCGACGTCGCGCCCGGGTCGTTGCCGGGGAACGGGGAGCCGCCCTGGAACCCGCCCGGGCCCGGGGGCGTCTGCTGCGGGCCGGTGCCGAGGCCGTTGAGGACGGTGCCGTCGGGGCCGAGGGAGACGGGCTGGGTGAGGCCGGGCGGCTCGATGGCCGGCTGCTCGGGCGGGGGAGCCTGCGGGGGAGACTGCGCGTTCAGCGGGTCGGCGGCCGGGTCGCTCTCGGGGCGCGGGCCGCCCTCGTTCTGCTGCCAGGGGAACTTGGGCTTGTCGAAGGTGATCGTCGCCCAGTAGTCGTCGTCCTCCATCTCGTCCGACGCCTGGCCCGGAGGCGGGGGCGGCGGGGCGGACGGCCCCGGGGCGGAGGTGGGAGCGGCGAGCGGGCCGCCGCCGGGTCCGGCGACGCGACGGTCGGGAACGGGCTCGGGAGCGCGGTCGTAACCGCCGTCGTAGCCCTCGTCGTACCCGGGGCCGTACTCGTCCGGGCCGCCGCCCATCTGCTCCTGCGGCGGGGGGACTCCTCGGCGGCCGCGGGGCTGCTTCTGCGGCTCGTCGTCCATCCAGTCGTCGTCGTCATCGCCCCCAGCCCTGCTGGCCCGCAGGCCGAGGGCCACGAGGACGACCACGAGGACGACGACCACAATGAGGCCGAAGACCACGATGTAAGAAGTCATGCCACCACCCAATGCCTTGGCCCGGCGAGAGTCGCCAGCGCGGACCGCGGGTCCGTCCCGATTGTCGCCAGCGTCCGGATAGTCACGGGTTTCCGCCGCCTTGGCTTAACCCGATTCTCTCCGACCGCTATGACCGTTGTCACACCCTTCGCGCACATTTACCCTCACACGGCGCGTGCCGATCGGCCAACTCCGCCGACCCGCACGCCCCTGACAGCTCCGGCCCCCGCCGGGGCCGTCCCGGCCCCGTCCTCGCAGGCTCCACGGTCAACGCGCCTGCTCGCCGCCGAAGTTCCCGGTGATCCGCCCGCGCCCCACCGTGTGCTTGGCGATCGCGGGGAGCGAGTCCTTCAGAGCCGCGCCGTTCCGGAACGGCGCCGGATCGTCCAGCGCGTAGATGCTGAACCGGTACCGATGCTTCTCTCCCTTGGGCGGGCACGGAGGCGCGTAACCCGCCTTCTTGCCTGTGGTCAAGCCCTCGACGGTCCCGTCGAGCCGGGCGCCTTCGACCAGCTCGTTCACGGTTCCGTCGATGCCCGCGATCACCCAGTGGACCTTGGCGCCGCCGGAGGCGTCCGGGTCGTCCACCACGATCGCGAACGACCGGGTGCCGGCCGGCGTGCCCGACCACCGGAGCGGCGGGGTCTTGCCCTGTCCGCCAGGGTACGTCGTGCAGCCGTATCGCGGGGGCAACTCGCGCCCATCGCGGAAGACCGGGCTGGTCACGGTGAACCACTCCGACAGTTCCGCGCTCTTGTTCTGGGGCTGGCCGATCAGCCCGCAGCCGCTCAGCGCCCCGGCGAGCGCGAGCGCGCCCGCCGCGGCCGTGACCGGCCGCCGGTCTCTGCTCATCATCGATACGCTCCCGGGCGAGATCGTACGCCGCGCGCCGCCGGATCGCCGTCATCTCGGCCCCCGATTGTCGGCCGCGCGCGTCCCGCCGCCGGCGCCCCCTTCCTCGTCCGCCCCAACCTTAGGGGTTTTCCGGGGGTGGGACGGGCCGTTCGCCCCGCCTCGGGAGGCCGCCGCCCACGGCGGTGTCCTGTGACGTTCGTCATGCGTGCATTGCTGCGCTCCACCCCGCTTTTGGGCAAGTAGTGGCGGGTTTCACACCCGTATCGGCGGGATCCTTTGCCAGAACGGGAAGTTCGGCGGTTCTTTCCTGGTTCCTGATTGGTGAACGGCACGTTCCATCCGCTAGTTTGTGAATGTCTTCACAAGCCGACCGTGACATTGGAGGGCCGCAATGGCCAGGACCGCCCAGGGGACCCCCGGCGCTCCCCACATCCTCATCGTGGGTGGCGGCTATGTGGGCATGTACACCGCTCTTCGCCTGCAGAAGAAGCTGAAGCGGGAGCTGAAGAGGGGCGAGGTCAGGGTCACCGTCGTCGACCCCAACTCGTACATGACGTACCAGCCGTTCCTGCCCGAGGCCGCCGCCGGGAACATCTCCCCGCGGCACGTCGTCGTCCCGCTGCGCCGGGTGCTGCCGAAGTGCACCGTCCGCAAGGCGCGCGTGACCGAGCTGAACCACGACGAGCGATGGGCGATCGTCCAGCCGCTGGCGGGCCCGCCGGAGCGGATCACCTACGACTACCTGGTCATGGCGGCCGGCGCGGTGCCGCGGCTCCTGCCGATCCCCGGGCTGGCCGAGAACGGCATCAGCCTGAAGACCGTCGGCGAGGCCATCCACCTGCGCAACCACGTCCTGGAGCAGCTGGAGATCGCCGAGTCGACCGACGACGTGGAGCTGCGCCGCAAGGCGCTGACCTTCGTGTTCGTCGGCGGCGGGTTCGCCGGCGTCGAGGCGGTCGCCGAGCTCGAGGACATGACCCGCGACGCCACCAAGTACATGCGCAAGGTCACGCCGCAGGACCTGCGGTTCGTCCTGGTGGAGGCGGCCGACCGCATCCTTCCGGAGGTCGGCCCCGACATGGGCAAGTGGACCGCCGAGCAGCTGCGCGGCCGCGGCATCGCGGTGAAGATGAACACCTTCCTGCAGTCGGCGGTGGACGGCCAGATCGAGCTGTCGGACGGCAGCAGCTTCCCGGCCGGCACCCTCGTGTGGAACGCGGGCGTCAAGCCGTCGCCGGTCGTGCGCAACGGCGACCTGCCGGTCGACGAGCGCGGCCGCGTGAAGGGCACCGAGTACCTCACCATCGAGGGCCTCGTCCGCGCGTTCACCGCGGGCGACAACGCCGCGATCCCGGACCTCACCGAGGACGGCATGTTCTGCCCGCCGAACGCCCAGCACGCCGTCCGCCAGGCGAAGCTGCTCGGCGACAACATCGTGCGGTCGATGCGCGGCAAGACGCTCAAGCCCTACGTGCACGGCAACCTCGGCGCCGTCGCGGGCCTCGGCCTGCACAAGGGCGTGGCCAACCCCCTCGGCATCAAGCTCAAGGGCTGGCCCGCGTGGTTCTTCCACCGCAGCTACCACGGCGCGATGGTCCCGACCTTCAACCGCAAGATCCGCGTCATCGCGGACTGGACGCTCGCGCTGTTCCTCAAGCGCGAGACCGTCTCGCTCGCGACCATCGAGCAGCCGCGCGCCGACTTCGAGCTCGCGGCCCTCGACGACGGCAAGGCGAAGGCGAAGGCCGACCAGAACGCGGCCTGACCAGAACGCGGCCTGACCAGAACGCGGCCTGACCAGAACGCGGCCTGAGCAGAACGCGGCCTGAGCAGTTTCGCGCGAAACGCCCCGGCGGTCATCGACCGCCGGGGCGTTCCCCGTTTTCAGCAGTGCCTCAGTCGCGCTTCGGCAGTGCCTCCGTCGCGCCTCAGGCGCGCTGCTTGAAGGCACGGAGCGACAGGGGCGCGAAGACCAGCGAGATGCCGACGCCCCACGCGAGCGCGATCCAGGCGTGTTCCAGGACGGGGCCGCCGACCAGGAGGCCGCGCATCGCCTCGACCAGCTGCGTGACGGGGCTGTTGTCCATGACGTACGCCAGCCAGCCGGGGATGCCCTTCGTGGACGGGATGAACGCCGTGCTGAGGAAGCTCAGCGGGAAGATCACCACGAAGCCGAAGATCTGCACCTTCTCCGGCTCGCTGACCTTCATCGCGATGAAGACCGACGTCCAGGAGAACAGGATCGCGAAGGTCAGCAGCAGCAGGAACGCGCCGAGCACCGCCAGCGCGTTCGTCTCCACCCGGAAGCCGATGGCGAACCCGACCAGCAGCAGGATCGTCATCGACCACGCCTGCTTGACGGTGTCGGCGATGATCCGCCCGGCCAGCGGGGCGCTGCGCGCGATCGGCAGGCTGCGGAACCGGTCGAACACGCCCTTGGTGATGTCGGTGTTGAGCCCGAACCCGGTGCTCATCCCGGCGAAGAGGGCGTTCTGGGCGATGATGCCGGGGATCACGATCGGCAGGTACGCCTCGACGCTGCCGGCCATCGGCGGGCCGAACACGTAGGCGAACAGCAGCACGAACATGATGGGCTGGATCGACAGGTCGAGCAGCTCCATCGGGTTGTGCTTGATCTGCACCAGGTTGCGCCAGGCCAGCGTGACCGTGTTGCGCAGGGCCGTGGCCGGCGCGACCCGCTTGGACAGATCCTGCGGCGCGAGCGTCGCGGTGGTCATGCGGAGGCGCCTTCCTTGTCGGTCTGCTTCTGCAGTGCGTCGGCCTCGGCGTCGATGTCGTCGGTGTGGTGGCCGGTGAGGGCGAAGAACACCTCGTCCAGGCTGGACTTGCGCAGCGACAGCTCGCCGACGGCGACGCCCGCCTCGTCGAGGCGGCGGACCACGGCCGGCATCAGCTGCGGGTCGGTGATCGGCGCGCTGACCAGGTCGTCGCGGACCTCCGGGACGGCCTCGGCCAGCTCGCCGACGATGCGCTCCACCGCCGCCACGTCCGCCGCGTCGACCGGCCTGACCTCCAGCACCTGCCCGCCGACCTGGGCCTTGAGCATGTCGGACGTGCCGTGCGCGATGGCCTGGCCGCGGTCGATGACGATGATGTCGTCGGCGAGCTGGTCGGCCTCCTCCAGGTACTGCGTGGTGAGCAGCACGGTGACGCCGTCGTCGGTCAGGCCGCGGACGATGTCCCAGAGGCCGTTCCTGCTGCGCGGGTCGAGGCCCGTGGTCGGCTCGTCCAGGAACAGGATCTGCGGGCGCCCGACGAGGCTCGCGGCCAGGTCGAGGCGGCGGCGCATCCCGCCCGAGTAGGTCTTGGCGGCGCGTTCGGCGGCGTCGGTCAGCTGGAAGCGCTCCAGCAGCTCGGCGGCGCGCGCCCTGGAGTCCCGGCGCGAGATCCCGAGCAGCCGCCCGATCAGGATGAGGTTCTCGGTGCCGGTCAGCATCTCGTCGACGCCGGCGTACTGGCCGGTGAGCCCGATCAGCTGCCGCACCTTGTGCGCGTCCTTCACCACGTCGAACCCGCCGACCCGGGCGGCGCCGCCCGTCGGCTCGATCAGCGTGGCGAGGATACGGGTCATGGTCGTCTTGCCGGCGCCGTTCGGCCCCAGCACGCCGAGAACCGTTCCGGCCTCGGCGGTGAGGGAGACGCCGTCCAGCGCCCGGGTCTCACCGAACCGCTTCTCCAGGCCGTCCGCCTGGATCGCGTAGGTCATGGGATCTCCTAGGACTCGGTTGCCGGACGCCCACGCCCCCGGCCAGGGGGACCAGCCAAAATAGGCGGAGTCCGGTTCAAGTGCATTCGAATTTCCGCCGCCGCCCAGGCGACGCCCCGCGGCGGCGTGAACCACGTCACAACGTGGCACGCGCCACCGACAATCTCGCACGCGCCACTGACAGAAACGACGGCGCGCCCGCGATCGTGCCGCCGGTTCCTCGGCGTTTCCGGTCGCGCGGGGCGGCGGGAAGGCGCGTCCGGCGCTCTAGACTCGCCGTGTGACGTCGGTGCGGCCTGGTCGCCGGAGGGACGGCGGGGGGCCGCGCCCGCCGCGTCTGAGGCCGCCCGAACACCGGGTCTCGCCCCGCGCGATCGCGCACTGGGCCATCGAGTACCTGCTGCTGTGGGGCCTGGCGTTCGGCCTCGCCCTCGGCGTGGCCGCCTGGATCGGCGACGCGGGCTGGGACGCGCTGCCCGCCTGGCTGACCGGCCGGATCGGCTGGCTCCCCTCCATCGTCGGCGCCGCCGGGCTGCTGGTGGTCACGGTCGCGCCCGTGTGGCGGTACCGCGTCCACCGCTGGGAGGTGAGCTCCGACGTCGTCTACACGCGGACGGGCTGGTTCAGCCGCGAATGGCTGCTGGTTCCCGTCGGGCGCATCCAGACCGTCGACAGCAAGCAGGGGCTGATCGAACGGATGCTCGGCCTCGCCACCATCGAGGTCAACACCGCCTCCCACACCGGCTCCTCGGAGGTCGCGGGCCTGCCCGTGGCCGTGGCGACGCGCCTCGCCGAAGACCTCGCGCACCGCGCGCACGACCTCCGCGACGACGCCACGTGACCGCACGCCTGCATCCGCTCACCTTCGTGGTCGGCGCCGTCCGCGAGCTCCTGGCGCTCCTCGCCGCCGGCGCGACGGGCCTGCTCGTGGGCGGGCTGTCCACCGCGTTCTACTTCACGCTCGTGGGGCTGGCCTTCGGGCTGGTCTTCCACGTCGCGAACTGGGCGACGTTCACCTACGTGCTGCACGAGGACCGCATCGAGTTCCGGCGCGCGCTCGTCGGCCGGTCGGTCAAGAGCATCCCGCGCGACCGGATCCGGGGCGTGGACATCACCGCGTCCCTCCCGCACCGGCTGCTCGGGCTGGCGGTCGTGAGCATCGACGCCGGCGCGGACGGCGGCGAGGGGGAGCTGAACGCGGTCTCGCTCGGCGAGGCCGAACGGCTGCGCGGCGTCCTGCTCGCCCGGGACGCCCCGGTCCCTCCGCGCCGCACCCTCGGCCGCATGCGGCGCCGCTGGTACCTGTACGCCCCGCTCAGCGGCGCCTACCTGCTGACGCCGTTCGCGCTGGCGGGCAGCCTCCTCGGCACCGTCTACAACCTCGGCGACGACCTCGGTCTGATCACGCGGGAGCGCGTGGAGACGCTCGGCCACGACGTGGTGGGGCTGCCGACCGCCGTGGTGCTGGCGCTGGTCATCCTCACGCTGATCGCCATGCCCGTCATGTCGGTGATCGTCTTCACCCTCTTCAACTGGGACTTCACCGTCCACGAGCGGGACGGGTCCGTCGTCGCCGAGCGGGGGCTCGTCACCCGCCGCAGCGTCTCCCTCGAACGCCGCCGGCTGCGGGGCGTCGAGCTCGCCGACAACCCGTTCGAGCGCGCGGCGGGCGTGACGCGCCTCGGCGCCCTCATCACCGGGCTGGGGGACGCAGCCCAGCGGGGGCGGCTGCTGCCCGCCGCGCCCCGGGCGGCCGCCGAGGCCCTCGCCGCGCGGGTCGTCGGGAACCTCCCCGGGCCGCTGACCGCGCACCCGCCGGCCGCGCGGAGCCGCCGCGTCGTCCGCGCGGTGGCGCCCTCGCTGGGCGTCGCCGTCCTGGCCGTCCTCGCCGGGCAGCCGTGGGTCGCGTACGCGTGCGCCGCGACCGCCGTCCTGGTGGTGCCGCTGGGGCTGGACCGCTACCGCCAGCTGGGCCACGCCACCGACGGGGAGCGCCTCACCGTGCGGTCGGGCTCCCTGCGCCGCCGCCAGGTCGTCGTCGAGCACTCGGCCGTGATCGGCTGGCGGGTCCGCCAGACGCTCTTCCAGCGCAGGCTGGGCCTCGCCACCCTCTTCGCGGCCGTGGGCGCGGGCGACGGGGGCTGCTCGGCGACGGACATGTCCGAGGAGGGCGCCGTGGCCCTCGCCGCCGCCATCACCCCGGCGTGGCTGACCCCGTTCCTGGACGGGCCGCCCGGTGCGGGCGCGGAGACTATTCCGGCCGGCGGGCACCGAACATGATCTCGTCCCAGGACGGGACGGAGGCGCGCTTGCCCTTGGCCTTGCGGCGCCGGGCCGGACGCTGCGTGCCCGCGGGCTCCCCGGCCGCAGCGGCGGCGGCGGGCGATCCGGTGACCGGCTTGTCCTGAGCGGCGGCGGGCATGGTGGGCCGCGCCGCCGGCTTCTTCTTGGCCGGCGGCCGCGCGGGCTGCCGCGGCGGAGCCACGGGCGTGCTCTCCGCGGCGGGCTCGCGGGCCGGAGCGGGCCTGCGGACGGGTTCGGCCTCCCGCTCCTCCTCGGGAACGCGCGGCGCGTCGTCCTCCACCCGCGGCCGGGCGGCGGCCGGCGCCTCGGCGGGCTCGGCCGGTTCCTCCGGCTCGGCCGAAGGGGCGGGCTCGGGAGCCTCCACCGCCTCCGGCGCGCCGGCCGCTTCCCGCACCTGCTCTGCCTCGTGCGCTTCGCCGGCCTCGGGGTCGTCGCGGCTCTCGCCCGCCTGCTCCCGGAGGGCCGGCTCGGCCGATCCGGCCGGTTCGGCGGACGCCTGCTCCTCTTCACGGACCTCTTCGAGGTCGTCGGCGTCGATCGCCTCGATCTCCTCGGGAACCCGGGCCTCGTCCTCCGGCTCCTCGGCGGCCTCGGCGGGGCGCGCTTCCTCCGCGGCGGTCTCGTCGGCGATGCTCTCGGCCGCCGCCTCGCCCGGCTCGGCGGTCTCGGCCGCGGTCTCGTCGTCCGCACCGGGGGACTCGGCCGGTTCGGCCGACCCGAGCGCGGCGGCGACGCCGTGCGGCTCCTCGCTCTGGACGGCCGTGACGGGCTCGTCGGCGGGCGTCTCGGCGGAGGGCGCCTCCGTGGCCGCCTCCTCGGCGGGCGGGGCCGGAGAGGGCGGCTCAGGGGCGTGCGCGGCAGGACGCGGCGGGGCGGCCTCGCGCAGGGAGGGCGGCTCGGTCGCCTCACGGAAGGCGGGCCGCGGGTCGACCATGCGGCCGCGCTCGACGATGTAGGCGCGGGGCTCGGCGGCGCGCAGCGGCTCGGGCGCCGGCTGCTCGGGCTCGGCGGGCAGGCCGCGCGCGGGCAGCCCGCGGCCGGGCGGGGCGTCGCGGTCGCTGGAGACGACCTTCATCGCGGGACGGCGCGGCACGAGCGGCGTGACGGTGTCGGAGAGCGCGTCGTCGTCGTCCCACTCGACGGAGGTCAGCCGGGCGGCGACCTCGTCCAGCGGGGAGACGTGCCGGCGGCGCGGGTCGAACGTCCACTCGGCGGCGTGCGGGCGGCCGCCCTCGAAGAAGGACAGCCGGACGCGCCAGGTGTTGTCCTCGCACTTCCAGGAGTCCCACTCGACCTCTTCCAGGTCGACGCCGCCGCGGCCGAGGCGCTCCTCGACGGTCTCGCCGAGCGGCGGGCCCGGGGTCGACTCGCCGGGGCGGCGGACGGCGACGCGCTGCGCCTGCTGGGCCATGTATTCGCGTTCCTGCAGGACCGGACCCTCGAACCAGCGGACCCGTTCGACCGGGATGCCCGCCGACTCGGCGATCTCCTCCGCGGTCTCCCCGGACCGGATGCGGGTCTGGATCTCCTTGGGGCGCAAGGGACTCTCCACTTCGATCTCGAACTGGCCGAGGCGGGAGAAGTGCCCACGGACCGCGGCGCGGAGCCGGTCGTCGACGGGCAGGGTGAACCGGGTGCCTCGGCCCGCGGTGGCCAGGACGAGGTACGTACCGTCCTCGCTGACCGCGACGAGGCGCAGCTCCTGCATGCGTGTCCTTCCTGCCCTGTCCAGACGGCACGGAGGACGCCGGACCGCGCGACCGTGCTCTCACCGGTCGGCCGTCCGATGCCCACCGAGGGCGCATGCGTGCCCTTCCCCCGGGTTCCCGAGTCTCTCTTTCGGACACACCTGCTGCCAGCACCGTACCCGGCATGTCCGAACATCGCCGCTCTCGAAGCCCTCTTCACGAGGTCGAAGAGGGCACCTGACCAAGCTTGCCGGTGCCGCGACCGGCGGGGGGCCGCTCTGCTCGATTCTTGTCCATCCTTTTCCACACCGTTCCTGACGAGGCCGTGAACGCCCCGCCGGTTCGACGTTGCGAGCGTCACGTCGTGGGCAGGAACACCCGCGTCCTTCCGATCAGTTCAATCTCGGGGTGTCCGTGGCGACAGACAGGGGTGAGACAGGCGATGCCGCGCAAGCTGCCGGACGTGAGCACGACGCAGCTGATCGCGAGTGCGGTGGCGACGGCGGTCGCCGCCCTGGGCGCGTCCTTCCTGGGCGTGTACGGGACGATCATCGGCGCGGCCCTGATGAGCGTGATCTCCACGGCGGGGTCGGCGGTCGGCAAGCACTACCTCGACCAGGGCCGTGAGCAGATCAAGGAGCTGACGCACCTGCAGTCGGCGGTCCGGCGGCGGGAGATGGCCGAGGGCGCGGCCGGCGAGGCGAGGAGCGCCGACCCGACCCGGACCGCGGTGTGGTCGGGCGATCCCGGCGCCACGCGCCTGGACCCCGTGTTCGGCGGGGGAGACCCGAACGCCACGCGGCTCGACCCCGGCGGCGATCCGAACGCCACGCGCCTGGACCCCGCGCAGACGGTCGCCGCCGCGTTCGCCGAGGAGGCCGGCGAGGACGCGGTCCGGCAGGTCGTCCGCCGCTCGGCGTGGCAGAGCACGGTGGAGTGGGCCAAGGCGCACTGGGTGAAGCTGGTGGTCTCCTCGGCGGCGGTGTTCGCGGTCGTCATCGGCGGGATCACGATCTACGAGGCGGGCACCGGCCGGCCCGTGGGCGGTGCCGGCGGCAAGGGCCTGACCGTCACGAAGGTCCTCGACGGCGGGGGCAGCGCGAAGCCGGCCGACACGCCTTCGCAGGTCCCCTCCGGAGGCGCCACGGACAAGCCGACCTCCACGCCGAGCGGCACTCCGACGAGCGAGGCGCCCACCGGGGGACCGGGATCGACGGCGCCGCAGCCGTCGTCGGAGCCGACCGAGCGGCCGACGCAGGAGCCCACGACCGTGCCGCCGACGACGGCGCCGACGACGCCGGAGGCGCCCGCGACCACCGGAGGCCCGCAGGACGGCGGCCAGGGCGTCCCCGACCCGCGCTCCACGCCGGGCGGCTGAGCCCGGCGACCGCCGGGAAGGCCGGGTGCGGCTAGTCGCCGAAGACCTGCCTCGTGTAGGGGTTCGCGAAGCGGCGGTCCGGGTCCAGTTCGTCCCGCAGGGCGCGGAAGTCGCCGAACCGGGGGTACGCCTTCTCCAGGTAGGCGGCGCCGCGGGTGTGGAGCTTGCCCCAGTGGGGACGGCCGTCGAACCCGGTCAGAAGGTCCTCGACGCCGCCGAAGTAGTCCTCGTGCGGGTCGCGGTGGTAGACGTGCACCGCGATGAACGCGCTCTGGCGGCCGTGCGCCATCGACAGCCAGGCGTCCTCGGGGGGAAGCAGCCGGACCTCGATGGGAAAGCTGATCCGCCAGTCCCGCTTGGCGAACAGGGTGCGGAGGTCGCGCAGCGCGGGGACGAGCGCCTCGCGCGGGATCGCGTACTCCTGCTCCTTGAAGCGGACCGTGCGCGGGCTGGTGAAGACCCTGTACGAGGTGTCGCTGTAGGTGCGGGCCCCCAGCGCCTTGGCGGAGATGCCGTTGACGAAGGGCGTCGCGGCGGGGGCCCGGTGGGTGACCCTGTTGACGGCGCCGAAGACCGTGTTCGACAGGAACCGGTCGTCCAGCCAGTGCCTGACCTTCGACAGCGGCTCGGCCGGACCCTCGACCCGGTTGTTGCGCTTGGTCAGGCAGCCCTCGGTGTGCGGGAACCAGTAGAACTCGAAGTGCTCGTTGGCGGCGTCGAACTCGTCCACGCGCGCGAGGACCTCGTCCCACTTCATCGGGGCCTCCTGCGCGCGCAGCAGGAACGCCGGGACGGTCCGCCAGGTGATGGCGGTGACGACGCCGAGAGCGCCGAGCCCGGCGAGGGCCGCGGCGAACAGGTCGGGGCGCTCCTCGCGCGAGCAGTTCGCCACGGTGCCGTCGGCGAGGACGAGTTCCAGGGCGGCGACCTGGGAGGCGAGGCCGGCGGCGTCGCGCCCGGTTCCGTGCGTCGCGGTCTGCAGCGCGCCCGCGACGGTCTGCTCCTGGATGTCGCCCATGTTGGCCAGCGCGAGGCCGTGCTCCTCCAGAACGCGGTTGAGCGCGTGGAGCGGCAGGCCGGCCTCGACGGTGACGAGCCCCGTGGCGGTGTCGACGGAGCGGACCGCGGTGAGCGCGGTGGGACGGAGCAGGACCCCCTCGGCGACGGCGGCGCCGGTGAAGGAGTGCCCTGTGCCGGTCATGCGGACCGTGAGGCCGTCGGCGGCGGCCGACCGGACCGCGGCGGCCACCTCGTCGGCGCTGCGCGGTGCGGCGACGCGATGCGGTGTGGCCTGCTGGTTTCCCGCCCAGTTCCGCCACGTCTGCTTGGTCGCTGGGGACATGCCGTGACTCTACTCACGAATCGATCGTGAGGAAAGTTCACATTTTTGGACGGCCCGAGCGGGGGCACAGAGTCGTCGATACCGTACGATCCGGTAACCACGGCAGGCTAACCGTCCGTAGCGAGACTCGTGGGGAAATGTTGTGGCTCCTCCTTCAGCTCCGCGCACCGGCGCGATCGGCGGTGGTGAGGCGCCCGCCGCCCGTCCGCACCGGCCCCGGCCCGAGAAGAACCAGCCCGAGAAGAAGAAGCGGGATCCGCGGCGCCCGGACGCGGGGCCGCGGCGGGGCGGCCGTGCGCTGCCCCTCCTCATCGGCGGTATCGCGGTCCTGGCCGTCGCCAGCACCTCCGGCGGCGTCTACGCGGCGCTGACCACCGAGAAGGCGGATCCGGCCGGGGCCGAGTCGCCGCAGGAGGCGGCGCCGCCGAGCGTGCGTCCCGGCGACCCGGTCAACGTGGCCACCGGCGGCCAGGTAGCGCCGCTGCGCCGCGTCGTGCCGCCCGACGTGCTCGCCGTCGGGACCGCCTCGATCCCCGCCGCCAAGATCAATCGGATCGCGAGGCTCGGCAGGGTCGGGGACGTGGCGGCCGTCGCGGGCGGCGCCGTCCAGCTCCAGGGCCGCCAGGTGAACGCGCTCGCCGTGGACCCGTCGGCGTTCCGCTCCTGGACGCCCCCCGCGACGGCGAAGAAGACCGACCTGTGGGCCGCCCTGGCCGGTGACCAGTTCGTGGTCTCACCGGACGCCGCCCAGCAGCTCCAGCTCAACCGCGGCTACCAGTACCCCGTGGTGGCGCGGACGATGCCGAAGCTCACCATGGGCGGTTCCGGTCCGCTCGGCCTGCCCGGCATCGACATGCTCGTCAGCAGGAAGTCCGGGCAGGAGATGGGCCTCGTCCCCAACGTGGCGGTCCTCGTCAACGCGCCCGGGGTGGACCCCGCCAAGGTCGTCAAGGCCGTCGGCAAGGTCCTCGGCCCCGGCACGAGCGTGCTGAACCTGCACGAGAGCAAGTACCAGGCACCGGCGGACGGCGGCCGTTCGGGCAGTTACCTGGACCTCTACAAGCAGGCGGCCAGGAGCTGCCGCGGCCTGTCCTGGACGGTCCTCGCCGCGATCGGCCAGGTCGAGAGCGACCACGGGCGCAACGCGGGCCGCTCCAGCGCGGGCGCGCTCGGCCCGATGCAGTTCCTGCCCTCGACGTGGAAGGCGTACGGGGTGGACGGCGACGGCGACGGCAAGGCCGACATCATGAACCCCTACGACGCCATCCCGGGGGCGGCCAAGTACCTGTGCGCGAACGGGGCGGGCCAGGGCGGGCGGCAGCTCTACAGGGCGGTCTGGCAGTACAACCACGCCGACTGGTACGTCCAGAAGGTCCTCAACCTGGCGAGGGCGTACTCGGCGCGCTACGAGTGAGCACCCCTGGCGGGGAATCGGCCCGACGGCTGATTGGATGGACGCATGACGTCGTATGACGCGTTGCTTCTGCTGTCCTTCGGAGGGCCGGAAGGGCCCGAAGAGGTGATCCCGTTTCTGGAGAACGTCACCCGGGGGCGCAACATCCCCAAGGAACGCCTGGAGGAGGTGGGGGAGCACTACTTCCTGTTCGGCGGTGTCAGTCCGATCAACCGGCAGTGCCGGGAGCTCAAGGCCGCGATCGAGGCCGACTTCGCCGCCAACGGCGTCGACCTGCCCGTGTACTGGGGCAACCGGAACTGGACCCCCTACCTCGCCGACACCGTCCGGCAGATGGAGGAGGACGGGATCCGGCGCGCCGCCGCGTTCGTCACGTCCGCCTACAGCGGCTACTCGACGAACGACCAGTACCTCGAGGACATCGCCCGCGCCCGCGCGGAGGTGCCGGGCGCCCCCGAGATCGACAAGCTCCCCGTCTACGCGGACCGCCCCGGTTTCCTCGAACCGTTCGTGGACGCGACGAAGGACGCGCTGGGCCGCCTGCCCGAGGGCGCGCGGCTGGTGTTCACCGCCCACAGCGTGCCGCTGTCCCAGCCCAACCGGGAGCTGTACACCGCGGAGCTGCACGCCGCCGCGCAGGCGGTCGCGCGGCAGGCGGCCCCTGGGGCGCCGTGGGACCTCGTCTACCAGAGCCGGAGCGGGCCGCCGAGCCAGCCGTGGCTGGAGCCGCAGATCACCGACCACCTGGAGGAGCTGCACGGCCGGGGCGTCCGCGCCGTGGCGGTCGTGCCGATCGGGTTCGTCTCCGACCACATGGAGGTCAAGTACGACCTCGACGTCGAGGCCGCCGACCGCGCCGCGGAGCTCGGGCTCGCGTTCGAGCGCGCCGCCACGCCCGGGAGCGACCCGCGCTTCGCCGCGCTGCCCCGCCACCTCCTGGAAGGGGTCTCATGAGCCTGGCCGAGGAACTGCTGGACCTGGCCGCGGCGACCGCCCGCGAGGCCGGCCGGATGCTGGTCGACAAGCGGCCGGCGGGCGGCCCGGACGTCGTCCAGACCAAGTCGTCCCCGACCGACGTCGTCACCCAGATGGACCGCGCCGCCGAACGCCTGATCATCGAGCGGATCAGGGCGGTGCGCCCCGGCGACGGCTTCCTCGGCGAGGAGGGCGGCTCGCAGGCCGGCGGGAGCGGCGTGCGGTGGGTGGTCGACCCGATCGACGGGACCGTCAACTACCTCTACGACCTGCCGGACTGGGCGGTCAGCATCGCCGCCGAGGTGGACGGCGAGGCCGTCGCCGGCGTGGTGGAGATCCCGCGCCGGGAGGAGACCTACACGGCCGTGCGCGGCGGCGGGGCCCTCCAGCACACCGCGGCGGGCACGCGCGAGCTGCGCGTGAACGCCCACGTCCCGCTGGGCCGGGCGCTGGTGTCCACCGGGTTCGGCTACGAGGCGGGACGGCGGGCGCGGCAGGCGGAGGTCCTCACCGGCGTGCTGCCGAACATCCGCGACATCCGCCGGGGCGGGTCGTGCTGCGTGGACCTGTGCTCCCTCGCGGCGGGGCGGGCGGACGCCTACTACGAGCGCGGCGTGCAGGCGTGGGACATCGCCGCGGGCGGGCTGATCGTCCGGGAGGCGGGCGGGCGCGTCGAGGGGCTGCACGGCGCGGCCCCCAGCCCGGAGCTGACCATCGCCGCGGGCCCGGGCACGTTCGAGGCCCTGCACGATCTGCTGGCCCCGCTCGACCCGGCCAGGGACTGACGCGAGCGGGCCTCACCGGCAACGGCAACGGCAACGACAACGGGGAGCTCGGGACCGGGTCCCGGGCTCCCCGTCACGGACAGCGCCTTGCGACGGCGGGGGTCAGTCGCAGCGGGGCGGTTCGACGCCGATGTCGTTGTTCGCTGCGATCCGGCGCAGGTCTTCGATCTCCTCCCGGCGGATGTCCGCCAGGTAGGCGTCCCCAGCCTGGTGGGCGCTCCGCAGCGACGCGTACGCGTCGTCGAGCCGCTGCTGGATCATGCGTGTCAACTCGCCCATGGGCCTCCTCCCGGATCGTGCCCATGCCTACCCAGGCCTAGGCTGAAGGTAAACCTGTCTTGCGATGCAATTTTCGCGGATCCTTGCGTCCGCGAGATCACCATCTGGCGTACCGGGAGAGGAACAGCTGCTTACGGGCGTCTTACGGCCTCCATGGCATATGTGAGGCGGGCATGTGTGATGCGCCATGTTCCGGGCGCGGGGCCGGCCGCGCCCCGACGAGGAGGGGGACCCTTTGCGTGTTCTAGTCGTCGAGGACGAGCGCGTGCTCGCCGACGCGATCGCCACCGGCCTGCGCAGGGAGACGCTGGCGGTGGACGTGGCCTACGACGGCGCGGGCGCGCTGGAGCGGGCCGGCGTCAACGAGTACGACGTGATCGTGCTGGACCGGGACCTGCCCAAGGTGCACGGCGACGACGTCTGCAAGCAGCTCGTCTCGCAGCGCTACCCCGCGCGGATCATCATGCTGACGGCGGCGGGGGAGCTGGACGACCGGGTCGAGGGCCTGTCCATCGGCGCCGACGACTACCTGGCCAAGCCGTTCGCGTTCGCCGAGCTGATCGCCCGGGTGCGGGCCCTCGGCCGGCGCGCCGCCGCGCCGCTGCCGCCCGTCCTGGAGCGCGCCGGGATCACCCTCGACCCGGCCCGCCGCGAGGTCGCCCGCGACGGCCGCCCGGTGGAGCTGACCCGCAAGGAGTTCGCGGTGCTGGAGGTGCTGCTCAGCGCCGACGGCGCCGTCGTCAGCTCCGAGCACCTGCTGGAGAAGGCGTGGGACGAGCACATCGACCCGTTCACCAACGTGGTCCGGGTCACGATGATGACGCTCCGCAAGAAGCTCGGCGACCCCCCGGTGATCGAGACCGTGCCCGGAGTGGGATACCGCCTGTGACCGAGGAGACCGCACCCCAGGACCGCCCGGACGGGCCGGACGGCCAGGCCGCCGGCCCGGACCGGGAGAGCGGCGCGCAGGCCGCCCGGCCGGCCGCGCCTCCCGGCGATTCCGGCGACGCCGGAGCCCGGCGCGGCGGGCGGTGGCGCCGCCCCGGCCCGCAGCAGGTCCCCCAGCCGCACCCGGCCGCGAAGGGCATGTGGCGCGGCGAGGGCGGCGGGGCGTTCGCCCCGATGACGGTGATGCCGGGCCGGATGAGCGTGCGGCTGCGCCTCACCCTGCTGTACGGGCTGCTGTTCTTCATGGCGGGCGCGCTGCTGCTGTTCGTGATGTCGGTCCTGATGGCCAACATCCTCGGCAACGTCAAGGTGATCGGCTTCGGCATCTCCGACGCGGAGGCGGCCGAGCTGCAGCGCCAGTTCGTCGAGCAGACGATGCGCCAGCTCGTCGGGCGGTCGCTGCTCGCGCTCGGCGGGGTCGGCGTCATCACGCTGGTGCTCGGCTGGTTCGTCGCCGACCGGGCCCTCAGCCCCCTGCAGCGGGTCACCACCACCGCGCGCCGGCTCTCGGAGAGCACGCTGCACGAGCGGATCGCGCTGGAGGGCCCGGACGACGAGATCAAGGAGCTGGCCGACACGTTCGACGCGATGCTGGAGCGGCTCGGGCAGGCGTTCGACACCCAGCGGCGGTTCGTCGCGAACGCCTCGCACGAGCTGCGCACCCCGCTCGCGATCAACCGGACGCTGCTGGAGGTGGCGCTCGGCGACCCGGAGGTCTCCGACGACCTGCGCGCCGTCGGCCGGACGCTGCTGGCGACCAACGCCCGGCACGAGCGGCTCATCGAGGGGCTGCTGCTGCTCGCCCGCAGCGAGCGGGAGCTGACCGCCCGCACGCCGGTCGACCTGGCGGAGGTGGCGGCGACGGTGCTGGAGCAGTCGGCCCGCCGCGAGCACGACAACGACGTCGCCGTCCATCCCGAGCTGACGCCCGGGACGGCGCTCGGCGACCCGGTGCTGCTGGAGCACCTGGTGTCCAACCTCGTCGAGAACGCGATCAAGCACAACGTCGAGGACGGCGGCGAGCTGTGGATCCGCACCGGCATGCTGGAGGGCTACGCCACCGTCCAGGTCGAGAACACCGGGCCCGTCGTGCCCGCCTACGAGGTGGAGCGGCTGTTCGAGCCGTTCCGGCGGCTGAACGCCGACCGCGTCGAGTCCGCCAAGGGCGCGGGGCTCGGCCTGTCGATCGTCCGCTCGGTGGTGCTGGCGCACCGCGGCGCCGTCTACGCGGTGCCGCGGCCGGGCGGCGGGCTGATCGTCACCGTCCGCCTCCCCCCGGGCCAGCCGGCCGCGTGAGCCGCGGCGGCCGCCGCGACCTGAGCGCGGCGGCCGCC
>NZ_JBEZJQ010000024.1:0-86748 GCF_040653135.1 Actinomadura sp. NPDC048021
AGCACCACCGCCGCGCCCAGCCGCTCGTGCCCCTCCCGGAACACCGTCGCCGACACCTCGACGGTCTCGCCCACCACCGCCTTCGCCGGCCACCGCCCGCACCCCACCACCGGCGCCACGTCGTCGATCGGGATGCGGCCGAGCTCCGCCTCCAGCTTCACCTGCATGTGCCCCGCTCCCGCTCGTCATGCCGTCCCGGCCCGGTCCGTGGTGCCGTCCGGTACCGGTCGCAGACATCCATGCCCCGTCCGCAACTCCCCGGCATCCCTGGAGCCACAAGATCAAGTAAAGAACCGCCCGACCGCGGTGCGCCCGCCCGACCGCGGTGCGCCCGTGCGGTGCGGGGCGGACCGGTGGCCGGGCGGCTCGTCGCGGCGCTAGGTTGGGCGGAAACCGAAGATCGTGGAGGTGCCGCCGTGGCCGAGGGACCGGAGATCGACACGAACGTCCCGCATTCGGCGCGGGTCTGGAACCATCTGCTCGGCGGGAAGGACAACTACGAGGTCGACCAGCGGGCCGCCGAGCGGTTCCGGGCCGTGTTCCCGCAGATCGTCGACATCGCCCTCGCCGACCGCGCGTTCCTCGGCAGGTCCGTCCGCCACCTCGCGGGCGAGGCCGGCGTCCGCCAGTTCCTCGACATCGGCACCGGCCTGCCGACCATGGACAACACCCACGAGGTCGCGCAGCGCGCGGCGCCGGACGCGCGCATCGTCTACGTGGACAACGATCCCCTGGTGCTGACCCACGCGCGGGCTCTGCTCAGCAGCAGCCCCGAGGGCGCCTGCCACTACATCCACGCCGATCTGCGCGAACCGGGCGACATCCTGGCGAAGGCCGCCGCGACGCTCGACTTCGGAAGGCCGGTGGCGATCATGCTGCTGGGCATCATGCACTTCGTCCACGACGACGGCGAGGCCCGCCACGTCCTCGACGTGCTGCTGGACGCCGTGCCGTCCGGAAGTCACCTGGTGATGACGCACGCCACCCTGGACTTCGACGCGGGGGAGACCGCCCAGGCCGAGGCGCAGCAGGACTGGAACGAGAGGTCGGCCAATCCGATGGTGCCGCGCACGCGCGCGGCCGTCACCCGCTTCTTCGACGGCCTCGAACTCCTGGACCCCGGAGTCGTCTCCATGTCCAGGTGGCGTCCCGAGCACACTCCCTGGGGCGAGCCCGCCGAGGTGGCCGGTTACGCCGCCGTCGCCCGCAAGCCCTGACCCTTCCCTCACGGGGGGAGGCGGACGGCGCCCGCGGGCGTCGGCGGGCGGCGCGCTAGCCGGCGGCGCGGATGACCGAGGCGATGCCGCCGGACGTCGTGACGAGGCGCTGGTACTCCGGCCTGCGCAGCTCCCCGCCCATGAACGGGTACGGGTTGCGGTGCACGGCCGGGCTCGGCTCCTCGCTGAGCGCGGCGAAGTGGATCTCGCGGGCGCCGGTCTCCGCCACGACCCGCGCGACGTTCCGGTCGGTGACGCCGCCGCCGGGCATCACGATGACGCGGTCCCCGGCGTGCCGCACCAGCTCGGCGATCAGCGGCGCGCCCTCCAGCGCGGTCGCGTCCTGCCCGGACGTCAGGACGCGGGCCACGCCGAGCCCGGCGAGGACGTCCAGCGTGCCGAACGGGTCGGCGGCCATGTCGAAGGCGCGGTGGAAGGTGACGGGCAGCCCGCCCGCCGCCGCCATGAGCCGCTCGACGACCGGGCGGTCGACCGTCCCCTCCGGGGTGAGCGCGCCGATCACCACGCCGTGCGCGCCGGCCTCCCGGACGAGCGCGACGTCGTGCTCCATCGCCGCGACCTCGTGCTCGTCGAAGATGAAGTCGCCGCCGCGCGGGCGGATGATGACGTGCACCCTGATCGACGACACGGCGGCGAGCGCGGCGCGGACGGTGCCCAGGGTCGGGGTGAGCCCCCCGTCGAACAGCGCCGCGCACAGCTCGACGCGGTGGGCGCCCGCCTTCTCGGCGGCGACGGCCCCCGCGACGCTGTCGATGCAGATCTCGTAGGTGAGGCTCACGGACGTCCTTCCGGAATGGTGCGGATCTCGCCCACCGGGCGCCCGCCGCCGAGGACGGGGACGGCGCCCAGCGGGTCGGCCTGGGTGGTGTCGGCGCCGAGCGCGGCGAGCGCGCGCAGCGCGATGGCGGTGGTGGCGCGGGGGCTGCCGTCGATGACCTTCACCGCGACGGCGCGGCCCTCGGCGGTGGCGGCGACGAGCACGCCCTCCGCGCCGCCCTTGGCGACCGAGCCGGGCAGCGCCCGCATGAGCTCGGTGTTGACGTGCCCGGTCCCGCCCACGTACTCGGGGTGGGCGCGCATGGCGTCCGCGACCGGGCGGGCGTCCTCGGTCAGGACGAGGGACCGCGCGGCGCGGGCGAGGCCGGTCAGGGTGAGGCCGAACAGCGGCGCGCCGCACCCGTCGATCGCGACGGGGGAGGGGTCCTCCCCGGCGCAGTCGGCCATCACCTGCCGCACCAGCTGCTGCAGGGGGTGCGACGGGTCGAGGTAGGTGTCGAGCGGCCAGCCGTTGGCGGCGCACGCGGCGAGCATGGCGGCGTGCTTGCCGGAGCAGTTCATCCGCACCCGCGACTCGCTCTCGCCCGCCCTGACCAGCGCGTTCCTGGTCGCCTCGTCCTCGGGCCAGGACGGCGGGCACCGCAGTGCCTCCACGCCGAGGCCCGCGTCCGCGAGGATCCCCTCGACGGCCTTGACGTGGAAGTCCTCGCCGGTGTGGCTGCCCGCCGCGATCGCGAGGCGCTCCCCGCGCAGCGCCGCGCCCGCCTTCAGGCAGGCGAGCGCCTGGAACGGCTTGGTCGTGGAGCGCGGCAGGACCGTCTCCTCGACGGCGCCCCGCGCGTGGGCGAGGGAGCCGTCCGGGGCGAGCCCGGCGACGCTGCCGTAGTGGCGGCTCTCGGCGAAGCCGTTGCGCACGACCTCGGCCAGTGCTTCGTACATGTCGATCCTCACGGTCGCGCCGCCGGGGCGGCCTCGCGGACGGCGCGGGACGGACGGGTCCGCTGCCGCGCCTCCAGCGTCCGCGCGAGCTTGGCCAGCGACGCGTTGATCACCAGGTAGATCAGCGCGATCACCAGGTAGGTCTGGATGAGCAGGTGGTTGTAGTTCGCCAGCACCTTCCCGCTGTAGAGCAGTTCGGCGTAGCTGACGACGTAGCCGAGCGAGGTGTCCTTCAGCAGCCCGGCGGACTGGCTGACCAGCGACGGCAGGACGCGCCGGGCCGCCTGCGGCAGCACGACCAGCCGCATCGCGCGCCCGCGGGTCAGGCCGAGCGCGAGCCCCGCCTCCAGCTGCCCGCGCTCCACCGACCGGATCCCGGCCCGGAAGATCTCGGCGAACGCGGCGGCGTTGGACACCGACAGCGGGACGACGAGCTTCCAGAACAGCGGGAGGTCGAGGCCGTACTTGGGCAGCGCGAACAGCACGACGTAGACCAGCAGCAGCGCCGGGACCGTCCGGACGATCTCGACGTAGGCCGCGGACGGGACGCGCAGCCACCGCGCCGGCGACAGCCGCCCGAGCGCGAGCGCGACCCCGGCCGCCATGGCGAGGGCGATCGAGACGACCGCGGCGTAGAGCGTGGAGCGCAGTCCCTCCAGCAGGTACCGCCACATCGGCCACGTCCCGTACGGGCGCCACCGGTCGGCGGCGAGCTGGCCGTTCTCGCCGAACTGGCGCAGCGCGAGCGCGACCAGGACGGCGCCGCCGAGCAGGGTCAGCGCGGTGGCGATCCGGATGCGGCGCCGGGCGCGCGGGCCCGGCTCGTCGAACAGCAGGCGCGGGGAGCTCATCGCAGGATCGCCAGCTTCCGTTCCAGGCCGCCGGTCACCAGCCCGAAGACCGCCGACAGCGCCATGTAGGCCAGGCCCGCCGTCACGAAGATCCAGATCGGCTGAGCCTCGGCGAGGTTGACCCGGTTCGCGGCGGCGGTCAGCTCGACCACGCCGACCGCGGCGGCCAGCGCCGTGTTCATCAGCGTCATGATCGCGATGTTGCCGAGCGGCTGGACGACCGTCCGCAGCGCCTGCGGCAGGACGACCAGCCGCAGCGACTGGACGAACGTCAGCCCGAGCGCGCGGGCGGCCTCGCCCTGCCCGGCCGGCACCGCGTTGATCCCGGAGCGGATCGCCTCGGCCGTGTACGCCCCCTGGTAGAGGGCGATCACGACGACCGAGGTGGTGAACAGCCCGGCGATCACCCCGATCTCGGGCAGCCCGAACACGGCGATGACGAGCCACACCAGCAGCGGGATGTTCTGCAGCACCTCGACGTAGGCCATCCCGGCGGCGCGCAGCACGCGCACCGGGCTGACCCGCATCGCGGCGACCGCGGTCCCGGTCACGAGGGCTCCGGCGAGGGCCAGCAGCGTCAGCTCGACGGTGAGCAGCAGGCCGTCGCCGAACTCCCCGAGGTGGTCGGTGATGACGTTCATGACAGGGCGGGGCCTCCGCTCACTCCGAGCCCGGGGCCGAGCCGATCGCGGGCGGCTGCGGCGCCTCGCCCTGCACGACCGTCCCGATCGAGTTCTTCCAGACCTTCGCCCACAGGCCCGACTGCTGGATCTGCTTGAGCCAGTCGTTGACGAACTGCTTCATCTGCGCGTCGCCGTGCTTGAGGCCGATGCCGTACGGGTCGCTGGTGAACGGCTTGCCCTGGATCTGGATCGACGGGTCCTGCTTGGCGGTCGCGAGCAGCACGGCCTCGTCCTGGACGTAGGCGTCGCCGCGGCCCTGCTTGAGGGCCTGCACGCACTCGGGGTCGCTGCCGAACGTGACGATCTTCGCGCCGGGGGCGGCCTTCTTGATGGCCGGGATCGCCGGGGTGTTGGCGCCCGCGATGACGGTCTTGCCCTTGAGGTCGGCCGGGGTCTTGATGCCCGTCTCGTCCTTCTTGGTGGCGATGACCAGGCCGGAGCTGTAGTACGGCCCGGCGAACGCGACCTGCTTGGCGCGCTCCGGAGTGATGCTGTAGGTCTGGAACACCACGTCCACGGTGCCGTTGGACAGCAGCGCCTCGCGGGTCTCCGACGCCGAGTTGACGATCTTCACGTTGGGCTTGCCGATGATGTACTTGGCGAGCAGCCGGCCGAAGTCGGCGTCCAGCCCCTCGACCTTCTTGGTCGCCGGGTTCTGCTGGGAGAGCAGGGGCGCGTCCAGCGAGCCGCCCACCACCAGCTCGCCGCGCTGCTTGATCTTCTCCATGGTCGAGCCGGCGGGCAGGCTCGCGGCGACCGGGGCCGAGGCCGCCAGGTCGTCGCCCTTGCCGCCGCCGGAGCCGGGCACCGCGGAGTCGGAGTCGCCGCCGGAGCAGGCCGCCAGGCCCGTCAGCGACAGCGCGGCCACCGCGGCCACCGCCGCCCGCCGCATCCCCGCAGGGGTACGCACCATGATCATCAACCTTTCTCGGGTGGCGCGCCATGGGCGGCGCGCCGGGGTCGCACTAGTGGCTGAGGACCTTGGCCAGGAAGTCCCGGGCCCGGTCGCTGGCGGGGGAGTCGAAGAAGGCGGCCGGCGTCGCGGTCTCCACGACCTCGCCGTCCGCCATGAACACGACGCGGTCGGCGACCCGGCGGGCGAAGCCCATCTCGTGGGTGACGACCACCATCGTCATGCCGTCGCGGGCGAGGCCCGTCATCACGTCGAGGACCTCGCCGACCATCTCCGGGTCGAGCGCCGAGGTCGGCTCGTCGAACAGCATCGCCTTCGGCCGCATGGCGAGCGCGCGGGCGATCGCGGCGCGCTGCTGCTGGCCGCCGGACAGCTGCGCGGGCAGCTTGCCCGCCTGCTCGCCGATGCCGACCCGGTCGAGCAGCTCGCGCGCGGTCCGCTCGGCCTCGGCGCGCGAGACGCCGCGCACCCGGGTGGGCGCGAGCGTCAGGTTCTCCAGGACGGTCTTGTGCTGGAACAGGTTGAACGACTGGAAGACCATGCCGACGTCCGCGCGGAGGCGGGCGAGGGCGCGGCCCTCCGCGGGCAGCTCCTCGCCGTCGATGCGGATGACGCCCGCGTCCGGCGTCTCCAGCCGGTTCAGGCACCGGCACAGCGTCGACTTGCCCGACCCGGACGGGCCGATCACCACGACGACCTCGCCGCGGGCCACGTCCAGGTCGACCTCGCGCAGGGCGGTGTGGTCGCCGAAGCGCTTGTACAGGCCGCGAACCTCGATCATTCGGTCACCTACGTCCCAACTTCCTTCGATATCGAAGTCAAAGAGGACGATAGAGCGTCAAATCGACGTAAGTCAACGCGTTGCCGTATCAAGTTCGCGCATGCTATCTATCTGGGGTGCGTAACAGCAGAGACGACGGACCGGCGGCACTCGTGCGGCTGGTGGCGACCGGCCAGGCGGAGTCGCGGGCCGAGCTCGCCCGGCTCTCCGGCCTCGCCGCCTCCAGCGTCTCGCTGCGGGTCGAGCAGCTCATCGAGGCCGGCCTGTTCGCAGAGGAAGGCGCCGGGGCCTCGCGCGGGGGCCGGCGGCCCCGCCGCCTTCGGCTCGCCCGCGCGGCGGGCGTGTACCTGGTCGCCGACCTCGGTGCGCACCACGCCCGCCTCGCGGTCGCCGACCTCGCGGGTACGCCCCTCGCATTGTCCGACCTCGCGTGCGACATCGCCCTCGGGCCCGAGGAGACGCTGGCGGCAGTCCTGCGCAGCCTGCACGCCCTCGCCCGCGAGCACGGCCTCGGGGACGTCCCCGTCCGCGGCGTCGGGATCGGGCTGCCCGGTCCGGTCGACCCGGCGACGGGCCAGGTCGTCTCGCCCTCGCGCATGCCCGGCTGGAACGACTTCCCCGTCCGCGACTACGTGGCCGGCGGCGCCGGCGTCCCGGCCCTGGTCGAGAACGACGCCAACCTCATGGCCGTCGGCGAGCACCGCGGGTCATGGCCGTCCCTCGACAACGTGATGGTCATCAAACTCGGCAGCGGCATCGGCTGCGGCGTCATCGTCGACGGGCGGCTGCACCGGGGGCGCGGCGCGGCGGGCGACATCAGCCACGTCCGGATCCTGTCCGAGGCCACCGTCGACTGCTCCTGCGGCCACCCCGACTGCCTGGAGGCCCACGCCAGCGGCGCCGCCCTCGCCGCGTCCCTCGCCGCCCAGGGCATCGAGGCCGACAACCCGTCCCGGATCGTCGACCTCGTCGCCGACGGCGTCCCCCAGGCGACCAGCGCGGTGCGCACGGCCGGGCGCCTCATCGGCGACGTGCTGACCGCGCTCGTGAACTTCTTCAACCCCGACGCGCTCGTCATCGGCGGCAGCCTGTCCAACGCCGAGCCGCTCGTCGCGACGATCCGGGGCGTCATCTACGAGCGCTGCCTGCCGCTCGCCACCCGCAACCTGGAGATCGCGACCTCCCGCGCGGGCCGCGACGCCAGCATCCTCGGCGCGGGCCACCTGCTCCTCGGCGTCGCGGACGAGTGGATCGACCGCGCCCTGGAGCGCTGAGGCGCTACCCGCTCGCGGACGCCGAGAGCGCCTCGCGGGCCGTCGCCACGTCCGGGGCGATGGCGACGCGGCGCTGCAGCCCCGCCACCTCCGACACCCGGCGGACGATCCCGCGCGGCGGCAGCACCACCCACATGGGCACGCCCAGCTCGGTCGCCCGCATCTGCGACCGCGTGATCACGTTCAGCCCGTTGGAGTCGCAGAACGTGCAGCCGGTCAGGTCGAGGATCAGGGCGGGCGTCCCGGAGTCCAGAAGCCGGACGGCCTGCGCCAGGACCGCCTCGCCGTTGCTGAGGTCGACCTCGTCCGGGAACGTCAGCGTCCCGCAGGTCTCCGTGCGCTCCACTCGTCCCACTCCGAGATCCATGACTCGCCCCAAAGCCGATTTCCTCACCTGGATGACAACGGGGGGTACTTCACTGCGACTGTAAGCTCCAAAGCTGGACGAAACCTGAAAGAAAGAGTCAAGTCTAGGACCTCCCTCATCCATATCGCCGACGAACCCGTTCGCTAGCGATTGATCCTGTTTTGTCGCCTTGGAGGACGCGCGCCCCGACGCCGTCTTGCCGCACCGGACACGAACTTGACGCTCAGATCCCGGTCCCGGATGACCCGCGCGGAAATCTTTGATCAAAGCGTGCCCGTCGGCGCCAGGGAGGGCCCGAACCCGGCGGTGCGCACGGGCTCGCCCGGTCTGACCACCACCCTTGTCACACCAAAGCTCTATATTTCCCCCTACGCCGGAAAGCCTCGTGGACCCCGGAGGTGGGAATGAGCTCGGACCCGGTCGTCATCGACGGCGGCGACCGTTCCTGCGTGCGCCTCCTGCTCGAACTGCGCGGCCGCATCGCGGACCTGGCGCCCGGAACCGTCGTCCACCTCATCGCCGCCGACCCGGCGGCCCCCATCGACCTGCCGGCCTGGTGCCATCTGACCGGCCACGACTACCTGGGCCCCGTGGACGGCGCCCCGACCCCCACCTACGCGCTCCGGGTGGCGGCCGACGCCCGCCCCACCTCCGCCGAGTCTCCCTGGCGCCCCCGCTGACCCGCCGCGCTACCCCTCGCCTCGCGCCTTCGCCGCTTCCACCGCGTCCGCCATGGTCGTGTCGCCCTGGGCGCGGTAACCCGCGACGACGCCCGCGATGTCGGCCTCGGGGCGGTTCTGGCTCATCTTCGCCTTGGCCTCGACGCGCGTGACGCGCAGTTCCAGCCCCACGATCGCCCGCAGCTGACCGGCGACGAACGCGGGCGGGGCGTCGTCGACCGTCCAGGACGGGGCGCGGCCCCGCTCGTGGCGCTCGGTCAGGCGGCGGACCATCGACTCCACCCACGCCGGGTCGTCGTGCACGACGAGGCGGCCGTAGACGTGGGCGGTGAGATAGTTCCACGTCGGCACGACCCGCCCGTGCTCGGCCTTGGACGCGTACCAGGACGGCGACACGTACGCGTCCGGCCCGTGGACGATGAGCAGCGACTCCCCGGCGGCGGGCTCGCGCCACTGGTCGTTGTTGCGCGCCACATGCGCCAGCATCGCGCCGTGCTCGCCCACCGACGGGTCGTACAGGACGGGCAGGTACGTCGCGACCAGCCCCCGCGGGGAGGCGGTGACGAGGTCGGCGGCCCCGCACCCGGCCAGCAGCTCCCTGACCTCGGCGTCGTCCGCCGAGAAATGCGCCGGTACGTACATGGGGGCGACGCTACCCCACGGCGCTGTCGGCCCCGCGTGCGAAGCTGGTGGGGTGAGCGCCGATGAAGAGCGTGACGGGGTTCGGCTGACGAACCTCGACCAGCCCCTGTTCGAGGGGGCGGACGCGACGAAACGCGACCTGGTCGACTACCTGGACGCCGTCGCCGGATGCCTGGTCCCGCAGCTCGAAGGCCGGCCGCTGTCGGTCAAGCGCGTGCTGCGCGGCCAGAAGCCGTTCATGCAGAAGAACACGCCGAAGTACACGCCGTCCTGGGTGCGGACGGTGGCGGTGTGGGCGGCGACCTCGCAGCGGGAGGTGTCCTACGCGCTGTGCGACGACCGCCGCACCCTGCTGTGGTTCGCGAACCAGCGCGCCGTCGAGTACCACCCGCCCCTCGTGCGCGCCGAGACATGGGACAGGCCCACCCACCTGGTGCTCGACATCGACCCGCCCGGCCCGGACGCGTTCGGCGACGCGGTCGCCGCCGCCCACCTCGTGCGCCGCGCGATGGCCGACTCGGGCCTGCGGGGCGCCGTCAAGACGAGCGGCGCCAAGGGCGTCCACGTGTTCGCCCCCCTCGACGGCGCCACGCGCGTCGAGGACGTCGCCGCCGCGACGCGCGCCCTGGCCGTCCGCGCCGAGCGGCTCGACCCCGGCCTGGTCACGACGGCGTTCATCCGCGAGGACCGCGGCGGCAAGGTGTTCCTCGACTCGACCCGCGCGGGCGGCGCGACCGTCGTCGCCGCCTACAGCCCGCGGATCCGGCCGGGAACGCCGGTCTCGTTCCCGGTCGCCTGGGACGACCTCGACCGGGTGGCGCCCTCGGACTTCACGATCCGCACGGCCGCCGCCCTGCTCGCGGGCCGCGACGTCTGGACCGGCCTCATGCCGGAGCCGCAGCCGGTCCCCGCCGACCTCGTCGAGCAGGGCCACACGATCCCGATCGCCCGGGTCCAGGCGATGCACGAGGGCAAGCGCCGGGCCCGGGCGCGCCGCGAGGGGTAGCGGGGGCTCAGGAGCCGAGCACGACCGGAAGGGTCCGGTGGCCGTTGGAGATGAACGACTCGACCGGCCGCAGCTCGGCGGGGTCGACGGCCAGCGCCAGGTCCGGGAAGCGTCCGAAGAGCGCCGGCAGCGCGATCTCGGCCTCCAGCCGCGCGAGGTGGGAGCCGACGCAGTAGTGCACGCCGTGCCCGAACGAGATGTGCTCCTTGTTCGCCCGCCTGACGTCGAACAGGTCGGCGTCGTCGCCGTGCAGGGCGAGGTCGCGTCCCGCGGCGGCGTAGGCGACGAGGATCGCCTCGCCCTTCCCGATCGTCACGCCGTCGACGTCGATGTCCTCCACGGCGTAGCGCAGCGGCAGGTTCGCGACCGGCGCCTGCCAGCGCAGCGCCTCCTCGATGACCTCCGCCCACGGCACCTCGCCGGACCGGACGAGCGCGCGCTGCTCCGGGTGCGTCAGCAGCGCCGTGATCGCCTGGTCGAGCAGGTTCACCGTCGTCTCGTGCCCGGCGGAGATCATCAGGATCAGCGTGTCGACCAGCTCCTGCTCGCTCAGCCGCGAGCCGTCCTCGTCGCGGGAGGAGATGAGCTCCCCGGCCAGGTCGTCGGCGGGCTCGCGGCGCCGGAACGCCACGAAGTCCTGCAGGATGCCGTACATCTCGGTCTGGTTGGCGAAGGCCTCCTCGGAGGTCAGCGCCGTGTTGAAGACGCCGTCCACGCAGCGGCGCAGCGCGGGGCGGGTCTCGTCGGGGACGCCGAACAGCCGGCAGATCACCTCGATGGGCAGCGGGTAGGCGAACGCCTCGCGCAGGTCGGCGCGGCCGCCGGGGGCGGCGGCCAGGCCGTCCAGCAGCGACCGGGTGATCTCCTCCACGTCCGGCCGCAGCGCCTCGGTGCGGCGCGGGGTGAACGCCCGGGAGATGATCGTGCGGAGCCGCCGGTGGTCGTCGCCGTAGGCGGTGAACATGTTCCGCACCGAGACCCACAGGCTCAGCGGCCAGTCCTCCGCGATCTCGCCGTCGATCCATTTCGTCCAGTGCAGGTTCGGGTCCTTGGACACCCGCGGGTCGGCCAGCAGCCGCTTGAGCTGCTCCTGGCCGGTCACCGCCCAGGCGACGACGCCGCCGGGCAGCTCCACGGGGGTCACCGGCCCCCGCGCCCGCAGTTTCGCGGCCTCTCCCTGGACGTCGCTGCCGGCCGGGTCGATGACGAGCGGGATCTCCATTGAGGTCCTCTCCAAGCGGGATATGGAACATGTCCGTAACGACATGCATGCGATGAGCGACGGAGCCAACGTAAGGGTTCGTGGCGCCATGCCGCCAATTCACCTGGAAACGGACACGTCTCGCCTGTTTCGGCCTTTCCTTAAAATGTCGCTTGGTGAATCCCTATCTCAGCCGGCGGCCGAGGCGAGGCCGGGAGGGGCGGCGGCGAGGGCCGCCTGGATGGCCTCGATCAGCGCCAGCGCCGACTCCTCCGTCAGCTCGACCGCGACGCGCGCGGACGGCCCCTCCCCGGCGTTGGTGAAGTCGATGTTCACGGTGTGCTCGTGGCAGGCGTGGTACGGGTGGTCGACGTAGACCGCGCCGCCGGTCACCGTGAACCAGCCGTTCGCTCCTTTCGCCGCGCCGTCCAGTTCCATCTTCACCGTCTGGTAGGTGCACATGAGGGTCTCCTTTCAGGCGCCCAGGTGGCGGTCGAAGAAGGCGAAGATCTTCCCCCAGCCGTCCTTGGCGGCGGCGGGACGGAAGGCGGGCCGCTCGACGGCGAAGAACGCGTGCCCCGCGCCGGGATAGGTGTGGAACTCGTGCTCCTTGCCGAGCCTGGTCAGCTCGGCGTCCAGCGCGGCGACCTCCTCGGGCGCGGGGAACCGGTCCTCCTCGCCGAACAGGCCGAGCAGCGGGCACGACAGGCCGGGCGCCTTGGAGACGATCGACCGGGCGGAGGTCGGGTAGTCCTCGGGCGGGTCGTCGACGACGAAGGCGCCGTAGCAGTCGACCGCCGCGTCGAGGTCCAGCTCGCAGGCGGCCAGGAACGCGTGCCGCCCGCCCGAGCAGTGCCCGATCACGCCGACCCGGCCGTTGGCGTGGTCGAGCGAGTTCAGATGCGCGGCGGCCCCGGCGACGTCGCCGACGAGCTGCTCGTCCGGGACGCCGCCCTTGGCGCGGGCGGCGGCGGCCTGGTCGTCCGGGCTCGCGCCCGCGCCCTCGCGCGAGTACAGGTTCGGGGCGATCGCGGCGTATCCGTGCGCGGCGAACGTCCGGACGAACTCCTTGGTGCCGGGGTCGTAGCCGGGCATGTGGTGGATCACCACGACGCCGCCGCGCGGGGCGTCGCCCAGCGGCCGCGCCAGGTACGCCTCCAGCTCGTCCTTCCCGTGCCCGGTGATGGAGACCGTTCCGGCCCACATCGCGTCGTTCATGCTCGGCGCTCCGTTCCTCAGCGGGGTGTGCGCGCACGCGGTGCTCCCACCGGCGTGCGGACCGTGACAGTCTTCCGCATACCCCGCGAGGCTCAGGCGTTCAACGTTCCCGCGCCGAGGAGGCCGAACAGCAGGAGGCCGACGACGATGCGGTAGACCACGAACGAGGTGAAGCTGTGCCGGGCCACGAACCGCAGCAGCCAGGCGATGGAGGCGTAGGCCACGACGAACGACACCGCCGTGCCCACCGCGAGCGGCAGGACGCCGGCGCCCGAGCCGAGCGCGGACGGCAGCTCGTAGATGCCGGCGCCGGTCAGCGCGGGGATGCCCAGGAAGAACGACAGGCGGGTCGCGGCGACCCGGTCGAGGCCGAGCATGAGCCCGGTCGACATCGTCGCGCCCGAGCGGGAGAAGCCGGGGAACAGCAGGGCGAGGATCTGCGAGGAGCCGATCAGCATCGCGTCGGTGAGGGACGTGTCGTCCTCGCCGCGCTTGTGCGTGCCGAGCCGGTCCGCGGCGAACATCACGGCGCTGCCGCCGATCAGGGACCCGGCGACCACCCACAGCGAGGCGAGCGGGCCTTCGATGAGGGGCTTGGCGGCGACCCCGACGATCACGACCGGGATGGTGGCGTAGATGACCCACCAGGCGAACTTGTAGTCGTGGTGGTAGCGCTCGGACGGCCGGGCGATCCCGACGCCCCACGCCTTGACGATCCGGACGATGTCGGAGAAGAAGTACACCAGCACCGCCGCGATCGCGCCGACCTGGATCACCGCGGTGAACCCGACCACGGACTTGTCGTCCACCGGGATGTTCATCAGACCCTCGGTGATCTTCAAGTGCCCGGTCGAGGAGACCGGGAGGAACTCGGTCAGGCCCTCCACGATCCCGAGGACGATCGCCTGCCCGACATTGATCACGCTCAAGGGCCCGGTTCCTCTCCGACCTGCGCTGGTTTCGCGCCGAGCCTACTGCCGTGCCGTGACCGGGTCCCGCGATGAGAGCGATAACTTCACTGATCGTTAACCGGGTGGACGGGCCCCGGCCATGCCCGGTCCCCGATCTCCTGGACTACCCGGCGGCCTCCGGGGCGGCGACCGCCGCCCCGTGCACGGCGGCGACCGCCGCGAGATCGCGCCAGGCGTCGCCCGGGCGCCGGGTCTCGTCCGGATCGCCGTTGAAGGGGTCGAGGAGGACCGTGCCCGAGCCGAGCAGCCGCAACTGCTCGAGGTCGCCGGCGACCTGCTCCACGGTCCCCTCGCCGGCGAGCCGGTCGGGGCCGGTGACAGGGGAGGACGTCACCCGCAGGGCGATGCGGGGCTCCAGGGCGGGCACCGGACGTCCCTGCTCGTCCGCGACGGCCTTCAGCCGCTCCAGCGCGCCGCGGAGCCAGGGGAGGGTGAAACGCAGAGGGTGCCAGGCGTCGCCGATGCGCACGGCCCGCCGGAGCGCGGCGTCGCTGTTGCCGCCGATCCAGAGGGGGATGCGCCCCGCGCGGTAGTCGCCCTCGTCCTCCCAGGCGGCGCGGATCGCCCGCAGATGCTCGTCGGTGAGGGCGCCGCGCCGGGTGAAGGGCACGCCGAGCGCCGCGAACTCCTCACGGGCCCAGCCGACTCCCACGCCGAGGACGAGCCGCCCGCCGCTCAGGTCGTTGAGGTTGGCGGCCATGCGGGCGACGAGCAGCGGATGCCGGTACGGGACGACCAGCACGGTGGTGCCGAGCCGCACCCGCTCGGTCACGCCGGCCAGCCAGGACAGCGTGGTGAACGGCTCGTAGAACGGGGCCGGGTACTGCGCGGCGACGTCGCCCGTGACCGCGACGTGGTCGGAGACCATCAGCAGGTCGAAGCCGAGGCCCTCGACCGTCCGCGCCCACTGCCGCAGGACGCCCGGGTCGGTGCCGGGGCCGAAATTGGGGACGTTCACACCGAGGCGCATCGCCCCAGGGTAACGGCGCGGCCGGGGCTTGCCGACACTCCGGCTAGGGGCGGGGCCAGGGACTTCCGGCGAGGCGCTCGATGTCGGTGTTGAAGCGCTGGAGGAAGGAGGCGAAGGCCTCGACCTCCTCCGCCGTCCAGTCCGCCATGATCTTGTCGATCCCGGCGACGATCTGGCCGCGCTCGCTGTCGAGGCGGCGCTCGCCCTCGGCGGTGATGCGGAACTTGCGGGCGATGCCGCCGGCCGGGTCGGGGATGCGCTCGACGAGGCCGTCGCGCAGCATGGCCGAGGTCTGCCGGTTCAGCGTCGAGGGGTCCAGGTCGAACGCCTCGCTGAGCTGCCGGATCGACATCGGGCCGTCGATGCGGATGCGGCTGAGCAGGATGTAGGCGCTGCGCTCCAGCAGGCCGCCCTCGCGCCGGGAGCGGCGGGTGGCCAGGCTGTGCCGCCCGAGCAGCATGGTCTCGTACTCGATCAGATCCGTGGGCTTGTGCATGCCGGTCCTTCTCCCGGACGCGCTCCGCCCGGGTCGCTCCTGCCTCGATGCTCGCCCCCCATGCCTACCACAGGGATATGCACCGTACATAAGTTGTGCATCGACCATAACGTATGTATGGTGCACAAGTTCCTCGACCCGACAGAAGGGATGTCACGTGGACGAGTCCGCGCCCGCCGTCCGACCCGGCGGGATCGTCGGCGTTCTCGCCGTGGGCGGCATCGTCGCCGCGTTCATGCAGACCCTCGTGGTGCCGCTGATCGCCCAGCTGCCGCGGCTGCTGGACACCACGCCCTCCAACGCGACCTGGGTGGTCACCTCGACGCTGCTGGCCTCCGCGGTCGCCATGCCGATGATCGGACGGCTCGGCGACCTGTACGGCAAGCGCCGGATGCTGCTGGTCTGCATGGTGCCCCTGATCAGCGGGTCGGTGATCTGCGCGCTGTCCGGCTCGCTGATCCCGATGGTCGTCGGGCGAGGCATGCAGGGGGTCGGCATGGGCATGATCCCGCTCGGCATCAGCGCGCTGCGCGACCTGCTGCCGCCCGAGCGGCTGGGGTCCTCGATCGCGCTGCTGAGCTCGTCGATGGGGATCGGCGGGGCGTTCGGGCTGCCGCTCGCGGCCCTGATCGCCGAGAACACGAGCTGGCGGGTGCTGTTCTGGGGCTCGGCCGCGCTGAGCGCGCTCGTCGCCACGCTGATCTACCTGCTGGTGCCGGCCACGCCCGTCCAGGCACGGGGCCGCTTCGACACCGTGGGCGCGGTCGGTCTCGGCGCCGGCCTCGTGTGCCTGCTGCTCGGCGTCTCCAAGGGCGCCGACTGGGGGTGGGCGAGCGGCACGACCATCGGCCTTTTCGCCGCCACGGTCGTCGTCCTGCTGGCGTGGGGCTGGTGGGAGCTGCGGAGCCGCGACCCGCTGGTCGACCTGCGCGTCACCGCGCGCCCCCAGGTGCTGCTCACCAACGCCGCCTCGGTCGTGATCGGGTTCTCGATGTACGCCCAGGCGCTGATCGTGCCGCAGCTGCTGCAGCTGCCGAAGGAGACCGGGTACGGGCTCGGCCAGTCGATGGTCGCCGCGGGCCTGTGGATGGTGCCGTCCGGCCTGCTGATGATGGCGGTCTCCCCGCTCGGCGCGCGGCTGTCGGCCGCCCGCGGGCCCAAGGTCACCCTGGTCGCCGGAAGCCTGGTGATCGCGCTCGGGTACGGGTCGTCCACGCTGCTCATCGGCGCCGCGTGGGGACTGATGATCGTCACGGCGATCTGCGGCATGGGCGTCGGCCTCGCCTACGGCGCGATGCCCGCCCTCATCATGGGCGCGGTGCCGCGGTCGGAGACCGCCTCGGCCAACAGCTTCAACACGCTGATGCGCTCGGTCGGCACCTCGGTGTCGGCGGCCGTGGTCGGGGTCGTGCTGTCCCAGCTGACCATCGACCTCGGCGGGCACGTGCTGCCGTCCGAGGACGGCTTCCGGGCCGGTCTGCTGATCGGCTGCGGCGTGGCGCTGCTCGCCGGGATCGTCGCGCTGGCCATCCCCGGGCGCGGGCGTTCGGTCACCGCCGCGGGCGGGCAGGCCGCCCCGGCCGAGGAGCGCGCCGCGTTCAGGGCCTGACGCCCGCCGGCGCCGCGCCCGCCGGCGCCGGTCAGGGGCGCGCCGGGGACTCGCGCCGCAGGAGGTAGGTGTCCATGATCCACCCCTTGCGGGCGCGGGCCTCGGCGCGCACGGCGCGGATCTCCTCGGCCACCTCCGCGACCGGGCCGGAGACGAGGATCTCGTCGGGCGTGCCGAGGTAGGCGCCCCAGTAGATGTGGTAGCCGTCGCCCGCCTCGGCGAACGCGCAGTGCGCGTCCAGCATGACGAGCACGTCGTCGGCGGTGGGTCCCTCGGCGGCGAGGCGGCGCCCGGTGGTGACGTGGACGGGACGGCCCACCCGCGTGAGCCCGACGCGGTGCCGCGCGGTGAGCGCCGAGACGCTGCTGATGCCGGGGATCACCTCGACCTCGAACTCGGCGCCCACCTCCTCCAGCGCCGCGAGGGTGCTGTCGTAGACGCCGGGGTCGCCCCAGACGAGGATCGCGCCGGTCTGCCCGTCGGCCAGCTCGCCGGTGACGAACGACTCGTAGATCCGCGCGCGCCGCGACCGCCAGTCCTCCACGGCGGCGGCGTAGGCGGCGGCGTCCCGGTCGCGCTCGGGGTCGCGGGCCTCCACGATCCGGTACGGGTGCCGGCCGTGCGCCGCGATGAGGTCGTGCCGCAGCCCGGCCAGGTCGTGCTTGGCCTCGCCCTTGTCCACGACGAGGAAGACGTCGGCGGCGGCGATCGCCTTGGCCGCCTGGAACGTCAGGTGGTCGGGGTCGCCCGCGCCGATGCCGATGATCAAAAGCCGCTTCACCTGGCCAAGTGTGCCAGTTGTAGACTTGGCGCCGCATTTCGCTCAAGGAGGCCAGTGGACGCGCGTGTCATCACCGTCGTGGGCGTCGGAGCCGACGGGTGGGACGGCCTCGCGGAGGACTCCCGCGCGGCGCTGCGGGCGGCGGACGTGCTGCTCGGGGGCGCCCGGCACCTCGCCCTCGTCCCGGACGGCCCCGCCGAGCGCGTGCCCTGGCCGTCCCCGCTGCTCCCCGCTCTGCCCGGCCTGATCGAGCGGTACGCGGGGCGGTCGGTCGCCGTCCTCGCGAGCGGCGACCCCATGTTCTACGGGATCGGCTCCACGCTCGCCGAGCTGGTCGGCCCGCGGCGCCTGCGGGTGCTGCCGCACCCGTCGTCGGCGTCGCTGGCGTGCGCGCGCCTCGGCTGGCCGCTGGAGCGGGTGGAGGTCGTCAGCCTCGTCGGGCGCCCGGCGGAGACGCTGAACGCCGTCGTCGCCCCCGGCCGCCGCGTGCTGGTCCTCGGCGCGGGGCGGCAGGCCCCGGCGGTCGTGGCGGCGCTGCTCACCGGGCGCGGTTTCGGCCCCAGCCGGATGACCGTCCTGTGCGACCTCGGCGCGGAGAGCGAGACGGTCGCGCACGGCGTCGCGTCCCACTGGACGGACCCGGCCGCCTCGGCGCTCGCGGTGGTGGCCGTCGAGTGCGCGCCGGGCCCGGACGCCGCCCCGCTGCCGCGTGTCGCCGGGCTGCCCGACGACGCCTTCGAGCACGACGGGCAGATCACCAAGCGGGAGGTCCGGGCGGTGACGCTGTCGCGCCTCGGGCCGCTGCCCGGCGAGCTGCTGTGGGACGTGGGCGCCGGGTCCGGCAGCGTCGCGATCGAGTGGGCGCGGGCGCACCCGTCGTGCGCGGCGGTCGCGGTCGAGAGCCGCCCGGAGCGCGCGGAGCGGATCGGCCGCAACGCCGGGGCCCTCGGGGTGCCCGGCGTCCGCGTCGTGGCGGGCCGCGCGCCGGACGCGCTGGAGGGCCTCCCGCCGCCCGACGCCGTCTTCGTCGGCGGCGGGCTCACCGTCCCCGGCCTGCTGGAACGCTGCTGGGACGCGCTCCGGCCCGGCGGGCGCCTCGTCGCCAACGCCGTCACCCTCGAATCGGAGGCCAAAGTGGTCGAGCTCCGCCGGACCCACGGCGGCGAGCTGGTTCGCCTCGGCGTCGAGCGCGCCGCCCCGCTCGGCGGGTTCACCGGCTGGCGCCCCGCCATGCCCGTCACCGTCTGGACGACGCGGAAGGACACCCTGTGACGGTCCACTTCGTCGGCGCGGGCCCCGGCGCCGCCGACCTCATCACCGTGCGCGGCCTGAGGATCCTGGAGTCCTCACCCGTCTGCCTGTACGCGGGGTCGCTGGTGCCGGCCGAACTGCTGGAGGCGTGCCCGCCCGGCGCCCGGCTCGTCGACACCGCGAACATGACGCTGGACGAGATCGTCGCCGAGCTGACCGCCGCCCACCAAGGCGGCCTGGACGTCGCGCGGCTGCACTCGGGCGACCCGTCGGTGTTCAGCGCGGTCGCCGAGCAGATGCGCCGCCTCGACGCGGCGGGCGTGCCGTACGAGGTCGTCCCCGGCGTTCCCGCGTTCGCGGCCGCGGCGGCCTCGCTCGGCCGGGAGCTGACCGTCCCCGGCGTCGGCCAGACCGTGATCCTGACCCGCACGGCCGTGCGGGCCACCCCGATGCCGGACGGCGAGGACCTCGCCACCCTCGGCGCGAGCGGCGCCACGATGGTGCTGCACCTGGCCGTCCAGCGCATCGAGGAGGTCGCCGCCGAGCTGCTGCCCCGCTACGGCGCGGACTGCCCGGTCGCCGTCGTCGCCCGCGCCAGCCGCCCGGACGAGCTGGTCCTGCGCGGCACCCTCGCCGACATCGCCGCCCGGGTGCGCGAGGCCGGGGTGCGGCGCACCGCGGTGATCGTCGTCGGCCGCGTCCTCACCGCGTCGGCGTTCCCCGACAGCCACCTCTACAGCGCCGGCCGGGACCGGGCGTGCGGCGCGTCCTGATCCTCGGCGGGACGGCGGAGGCCCGCGCGCTCGCGGCCCGGCTGACCGGCGTGCACGTCGTCTCCTCGCTCGCCGGGAGGGTGTCGGACCCGCGCCTGCCCGCCGGCGAGGTCCACATCGGCGGGTTCGGCGGCGCCGAAGGGCTCGCCGCGTGGCTGCGGGAGCACCGGATCGACCGCCTCGTCGACGCGACCCACCCGTTCGCGGAGCGGATGAGCGCCTCCGCCGCGCACGCGTCGCGGCTGACGGGCGTGCCCCTGCTCGCGCTGCGCCGCCCCGGCTGGGACGAGGAGGACGGTGACGACTGGCGGCGCGTCCCGTCCCTGCCGGACGCCGCCGCCGCGCTGCCGGACGGCGCCCGCGCGTTCCTCACCACCGGCCGCCGCAGCCTTCCGGTGTTCGCCGCGCGGACCGATGTGTGGTTCCTCGCCCGGTCGGTGGACCCTCCGGAGCCGCCCGTCCCGCCCCACGTGCACGTCCTGCTGGCGCGCGGCCCCTACACCGTGGACGGCGAGCGCGCCCTGATCCGCGAGCACCGCCTGGACGTGCTGGTCACCAAGGACAGCGGCGGCGCGATGACCCGCGCGAAGCTCACCGCCGCCCGCGAGGCCGGGCTGCCGGTCGTGATGGTCGACCGCCCGGCCCTTCCCGAGGGCGTCGCGGCGGCCGCCGACGTGGCGGCCGCCGCGGCCTGGGCTCAGGGGTAGCGGCGCGGGGTGAAGACCACGCCCCGCTCGGTCACCCGGGTGGCGGACGACCCGACGATGAGCAGGCAGCGCATGTCGACCCGGGCGGGGTCCAGCTCGCCGAGCGTCGTCACCGTCACGCTCTCCTCCGGCCCGCCGACGTCCCGCCCGACGACCACCGGGGTCTCGGGGGAGCGGTGCTTGAGCAGCAGCTCGCGCGCCGCCGGGAGCTGGTGCCTGCGCCGGCTCGACGAGGGGTTGTAGAGGGCCAGGACCAGGTCGGCCTCGGCGGCGGCGGCGAGCCGCCGCTCCACCACGTCCCACGGCTTGAGGATGTCCGACAGCGACAGGACGCAGAAGTCGTGCCCGAGGGGCGCGCCGGCCCGGGCGGCCACGGCCTGCGCCGCCGTCAGCCCCGGCACGACCCGCACCGGCACGTCCGCGAACTCGTCCTCCGCCGCCGCCTCCAGGACGGCCGTGGCCATCGCGAACACGCCGGGATCGCCGGACGAGACGACGGCCACCCGGGCCCCGTCCCGCGCGAGCGCCAGCGCGTGCCGGGCCCGGTCGGCCTCCACCCGGTTGCCGGACCCGTGCCGCCGCTGCCTCGGGTTCGGCGGCACCCGGTCCAGGTAGGGGCCGTAGCCGACGAGGTCGGTCGCGGACGCCAGGACGTCCTGCGCCTCCGGCGTCAGCCACGGCCGGCCCGCCGGTCCGAGCCCGACGACCCACACCCCGCCGGCCCCCTCAGGCCGCGCCGGGGGAGGCGCGGCGAACGAGCGCTCCGCCGGGCTCGTCAGCAGCGCGAGCGCCATGTAGGGAACGTCCGCCGGATCGACGTCGGCGAGCGGGAGGACCCGCTGCCGGTCGGTGGCGGCCCGCTCGACGTACCAGCCGTCGCCGAGCCGCCCCGCGTCCTCGAACGCCTGCCTGACCTTGGGGAACGTCCGGCCGAGCTTGAGGACGGCCGCCGCGTCCGCGCTGCGCAGCCGCTCGGCGAGCTCCTCGCCGGCCAGCGTCCCGGGCAGGACGGTCAGCGTCTCCTCCCGCTCCACCAGCGGTCGCCCCGCCGCCGCGGACGCGGCGCTCAGCGACGTCACGCCCGGCACCACCTCGGCCGGGTAGTGCGGCGCGAGCCGCTTGTGCAGGTGCATGTACGACCCGTAGAACAGGGGGTCGCCCTCGCTGAGCACCACGACCGTCCGCCCCGCGTCGAGGTGCGCGGCGAGGCGGGCGGCGCAGTCGGCGTAGAAGTCCTCCAGCGCCCCCTGGTAGCCACCGGGATGGTCGGTGGTCTCCGTCGTCACCGGGTAGACGAGCTGCTCCTCGATCCGCCCGTCCCGCAGGTACGGCTCGGCGACGGTCCGGGCGATGCTGCGGCCGTGCCGCGCGCAGTGGAAGGCCACCACGTCGGCCTCGCCGATCAGCCGCGCCGCCTTCACCGTGACCAGCTCGGGGTCGCCGGGCCCGACGCCCACGCCGAACAGCCGTCCCGCCATCACTCCGCCTCACTGGCGATGGCGTTGACCGCCGCCGCCGTCATCGCGCTGCCGCCGCGCCGCCCGCGGACCACCAGATGGTCCAGGCCGCTCGCGGCGAGCGCCTCCTTGGACTCGGCCGCCCCGATGAACCCGACCGGGATCCCGAGGACCGCCGCCGGGCGCGGCGCGCCCTCCTCCACCAGCTCCAGCAGCCGGAACAGCGCGGTCGGCGCGTTGCCGATCGCGACGACCGCGCCGCCGAGCCGGTCGCGCCACAGCTCCAGCGCCGCCGCGCTGCGCGTGGTGCCGAGCCGCCCGGCCAGCTCCGGCACGCCCGGCTCGCCGAGCGTGCACACGACCTCGTTGCCGGCGGGCAGCCGCGCGCGGGTCACGCCGGAGGCGACCATCCGCGCGTCGCACAGCACCGGCGCGCCCGCCAGCAGCGCCGCCCGCGCCCGCGCCACGACCCCCGGCGACCAGGCCAGGTCCTTGACCAGATCGGTCATGCCGCAGGCGTGGATCATGCGGACCGCGACCCGCGCCACGTCGTCCGGCAGTCCCGACAGGTCGGCCTCCGCGCGGATCGTCGCGAACGACCGCCGGTAGATCTCGGCGCCGTCCCGGACGTAATCGATCACTGCTGTCCCTCCGCCGTCCTCAGCTCGACCGGGCCGCGGGGCATCCCGCAGCGCCGCTCGCATCCCGTCCAGTGGACGGGGGTCTCGGGCGCGCGGCCCAGGCCGTCCACGAAGCGCCGCGCCTCGGCCTGCACGTCGCCGCGCGACTTCGCGCATCCCGGGCTCCCGGTGCAGGCCGTCACGCCCACCCAGGGCGACGCGGGATCGGTCGCGAACCCCGCCGCCGCGAGCTCCGCCGCCGCGCGGCGCGCCTCGTCCCGCTCCAGGTCGCGCACCACCACGCTGCGCCACGGCGTCACCCGCACCTCGTCCGCGACTCCGGCGAGCGCCTCGGCCTGCGCGCCCGACAGCCGGCCCAGCGGAGGCACGGCCTCCAGCGCGGCGAGCCCGTCCCGCTGCGCGAGGATCCCGGCGTGCGGCGGCGCGGGATCCGGGCGCGGCGGCGTCTCCGCCACGGCCGCGCCCAGCCGCTCGGCGACGAGCCGCGCGCCGTCCGGCACCTCCGCGAGCCGCCAGGCGTCGCCCCTGACCTCCAGGAACGCCTCCGCCGCCGCGAGCAGCGCCGCGACGGGATCGCCGGGGACGGGCCCGAGCCGCGTCCCGGCCAGCCGCAGGCCGCCGGGGGTGTGGGCCGCGTCGGCGTCCAGCGCGGCCGTGTCGCCGGTGCCGTCGTCGAGCGCGAACAGGAACCGCCCCGGCAGCCGGGCCAGCTCCGCACGCGCGCAGAGCGCCTCGTCCAGCGCCGTGACCAGCGGATCCGTGGCGAGGGCGCCGCGCGGGCCGCGCCCGCCGAGCGGGGACGCGACGATGTTGCGCACCCGCTCGTGGGTCGCCGACGGAAGCAGCCCGGCGGCCTCCAGCCGGGCCGCGAGCGCTCCGGTGTCGCGGACGCCGCGCACCTGGAGGTTGCCGCGGGACGTGAGTTCGATCACGTCCCGCCCCAGCTCGCGGGCGGCGGCGCCGAGCACCGCGAGCTGCGCGGCGGACACCGCGCCGCCCGGGACGCGGACGCGCGCCAGCGGCCCGTCGGCGGCGTCGTGGGTGCGCAGCGCCCCGGGGCACGCGTCGGGACGGGCTCTGACATTCGGCACGGGGAGGATGTTAACCACAGTTTGCAGGGCGACCGCGCTGCCGTACTCTTCTGCTCAGACGATGGCAATGGGAGGAAGCCGGTGCGAATCCGGCGCGGTCCCGCCACTGTGACCGGGGAGCGAACCCCGCTGTAGGCCACTGTCCGCGAGGACGGGAAGGCCGGGGCGAGCGTCGATCCGGGAGCCAGGAGACTCCTGCCGTCGCGACACCCGCGACCGGGGCGAGGACCCCAGGGGGAGGATGCGCCGTGCCCGAGCACAGCCGCACGGTCCTGTTGCTGTCGACGTCCGACACCGATCTGCTGAGCGCCCGAGCGTCCGGCGCCGCCTACCGGCTCGGCAACCCCGCGCGGCTCACCGCCGCCGACCTGCCCGGGCTGACCGAGGGCGCCGACCTCGTCGTGGTGCGGCTGCTCGGCGGCCGCCGCGCCTGGGAGGACGGTCTCGACGCGCTCCTCGCGGGCCCCCGGCCGGTCGTCGTCCTCGGCGGCGAGCAGGCCCCCGACGCCGAGCTGATGGAGCTGTCCACGGTCAGCGGCGGCGTGTGCGCCGAGGCGCACGCCTACCTCGCGCACGGCGGCCCCGCCAACCTCGCCGAGCTGCACGCGTTCCTGTCCGACACCGTGCTGCTGACGGGGCGCGGCTTCGCGCCGCCGGCCGCGACGCCGACCTGGGGACGGCTCGACCGCGCCGCCCGCGACGGCGGCGGGCCCGTGGTCGGCGTGCTCTACTACCGCGCTCACCACATGGCGGGCAACACCGCGTTCGTGGAGGCGCTCTGCGCCGCCGTGGAGGACGCCGGCGGGCGCGCCATGCCGGTGTTCTGCTCGTCGCTGCGCACCGCCGAGCCCGAGCTGCTGGACACGCTCCGCCAGGCGGACGCGCTGGTGGTGACGGTGCTCGCGGCGGGCGGGTCGCGGCCCGCGACGGCCGGGGCGGGCGGCGACGACGAGGCGTGGGACGTGGGCGCGCTCGCCGCGCTGGACGTCCCGATCCTGCAGGGCCTCTGCCTCACCACGAGCCGGTCCGACTGGGAGGGGAGCGACGACGGGCTGTCCCCGCTGGACGCGGCGTCGCAGGTCGCGATCCCCGAGTTCGACGGGCGGATCATCACCGTCCCGTTCTCGTTCAAGGAGGTCGACGAGGACGGGCTCACCGTCTACGCCGCCGACTCCGAACGGGCGGCCCGGGTCGCCGGGATCGCGGTCCGGCACGGCCGCCTGCGGCACACCCCGGCCGCCGGGCGCCGCCTCGTGGTGATGCTGTCGGCGTACCCGACCAAGCACGCCCGCGTCGGGAACGCCGTCGGTCTCGACACCCCGGCGAGCACCGTCCGGCTGCTCGCCCGGCTCCGCGACGCGGGGTACGACCTGGGCGAGGGCTTCCCCGGCGTCGACGAGCAGGACGGCGACGCGCTCGTCCACGCGCTCATCGCGGCGGGCGGCCAGGACGAGGACTGGCTCACCGAGGAGCAGCTCGCGGGCAACCCCGTCCGCATCTCCGCCGCGTCCTACGAGCGCTGGTACCGCACCCTGCCCGCCGACCTGCGCGAGGGGATGGAGCGGCACTGGGGCCCGCCGCCCGGCGAGCTGTTCGTCCAGGGCGGCGACATCGTCCTCGCCGCCCTGCGCGCCGGCAACCTCGTCGTGATGGTGCAGCCGCCGCGCGGCTTCGGGCAGAACCCCATCGCGATCTACCACGACCCCGACCTGCCGCCCAGCCACCACTACCTGGCCGCGTACCGGTGGCTGTCGGACGAGTTCGGCGCGCACGCGATCGTCCACGTCGGCAAGCACGGCAACCTGGAGTGGCTGCCCGGCAAGGCGGCGGGGATGTCGGCGTCGTGCGGCACCGACGCGGCGCTCGGCGACGTCCCGCTGGTCTACCCGTTCCTCGTCAACGACCCCGGCGAGGGCACGCAGGCCAAGCGCCGCGCGCACGCCGTCCTCGTCGACCACATGGTCCCGCCGATGGCCCGCGCCGAGACCTACGGCGACATCGCCCGCCTCGAACAGCTCCTGGACGAGCACGCGACGATCGCCGCGATGGACCCGGCGAAGCTGCCCGCGATCCGCGCCCAGATCTGGACCCTCATCCAGGCCGCCAAGCTCGACCACGACCTCGGCCTGGACGACCGCCCGCACGACACCGAGTTCGACGACTTCCTCCTGCACGTCGACGGCTGGCTGTGCGAGGTGAAGGACGCGCAGATCCGCGACGGCCTGCACGTCCTCGGCCAGGCGCCCGCCGGCCCGGTCCGCGTCGACCTGGTGCTGGCCATGCTCCGCGCCCGCCAGATGTGGTCGGGGCGCGAGACGCTGCCCGGCCTGCGGGAGGCGCTCGGGCTCAGCGAGGCCGGCGGCGAGGCGCTCGCCGACGTGGACGCCGCCGAGGCCGCCGCCCGCGCCCTCGTCCAGGCCATGGAGGACGCCGGCTGGGCCGTGGACGCGGCGCGCGAGGCCGCCCGGGACGTTCCGGCGGAGCGCCGCGAGGCGGTGACGCGGGTCCTGGAGTTCGCCGCCGCCGAGATCGTCCCGCGCCTGGCCCGGACGACCGACGAGCTCGACCACGTCCTGCACGCCCTGGACGGCGGCTACGTCCCGGCGGGCCCGAGCGGGTCGCCGCTGCGCGGCCTCGTCAACGTCCTGCCGACCGGCCGCAACTTCTACTCGGTCGACCCGCGCGCCGTCCCGAGCCGCCTCGCCTGGGAGACCGGGCAGGCGATGGCGGACTCGCTCCTGGAGCGCTACCGCGCCGACCACGGGGAGTGGCCGCGCTCGGTCGGGCTGTCGGTGTGGGGGACGAGCGCGATGCGCACGGCGGGCGACGACGTCGCCGAGGTCCTCGCGCTGCTCGGCGTCCGCCCGGCCTGGGACGAGGCGTCCCGCCGCGTCACGGCGCTGGAGCCGGTCCCGCTCGCCGAGCTCGGCCGGCCGCGCATCGACGTGACCGTCCGCATCAGCGGCTTCTTCCGGGACGCGTTCCCGCACGTCGTCGCCATGCTGGACGACGCCGTCCGGCTCGTCGCCGGGCTGGACGAGCCCGACGCCGACAACCACGTCCGCGCCCACGTGCGGGCCGACCGGGAGCGGCACGGCGACGAGCGGCGCGCCACGATGCGCGTGTTCGGGTCCGCGCCCGGCGCGTACGGGGCCGGGCTGCTGCCGCTCATCGACAGCCGCAACTGGCGCGACGACGCCGACCTCGCCGAGGTGTACGCGGTGTGGGGCGGCCACGCCTACGGCCGCGACCTCGACGGGGTGCCCGCCCGCGCCGACATGGAGAGCGCCTACCGGCGCATCGCCGTCGCCGCCAAGAACGTCGACACCCGCGAGCACGACATCGCCGACTCCGACGACTACTTCCAGTACCACGGCGGCATGATCGCCACCGTCCGCGCGCTGACCGGCAGGGCGCCGGAGGCCTACGTCGGCGACAGCACCCGCCCGGACGCCGTGCGCACCCGCACCCTCTCGGAGGAGACCGCGCGGATCTTCCGGGCCCGCGTCGTGAACCCGCAGTGGCTCGCCGCCATGCGCCGGCACGGCTACAAGGGCGCGTTCGAGCTGGCGGCGACCGTGGACTACCTGTTCGGCTACGACGCCACCACGGGCGTCATGGCCGACTGGATGTACGACAGGCTCACCGCCGCCTACGTCCTGGACGAGGAGAACCGCGCGTTCATGGCGCAGTCGAACCCGTGGGCGCTGCACGGCATCGCCGAGCGGCTGCTGGAGGCGGCCGAGCGCGGCATGTGGGAGCACCCCGACCCGGCGGTCCTCCAGGGCCTCCAGGAGGTCTACCTCAAGACGGAGGGCGACCTGGAGGACGACACCAGCCGCTGAGCCGCCTCCGGCGACCCCGCCCAGTGCAGGTGCAGGTAGGAGGCGGTGATCCGGTCGTCGCCGTACCCGTCGCGGCCGTCGCGCCACCGGAACAGCGGCTCGGCGCCGGTGTCCAGCGCGGTCCGGTGGAACTCGTGGCCGCGGAACCGCTCGCCCGGACGGGTCAGCGGCGACTCGGCCACCGCGACCGCCTCCCGGTAGCCGAGCGCCAGCCGGGACGTCATCCGCGCGCGGCCCGGCACCCGCCCGCACATCGCCCGGCCGTCGAGTTCCTCGCACAGGTAGAGGAGCCCGGCGCACTCGGCGGCGATCGGGCCGCGGAACGCCGCGACCTCGGCGAGCATCGGCGCGTTGGCTGCCAGCTCGGCGGCGTGGACCTCCGGGAAGCCGCCGCCGATGACGAGCGCGCCCGCCCCGTCCGGCAGGGCCTTGTCCCGCAGCGGGTCGAAGACGGCCACGTCGGCGCCCGCCGCGCGCAGCAGCTCCACGTGCTCGGCGTAGGAGAAGGTGAACGCCGCCCCGCCCGCGACCGCGACGACCGGCCCGCCCTCGACCGGGACGACCTGCTCGGACGGGTCCCACGCGGGCCCCGGCAGCGGGGGAGCGGCGGCCGCCAGGCGGAGCAGGGCGTCCAGGTCGCAGGAGCGCTCCACGAGCGCGCCGAGCCGCTCCACCGCGCCGACGGCCTCCGCGCCCCGCTCGGCCGCCGGGACCAGCCCGAGGTGCCGGGACGGGGTCACGACCGCGTCGTCCCGCCGGATCGCGCCGAGCACCGGCACGCCCGTCGCCTCCAGCGCGCCGCGGCACAGCTCCTCGTGCCGCTCCGAGCCGACCCGGTTGAGCACGACGCCGCCGATCCGCACGCCCGGCTCGAACGTCGCGAAACCGTGCACGAGCGCCGCCACCGACCGGCTCTGCCGCGCGGCGTCCACGACCAGCACCACCGGCGCCGCGAGCAGTCGCGCGACGTGCGCCGTGGAGGCGAACCCGGTGTCGCCCTTCCCGTCGAACAGGCCCATCACGCCCTCGACCACCGCCACGTCGCAGCCGGCGGCGCCGTGCAGGAACAGCGGCGCGATCCGCTCCTCGCCCGCGAGCCACGGGTCCAGGTTGCGGCCGGGCCGTCCCGCCGCCAGCGCGTGGTAGCCGGGGTCGATGTAGTCGGGGCCGACCTTGTGCGGCGACACGGCGAGGCCGCGCGCCCGCAGCGCCGCGATCAGGCCGGCCGCCACGGTCGTCTTGCCGCTGCCGGACGCCGGCGCGGCGACGACCAGCCGGGGGATCACCACTCGATGCCCCGCTGCCCCTTCTGCCCGGCGTCCATCGGATGCCGGACCTTGCCCATCTCCGTCACCAGGTCGGCGGCCTCGACCAGCCGGCCGGGCGCGTCCCGCCCGGTGACGACGACGTGCTGGGTCCCGGGACGCGCGGCGAGGGTCTCGACCACGTCGTCCAGGTCGAGCCAGCCCCACTTGAGCGGATAGGTGAACTCGTCGAGCACATAGAAACGGTACGTCTCGGCGGCCAGGTCCCGCTTGATCTGCGCCCAGCCCTCGCGGGCGTCGGCCGCGTGGTCCTCCTCGCTGCCGGGGCGCTGGATCCATGACCAGCCCTCGCCCATCTTGTGCCAGGCGACCGGGCCGCCCTCGCCGCTCTCGCCGAGCACGCGCAGCGCCCGCTCCTCGCCGATCCGCCACTTGGCCGACTTCACGAACTGGAACACCCCGACCGGCCAGCCCTGGTTCCAGGCCCGCAGCGCCATCCCGAACGCCGCCGTCGACTTCCCCTTCCCGGGACCGGTGTGGACGATCAGCAGGGGCCGGTTGCGGCGCTGCCGGGTGGTGAGGCCGTCGTCGGGGACGGACACGGGCTTTCCCTGGGGCATCTCAAGCCGCCTTTCCCTTTTCGCGCCCGCGGTGGGCGCGGACGATGCCGTCGAGGTCGCCGAGCGGGACGAGCTGCGCCCCGAGCCGGGCCGCGAGCCGTCCCGCGAGGCCGAGCCGGACCGGGCCGTCCTCGCAGTCCACGACGATCCCGGCGGTGCCCGCCAGCAGCCCGGCGGCCCGGTCCACGTCGCCCCCCGCGGTCGCCCGCCCGTCGGTGACGACCACGAGCAGCGGGCGGCGCGCCGGGTCGCGCAGCCGCTCGGCGCGCAGCACCTCGGCGGCGCGCGCGAGCCCGGCGGCCAGCGGCGTGCGGCCCCCGGTCGGCAGGGCCCGCAGCCGCGCCGCGCCCGCCTCGACCGACGACGTCGGCGGCAGCACGAGCTCGGCGGTGCGCCCCCGGAAGGTGACCAGGCCGACCTTGTCGCGGCGCTGGTAGGCGTCCAGCAGCAGGCTGAGGACGGCCGTCTTCACCGTCGTCATGCGGCGGCGGGCGGCCATCGAGCCGCTGGCGTCCACGACGAACAGCACCAGGTTCCCCTCGCGGCCCTCGCGGACCGCCTCCCGCAGATCGTCCGGGCGCAGCACGAGGCCGGCGCCGGACCGGCCGCGCGCCCGCTGCCGCGGCGCGGCGGCCAGCAGCGTCGCCACCACGTGGGGGTCGCGGACCTTCGCGGCCGGGCGCCGCGCCCCGGTGACCCGGCCCCGCGCCGTCCGCGACCGCGACCGCCGTCCCGCGGTGCCCTCGCCGACGCCCGGAACCTCCAGCAGCGGCACGGCGTGCGGCGCGGCGACCGCAGCGACCCGCTCCCCACCCCCGCCGGCGGACCGCTCGTCCCGCGACGAACCCGCGTCCTGCGCCGGGCCCGCGTTCTGCGACAGGCCCGCGTCCTCTGACGGGGCCGTGTTCTGCTCCGAACCCGTGTTCCGTTCGGGGGCCGCGTCCTGCGACGGACCCGCGTCGTGCGACGAGCCCGCGTTCCGCTCGGGGCTCGCGTCCTGGGACGTGGCAGGGTCCTGCGGCGCTCCGTCCTGCGGCGGGGACGGGAGCCGGCCGCCCCCTCCGCCGTCCGGGGGAGGATCGTCGAGGGACGTGCGGTCGAGCAGCTCGTCGAGCAGCGCCTCGTCCAGTCCGGGGGCGTCGAACGGGTCGCGGCGGCGCCGGTGCGGCAGCGACAGGCGGGCCGCCGCGCGCACGTCCTCGTCGGCCACCGCGCCGCGCCCGTGCCAGGCGGCGTGCGCGAGCGCGGCGTTGGCCGTGACCAGGTCGGCGCGCAGTCCGTCGACCTCGAAGCCCGCGCACACGGCCGCGATCTGCTCCAGCCGCTCGTCCGGCAGCCGGACCCCGGCGAGCCTGTCCCGCGCGGCCGAGATGCGCTCCGCCAGCTCCGCCTCGGCGTCCGCCCAGCGCGCGGCGAACGCGGCGGGGTCCGCCTCGAACGCCAGCCGCCGCCGCACGACCTCGGCCCGCTCCTTCGGATCCCGCGACGCCCGCACCTCGACCGTCAGCCCGAAGCGGTCGAGGAGCTGGGGACGCAGCTCGCCCTCCTCCGGGTTCATCGTCCCGACCAGCAGGAACCGGGCCGCGTGCCGCACCGACACCGACTCGCGCTCCACGTAGCAGGTGCCGAGCGCGGCGGCGTCCAGCAGGAGGTCGACCAGATGGTCGTGCAGGAGGTTCACCTCGTCCACGTACAGGACGCCGCGGTGCGCCGCCGCGAGCAGCCCCGGCTCGAAGGCCTTGACGCCCTCGGTCAGGGCCCGCTCGACGTCCAGCGACCCCGCGAGCCGGTCCTCCGAGGCGCCCACCGGCAGCTCCACCAGCGCGGACGGCCGCCGCTCGGACGGGCCGCCCGGCTCGTGGGGGCCGTCCGGGCAGGACGGGTCGGGCGCCGCCGGGTCGCAGGCGAACCGGCAGCCCGGCACCGTGTCCACGGCGGGGAGCTGCGCGGCCAGGGCCCGGACGATCGTCGACTTGGCGGTGCCCTTCTCGCCGCGCACCAGCACGCCCCCGACCCGCGGCGAGACGGCGTTGAGCAGCAGCGCCAGCTTCAGATCGTCCAGCCCGACGACGGCGCTGAACGGGTAGGCGGTGTTCACACCTGGACCTTCCGGTTGACATGGGCGACCCGCCAGCCGCTCCCGGCGGCGGTGAGCCTCGTGGTGGACAGCGGCGCGAGGTCGATCCGGTCGGCCGCGAGGACGCCGGCGCCGAGCGCGTGGGCGAGGGCCGCCCGGATCACGCCCGCGTCGCAGACGGCGACGCCGGACGGGCGGCCACCGAGCCACGCCGCGACCCGTGCCGCGAGCGCGGACCGGCTCTCGCCGCCGTGGGGCGCGGCGTCCGGGTCGGTCAGCCAGGCGGCCAGCGCGTCCGGATCGGCGTCCGCGAGGCGGAGCCCCGCCCAGGAGCCGTGGTCGGCCTCGGCGAGCGCCGCGACGGGGCGGGCGTCGAGGCCGAGCGCGGCGCAGGTCTCCCGGGCGGCGCGGGCGGGCGACGTCCACACCGCCCCGTCCGGTAGCGCCCCGGCCAGGGCCCTCGCCCTCGCCAGGCCGGACGGGTCCGCGGCGGGGTCGGCGGGGAAGCGGGCTTGCCGCATCCCCGCCGACGTCGCGTGCCGGACGAACAGCACGCCGGTCAGGGCGGCCCGCTCACGCCGGCGCCGGGGCCCGGGCGGCCCGGTCGCAGAACCACCCGAACAGGGTCCCGAAGCACGCCCAGAACACCAGCTGCGTCCCGAGCGAGGTGATGCGGAACTGCCACAGCAGCGTGGCGGGGAACCCGTCCGGCACCTCGTCCACGGTCGGCAGCAGCACCGACGCCACCGCCACCGGGACGACGAACGCGAGGACGGCCGCCGGCCAGCGCGCCCACGGCCCGCCGCGCACGCCGCGCGCCGTGGTCACCGCGATGGCGGTGGAGAGCAGCCCGACCCCGATCATCGCCAGGTACAGCAGGGTGCGGGTGTTGATCGTCTCCGGGTCGCCCACCGCGGGCGGGTTCGCCGGATACTTCAGGAACGGCACGACGATGACGGCGGCGAAGGCCGTCCCGGCCGCGGCGAGCGCCAGCGCGGCGTCCGAGCGCGGCCCGACGCGCCCCCGCAGCCCCGCGAAGGCGAGCGCGAACACGCCGCCCACCGCGAGGCCGTAGAGACCCGTGGCGAGGAAGAGCCCGGCCTTCTGCGTGCCCCGGCCCACCTCCTCGCCGTGCTCGTGTGTTCCGGACTCCTGTTCGTGTGTTCCGGACTCGTGCCCGTGTGCTGCCACGTGCCCGCGTGGCGCGGACTCGGGCTCGGCGGCCGCGCCGTGCTCGTGCACGGCGGCGGCCTTCTCCAGGGCGATCGCTTCGTCGATGCGGGGTTCGCCGACCGCGAAGGCGAAGGCGCCCGCGACGAGACCGGCCAGCAGGCCCAGAAGAAGGCCCCTGACCAGCAGGGTGCGTACCACGCGGCGGTCTAGTGGCAGGGCACGCCGAGCAGGTGCCGCCCGTCGTGCATCAGCTCGTGGAGGTAGCCGCCGGTCTGCGACACGGCGCCGTTGTCCATCAGGACGAGGTAGCCGAGGAGCAGCAGCGCGGGCACCGCGAGCAGCCAGGGAACGAGGTGGGAAAGGGGAATGTGGCGAGCCGACAGCGTGCTCACGGAGCCTCCGTAGGGGATCTTGCGCGTCCCGGACAATGAGGTCGCGATCACCCGAGCGACCTGGCTCCCGGGATCGTCGTCCCGGATACAGTGGCGCGTCCGCACCGGCATCTCACCGGATTTCCCTCGGGCAACCGTGAATCAGCCGAACCGTACGGGCCCGCCGATCGCCCTGTCAACAGCGCGGCCCCGCCCCCGCCTCGCCCGTTGAACCGGATACACGGCCAGCAAGGGGCCGAAATCCGGCTTTGTTGCCATGAAGAGCGACTCACCTATCATGGCGATTTTCGTCCCCCGTCCCCGTCCCCCGCCGCCCCGAGAACGACCGACGTTGGAGCTCCCCACGTGATCACCCAAGAGACCGGCCCGCCCTCCTCCCTCGACGACGTCAAGGGGTGGTTCCCGAAGATCGACCAGCTGCTCTTCACCTGGTTCCTGGAACGCCAGGAGAGGCTCGGCCAGCGCGGCGACCTGGTGGAGCTCGGCTCCTACCTCGGCAAGAGCGCCATCCTGATGGGCCGCCACCTGCGGGAGGGCGAGACCTTCACCGTGTGCGACCTGTTCGACACCGACGCCCCCGACGACTCCAACCAGGCGGAGATGCGGGGCTCCTACTCCACCCTGACCCGCCGGGCGTTCGAGTCGAACTACCGCGCCTTCCACGACCGGCTCCCGGAGATCGTCCAGGGCCCGACCTCGCTGATCCTGGACCACGTCCAGCCGGAGACCTGCCGCTTCGTGCACGTGGACGCGTCCCACCTGTACGAGCACGTGCAGGCCGACATCCGCGCCGCGCACGTGCTGCTCCCGGCCGGGGGCCTCATCGTCTGCGACGACTACCGGTCCGAGCACACTCCCGGGGTCTCCGCCGCGGTGTGGGAGTCGGTGGCCACCGACGGTCTGCGCCCGATCTGCGTCACCACGCAGAAGCTCTACGGCACCTGGGGCGACGCCGACGCGGTCCAGGATGACCTCCTGGACTGGCTGGCGGCGCGGGACGACGCCTGGCACGAGGTCCAGCAGGTCGCCGGGCGCCGGCTCGTCCGCGTCAAGGGCATGGGGGCGACGCGCCCGCCGAACGAGGCCGGCCGGCTGAAGGAGCGGCTCGCGCGGGCGGAGAAGCGGCTCGCCAAGGCGGAGGACAGGCTGGCCCGCGCGCGCGGCGAGCTGGAGGCCGTCCGCGGCTCGGTCAGCTTCAGGCTGGGGCGGGCGGCCACCGCCCTCCCGCGCGCCCTGCGCGGCGGCCGCCGGCCCTAGCCCCGCCCTCGGCACCTCGATAGAACGCGTTCTAGTATCGGCGGCATGCGACACGGCATCGTGCTCTTCACCAGTGACCGGGGCATCACGCCCGCCGCCGCCGCGCAGGCCGCCGAGGAGAACGGGTTCCACACCTTCTACGTGCCCGAGCACACCCACATCCCGGTCCGGCGCGACGCCGCGCACCCCGGGACGGGCGACGAGACACTGCCCGACGACCGCTACACGCGGACGCTCGACCCCTGGGTCGCGCTGGCGTCCGCGGTCACCGTCACCTCGCGGATCCGGCTCGCGACGGCCGTCGCGCTACCGGTGGAGTCGGACCCGATCACGCTCGCCAAGACCGTCGCCTCGCTCGACCACCTGTCGGGCGGCCGGGTCACCATCGGCGCGGGGTTCGGCTGGAACACCGACGAGCTCGCCGACCACAACGTGCCCGCCGACCGGCGGCGGACGGTGCTGCGCGAGTACGTGGAGGCGATGCGGGCGCTCTGGACGCAGGAGCAGGCCTCCTACGCGGGGGAGTTCGTCTCCTTCGGGCCGTCCTGGGCGTGGCCCAAGCCGGTCCAGCCGCACGTCCCGCTGCTGATCGGCGCGGGCGGCGGACCGAAGACGCTCGCGTGGATCGCCGCCCACGCCGACGGCTGGATGACCACCCCGACCGAGCGCGACATCCTCCCCAAGGTCGCCGCCCTGCACGCGGCCTGGGCGGACGCGGGGCGCGCGGGCCGGCCGGAGGTCTGCGTCCTGGCCGCGGCACGCCCCTCGCCCGAGGACGTCGCCGCCTGGGAGGAGGCCGGGGTCACCGAGATCATGTGGGGGCTGCCGGACCGGCCCGCCGACGAGGTGGTCGCCTTCCTGGCCCGCCACGCCGCCCGCCTCGGCCTGTGACGCGGCCGGGCCGCGCGGTGCATTCGCGAGGGCCTTTAATGTGTTTTGTCTGACTCGTCCGAAATGCCGGAGACAATGGCGCGACCGTGCCGTTCAGAGCTTTCGGCCGACTCCCGCATAGCACCATTGGCGGTCCGCGCGGGGCGGCACGACCGTGCCCGCGTCGGGGCGCCACATCGACAGGGTGGTGAGGCCGGGCTCCACGAGCTCGAAACCGTCGAACAGGCGCGTGACCTCCGCGTGGCTGCGCAGGGTGATCTGGTACGTGGCCCGCTCGTACACGGCGCCCGCGTGCCGGACCCTCCTGTCGGCGTCGAAGTCGCCGGTCACGTGCGACACCGCCAGGTGGCTGCCGGGTGCCATCGCCTCGCGGAGCCGCGCCACGATCCCGGGCGGGTCGTCGCCGTCGCCGATGAAGTGCAGTACGGCCAGCATCAGCACGGCGACCGGCTGGTCGAAGTCGATGAGCCCCTTCAGCGCGGGGTTCGCCAGGATCTCGTCCGGACGGCGGGCGTCGCCCTGGATGACGGTCACCCCGGGCGTTCCCGCGAGCAGCGCCCGCCCGTGGACCAGCACGACCGGCTCGACGTCGACGTAGACGACGTGGGAGTCCGGCGCGACCTGGTGGGCGATCTCGTGCACGTTGCCCTGGGTGGGCAGACCCGAGCCGATGTCGATGAACTGCCGGATCCCGGACTCGGCGAGGAAGCGGACCGCGCGCCGCAGGAACGCGCGGTTCTGGCGCGCCATGAAGGGGGTGTCGGGAGCGTGCTTGACGACCTCCTCCACGGCCTCCCGGTCCGCGGCGTAGTTGTCCTTTCCGCCCAGAAGGTAGTCGTACATCCGCGGGACGTTCGGCGTGTGCGGATCGACGGTGTCCAGCGTCCTCTCCCCGGTTCGCGGCGACGCGACCTCCGGTCTGGGAAATGTCGCGAAGTTACCCGGGACATGTAAGCATTGCGATCAACTCGGAAACAACCGAAACGACGATGCCGACGCGGAGGACGCGAAATGCGAAGCGACGCCGGAACCCCATCGCCGATCCCCGGTCCCCCCGCGCGGGACGACGGCGCGGCGGCCATCGCGGAAGCCGGCGGGCTGCACGAGTACCAGCTGAGGCTGCACGCCGAGTACGGGCCGGTGGTGCGGTTCCCCCTGCCCGGCGCGGGGATGGCGGTGTCGGTGGCCGACCCGGTGCTGCTGGAGGCCACCGCGAAGATCAACAAGCGGCCGGAGAAGCTGTTCGAGTTCCTGGCGCCCCTCCAGGAGTCGGGCAACCTGCAGACGATCCCGGCCGACGAGCACGGCCCCTGGCGCCGGGTCATGCTGTCGGTGCTGGCCGGGCGCCCCTCCCACGAGGCGCACTTCGCCCGCTTCACCGCGCTCGCCGCCGAGCTGGCCGACCGGTGGGAGGCGCACGACGGCCCCGTCGCGCTCCAGCGGGACCTGAGCGAGCTGTCGCTGCGCATGATCTGCCAGTACGCGCTCGGCAGCGGCCTGGAGTCCCCGGACTCGGCCGCGCGGGTCGTCTCGGCGTTCGAGACCGTCCTCACCGAGTACATGGGGCAGGCGGGGGACGGGCCGGGGAGCCGCGCCCAGGAGGCCCTGGCCTACCTGCGCGCCACCGTCGACCAGGTGCTCACCGCGCACCGCGAGCAGGGCGGGACGGCGCCGGCCGGGCGCAGCGACCTGATCGCCGCGCTGGCGGAGGCGGGCGAGTCCCCGGCGCGCATCCGCGACACGGTCCTGATGACGATGCTCGCCGCCCACCACACCACCGGCGTCGCCATCTCCTGGACGCTGTACCTGCTGGCCCGGCACCCGGACGCCGCCGAGCGCGTCGCCGAGGAGCTGGACCGCGTGCTCGGCGACCGGTCCGTCCCCGAGTACGGCGACCTCAGGCGGCTGACCTACCTGGACATGGTGCTCAGGGAGACCATGCGCCTGTACCCGCCGGGACCCTACGGCGCGCGGGAGGCCACCGAGGACATCGTGCTCGGCGAGTACACCGTCCCGGCGGGGACGACCGTCTTCTACCCGTTCTGGGCCGTGCACACGAACCCCGACTACTGGCCCGACCCGCAGCGGTTCGACCCCGGCCGGTTCGCTCCGGAGGCGTCAGCGGGCCGCCCGCGCCTGGCCTACATCCCCTTCGGGATCGGCCCGCGCAGCTGCGAGGGCGCCGCGCTCGCGACGGTCGAGGCCCAGCTCGTCCTGGCCGTCCTGCTCAAGCGCTTCGCCTTCCGCCTGGCGCCCGGCCAGACGGTGGAGCCCATCGAACGCTTCGTCCTCTGGGCCGCCGAGGACATCCACATGACCGTCACCCCGCGCGAGACCGCCTGAGCTCGGCGGGTGGTAGAACAGCCGGATGGAGTTCTTCTGCTACCACCGTGACCGTGCAGGCTCGATCGGGCTCCGCGAGGAACTGGGGGAGCAGCACTGGTCCTACATGGACCGGTACGACAAGGAGCTGATCGCCCGGGGCCCCACCTTCGTCGGCGAGGTCCCCACCGGCAGCGTCCACATCGTGGACCTGCCCGACCCCGCCGCCGCCCGCGCGTTCGCCTTCGACGAGCCGAACTACCAGGCGGGCGCGTACCGGGACGTCATGGTGCGCCGGTGGCGCAACGCGCTGGGCCGCACGATGTGGGACTTCCCGGGCGGCCGGACCGGCGGCGACCGCTTCCTCGTCATCGGCCTGGGCGAGGGGGAGGGCGCCGACCTCGACGTCCCGGCGGACGACGACCTGATCGCCTACGGCCCCCTGCTCTCCGACGACGGCGAGGCCTGGCTCGGCACGGTCGCCCTTGTCCGCGCCGCGGACGCGGACGCGGCCCGGGCCGTCCTCACCCCGGACCGCTACGCCGCCGTCGAGGTCCACCAGTGGGAGTTCGGCGGACGCCGCTGACCTCGCCCGCCCGCGGCCGCGGGGTCAGACGTTGCGCAGGACCGACACGACGACGCCGAGGACGGCGGCCTCGTCGCCGTCGATGACGTCGTAGGCGGGGTTGCGGGGTTCGAGCAGGACGTGCCCGTCGCGGCGCCGGTAGACCTTCACGGTGGCCTCGCCGTCGATCATGGCGGCGACGATCTGGCCCGAGTGGGCCTCGGGCTGCCGGCGGACCACGACGATGTCGCCGTCGCAGATCGCCGCGTCGACCATGGAGTCGCCGCGCACGCGCAGGCCGAAGACGGTGCCGCGCCCGGTGAGCTCGCGGGGCAGCAGCAGCGTGTCGTCGGCGTGCTCCTCGGCCGGGATCGGCGTGCCGGCGGCGATGTCCCCGACCACGGGCACGGGCACCTGGCCGCCGCCGGGCTCCCGCGCCGGGCCCTCCCGCAGGAACGCGCGCACGTCGATCGGCCGGGCCACCGCGTCGCCGCGCCGCAGGAAGCCCTTGTCCTCCAGGTTCGCCAGGTGCCGCGACACCGACGACGGCGACCGCAGGCCCACGGCGTCGCCGATCTGGCGGGTGCTCGGCGCGTACCCGTACCTGACCGCCCAGTCGCGGATCATGGCCAGGATCCGCTGCTGGCGCGGGGGCAGCGCGGAGGCGTCCAGGTCCCCGAACGGGTCGAGATCACTGTAGGCGGTCACCCACGGAATTGTAGGGGCGCGGCGGCCGGCGGAGCGGCCGGACGCGCGGCGGCGGAGCGGCCGGGACGCGCGGCGGCGGCTCTCAGGAGCGCATCGCGGCCTCCAGCGCCGCCGTCTCGAACTCGGCGGCCAGTTCCACGACGTCCGCGGGCGCGCGCGACGGGGAGCCGGCGTCGAACGGAGGCCGCGGGTCGTACTCCGTCCAGAGTTGGACGGCCTGGGCGGTGCGCGTGTCGGTGAGGAAGTCCACCAGCCGCAGCGCCATGTCGATCCCGCTGGAGACGCCGGCTGCGGTCACGATGCGGGCCTCGCGCTCGACCACCACGCGCTCCTGGGCCGGGACGGCGCCGAACAGGGGGAGCTTGTCCAGGTGCCGGTAGTGGGTGGTCGCGCGCAGCCCGTCGATGAGGCCCGCCGCTCCGAGGACGAGGGAACCGGAGCACACCGAGGTCGTCCAGCGGGTGGTCGGATGGACCTCGCGCAACCAGGCGGGGAGGGCCCCATCGAGCACGTGCACGGTGCCGGGCCCGCCGGGGACGACCACCACGTCCGGGCGCGGCGCCTCGTCGAGCCCCACGGCGGTCAGCCGGAGGGTGCGGCAGTCGTCGAGCACCGGCCCGGCCTTCTCGGCGGCGAACACCACCCGCACGCCGGGGGTGAGGGCCAGCATCTGGTAAGGGCCGACGACGTCCAGGGCGGTGAAGCGGTCGTACAGCGGGACGACGACCGTGATCTCGGGAGTGGTCATGGCGGCGGCTCAGTGGCAGTACTCGCGGCGGCGCCGGAGCAGAACGGCGAGCATCGCGACCATCATCAGCACGTGCGCGGCCGTCATGAACGCCATCCCGCTCATGACGTCGGCCCACACGAGCGGGACCAGCACCGCCGGAACGTACATCGCGGCGCACATCTCCAGCGTGCAGGCCCGGCCGTGGCGGCGCAGCAGCATCCAGGCGGCCATGCCGACCGCCATGTCGGTGGCCATGAGCAGGTAGTGGGCGCCCGGATGCGCGTCGAACGCGACCGTGAGCCCGAGAAGCGCCCGGAGGCCGCCGAAGACGAGCATTCCGGCGAACATCGCGAGCACCATCTCGACGTAGTGCAGGGTGAGCCGCAGCCAGGGGGTGCGCGGGTGCGCGGCCGCCCCGGAATCGGGGTCCAGGGCGCGGGACGTGGTAGCCATGCCACCACTGTCGGCGCGCCGGGGCCCCTCCGCCAGTCCCGGACGCGGGCAGGTCCGAAAACTTGGGGTGGCCGTCTATCGGACATAGGTGATAGGTGTCGTCCCGCGCAATACCGTGGCGGCATGCACGAAATGCGTCGCGTCCTCGTGGTGGGCTACCCGGCGGCCGAACTGCTGGACATCGCCTGCGTCGTCTCGGCGCTCCAGGTGGCCAACTTCCTGAACGGGCGCGGCGTCTACGAGGTCTCCCTGGCCTCGCCGGGCGGCAGGCCGATCCACACCGGGACGGGTCTGACGCTTCAGGCGCAGCGGTCGCTGGAGCGCGCCGCCGGGCCGCTCGACACGCTGGTGGTGTCGGGGGGCATCGGCTTCGTCGACGCGATGGAGGACAGCCGGCTGGTCGCCCACGTGCGCAGGCTCGGCCTGGAGTCCCGCCGCGTGGCGTCGGTGTGCACCGGCGCCGGGGTCCTCGCCGCGGCCGGGCTCCTGGACGGACGGCGCGCGTCGACCCACTGGGAGCACGCCGACTTCCTGGCGCGCCGGTTCCCGGCCGTCGACTTCGACAGCGGGCCGATCTTCGTCTCCGACGGGAAGGTCTGCACGTCCGCCGGTGTGACCGCGGCCCTGGACCTCACCCTGTCGTTCATCGAGGCCGACGTGAGCCCCGACCTGGCCCGGAGCGTGTCGCGGCAGCTGGTGACGTACCTGCAGCGGCCCGGCAACCAGGCGCAGATGAGCATGTTCACCGCGCCCTCGGCGCGCAACTCGCTGGTCCAGGACGCCGTCGCGCACATCGCCGGGAACCCGGCGGCGGACCTGTCGACGGCGGCGCTGGCGGCCCGCGCGGGGGTGAGCCAGCGCCACCTGGCCCGCCTGTTCCTGGCCGAGCTCGGCATGACCCCGGGACGGTTCGTGCGCCGGGCGCGCGGCGAGGCGGCGGCGCACCTGCTGACCGGCACGGCGCTGACCGTGGAGACCATCGCGGCCCGCTGCGGCTTCGGCAGCGAGGAGGCGCTGCGCCAGGCGTTCCGCGGCCTGTACGGGGTCTCCCCGTCCCACTACCGCGCCACGCAGAGCACCACCCGGTGAGCCGGACGGGTTCGCTTCCGCGGTTTCGCGCGATCGAGCACCTCGGGCACCAGGGGAATGTTTAGATCGAGGTCGGGGCGGTAGCGAGCGGACCGATTGCTTCGGTCGCCTCGGGAGACGAGACATGCCACTTTCAGACCAGCCGCACCGCGACCAGTCATGCGCATCCGAGGACCCGGCCGGCGACCAGGCGGGCGGGCTCCCGGCCTCCACCGCCGCCCGCTACGCCTCCTTCACCGCGGCGACCTCGCCCACCCCGGCCGCCCGCTCCCCGCTCACCGCGTCCGACTCCTCCTGACCCCGGCGCGGCTCGCCCCGGCCGGACGCCCGGCGGCGGCGCCACGCTCACTGCTCGCTTCGGGTCGCGTCCCCGGCGGTGCCGCTCGCGCCCGTCCCGAGGTGCCGGACGCGGCGCTCGACGTCCCTGCGGGCGCCGCCGGTGTCGGGCGCCGGATCCGACCCGAGCGTCCCGGCGGCCTGGCTCGCGCCCGTCCCCACACCCCGGACGCGCCGCTCGACATCGGCGCGGGCCCGCTCGCCCGCCGCCTCCGGCGCGCGGTCGCCTGCGGCGCCGTGCCCGCCCGTCCCGAGGTGCCGGACGCGCTCCCGCACGTCGCTCTCGGCCTCGTCCCCGCCCGGCCCGGCCTCGGTCTCCAGCATCCCGGGCCGGTCGCTCGCGCCGGTGCCGACGCGCTGGACGCGCCGCTCGACGTCCGTTTCGGCGTCCAAGCCCCTGGTCTCCTCGCGCACGGCTTCCCCCCGGCGTCCGTCCCGGCCTCATGTCCCGAGGACTGCTGATACCCGCTCTGAGCTGGCGACACGCCCTCGCGGGCGCAAAGACGCCGCCCGGCGCGCGGACCCGGGCGGGCCGCGCTGCTCTGGGCGGATCCGCCCAGAGCAGCACAGGCTTCGACCGGTGCGCGGGCGGGCGCAGAGTGAAGGGCATGAGCGAGGAACAGGCAATCCCGTTGTTCAACGAACGAGTGCGGCGTGAGCTCTACCAGCAGCGCGTCCTCGTCCTCGACGGCCCGCTGGACGACGACAACGGCACGCTGCTGGCGACGCAGCTGATGATCCTGGCGAGGGAGGACGCCTCGACCGACATCGCGCTGTGGATCCATTCCCCCGGCGGGTCGGTGCCGTCGATGCTGGCGATCCGCGACGTCATGCGGCTCATCCCGTGCGACGTGTCCACACTGGTGCTCGGCATCGCCTACAGCGCCGGGCAGTTCCTGCTGTCGTCCGGCACGCCCGGCAAGCGCCGCGCCATGCCGCACGCCCGCGTGCTGATGCACCAGGGCTCCGCCGGGATCGCGGGCGCCGCCGTCGACATCGAGCTGCAGGCGAACGACCTGCGCCACACCCGCGACACGGTGCTCGGGCTCATCGCCGAGGACACCGGCCAGCCCATCGAGCGGGTCTTCGAGGACTCGCTGCACGACCGCTGGTACACGGCGGGCGAAGCGCTCGAATACGGCTTCGTCGATGCGATCGTCAGCACGTTCGACGAGGTCATGCCGACCCGACACCGACCCGTGGGGCTCGGCGCCCCGTCCGGAGGAGCCGCACGATGAGCACCTACACGATCCCGAACGTCATCGCGCAGCACCCCCGCGGCGAGCGCATCATGGACGTCTACTCGCACCTGCTGACGGAGCGGATCATCTACCTCGGCACCGCCATCGACGCGGGCGTCGCGAACGCGCTCGTCGCGCAGCTGCTGTACCTGGAGTCCGACAGCCCCGAGCGCGACATCCAGCTGTACATCAACTGCGAGGGGGGAGACCCGAGCGCGATGCTCGCCGTGTACGACACGCTGCGCTACATCCGCCCGCAGGTGGCGACGACGTGCGTGGGGCAGGCGGTCGCCGTCGGCGCCGTCCTCCTCGCCGCGGGCACTCCCGGCAAGCGCGCGGCGCTGCCCCACACCCGCGTCGTCCTGCACCAGCCGATGGGCCAGGGCCGCGGGGCGATCCCGGACCTCATCCTCCAGGCGGACGAGGTCGTCCGGGTGCGCGCCGACATCGAGAGCATCCTGTCCCGGCACACCGGGCAGGACATCGCGACGCTGCGCGCCGACACCGACCGCGACCGCGTGTTCACCGCGCACACGGCGCTGGACTACGGCCTCATCGACCACGTGATCGAGGAGCGGCAGCCGATGCCCGCGTAGCGGACCGCCTACGCCGCCAGGGCGTACGCGGCCTGGCAGGTCGGGCCGGCCGGAGCCCTTCCGGCCGGCACGGCCAGCAGGGTCGTCGCGATCGCGAGCGTCAGGTCGCCGAGCGTCACGTCCAGCGCGCCGGCGACGGCGGCGATCATCTCGCTGGACGGCTCCTTGACGCCGCGCTCCATCTCCGAGAGGTACTGCGGCGACACCCCGGCGCGGCGGGCGGTCTCCACGAGGATCTCGCCCCGTTCGAGGCGCAGGCGCCTCAGGCAATGGCCGAGCGCGTCGCGCCACAGCGGCTCCTCCGGACGGGGCGCGCTCGGCTCGCGAGGCGCCTCGTCGGCGGGCATGTCGTCGGCGGGCATGTCGTCGGCAGGCATGAGCGGTCGCACGGTCTCGGCCATGCGCACATCGTAGATCGGCCGTGCCGCGGGCCCCAGAGATTCCGCGCACCGCAGAACCGCGGGGCGGGGACGGGTGTCATCCTGGGGGCATGCGCGTCCTGGTCGTGGGAGCAGGGATCATCGGCGCCGCGCTGGCGGACCGGCTCACCCGCCCCGCGCCCGGCGCCCCCGCTCGCGTCACCGTGGTGGAGGCGGAGGGGCCCGGCGCCGGGACGTCCGGCACGAGCTACGCCTGGATCAACGCCAACGACCCCGCGGACCCGGCCTACCACCGGTTCCGGACGGCGGCGATGTCCGCCTGGCGCGACCTGGCGGCCGGGTTCGGCGACCCGGCCTGGTACCGGCCGTCGGGCAACGTCACCTGGGCGGCCGCCGACGGCGCGAAGGAGCGGCTGGCCGACCGGGTCGCCCGCCTCTCCGGCCTCGGCTACGCCGCCGGACTGATCACTTCCCACCGCCTCCGCGAGCTGGAACCGCACGTCGCCGCTCCACCGGACGCGCTCATCGCGCACTACCCCGGCGAGGCCCACCTGCACGGAGGCCCCGCCGCGCGGGCCCTGGTCCGGCGCGCCCGCGACTCCGGCGCCGACCTGGTGGCGGGCCGCCGGGCGGTCCGCCTCACCACGGACGGCGACCGCGTGACCGGCGTGCGGCTCGACGACGGCCGCGACCTGGACGCCGACCTCACGGTCTGCGCGGCGGGCCGGCACAGCCCCGCGCTGCTGGCCACCGCCGGGGCCGCCCTCCCGCTGGTCGACCCGTCCGAGCCCGGTTCGGCCGCCCCGTGCCTCGTCGCCACCACCTCGGCGGCAGAGGGCGTCCTCAACGGACTCGTCCACGCCCCCGGCCTGTCCGCCCGCCCCGCCGCCACCGGGGGACTGGTCCTGGAAGCCGACGACCTGGACGCCGGAACCGACGAGACGGCCTCCCCGGCGCACGTCCGGGCGGTCGGCGACGAGCTGCTCGCCCGCGCGCGTGCCCTCGTCCCCGCCCTCACCGCGCAGGTCGCCGAAGTGCGGCGCTGCGTCCGCCCGCTGCCGGTGGACGGCTACCCCCTCGTCGGCTTCCAGCGCCCCGGCCTGTACACCGCCGTCACCCACAGCGGCATCACCCTCGCCCCCCACCTCGCCGCCCTGATCGCCGAGGAGATCGCCGGCCGGCCGTCCGGAGCGCTCGCCCCCTACCGCCCGAACCGCGCGGCCCCTCACCCCTAGAGGTACCGGGCCGCGACCTCGCCGATCTGCTCGCCGGTCGTGAGGAAGGCGCGCAGGTCGTCGCCCCAGCCCGGCGGCGGCTCGGACGGGACGGCGGGCGCCGGGCTCGGCGACTCCGGCGACGGCTCCTGCGCCTTGAAGACCGGGAACGCCTCGGCGAGCGCGGTCCGCCAGGCGTCGTCGTCGTCGCGGGCGGCCTTCTCCAGCTCCACCAGGGGGTGGCCGGGGCCGGCCGCGCCGAGCAGGCTCACGACATGGGGCCAGCGGATCGCGAACGCGGCCAGCTTGGCGATCTGGCTCTGGGACGGCACCGCGACGCCCAGCAGCCGCTGCCGCTCGGCGATGAAGCTGTAGAAGCGGAACAGGTTGACGAAGCGCTTGATCTCCCGCGGGTTGCGGGACGGCAGGACCGCCATCACGCCCGACAGCGCGGAGTAGGCGTCGGTGTCGCTGTAGAGGTCGGAGACGACGCGGCTCGCCGCGGTCAGGGCGGCCGGGCGCAGCGGCGCGGGCAGCCCGAGCACCTCCGCCTGGACCGCGAGCGCCGTCTCCCGGAGGGTCTGCGGCGTCGGGCGCCGGGCCCGTATCCCGGCCTCGATCTCGGCGACGACCCGCGGGTCCGGCCGTTCCCCGGCGTTGTCCCCGCCGTCGGGCGGCGGCGCGCCCTCGGGCATCCGCCGGGGTGGACCGGCGGCGGGCGGAGCGGGGGCGGGCGGAGCAGGGGCGGAGGGCGAGCGCCTGAGCGGGCCGCGGCGCCGCCGGGACACCGGCCGCTCCGGCGGGGGCGCGGCGGTCCGCGCTCCGCCCCGGGGCGCGGGCGGCTCGGTCAGGGAGCGCAGGTAGCCGTCGAACGCCTCGCCGGGCCCCGGGACGCTCAGCGGCAACTGGACGATCTTCTCCAGGAAGCGCCAGCCGAGCGTGGACCAGTCGCCCGCGAGCCTCCCGTCGCGCTGTGCCCTGGCCAGATCCTGGTAGGCCGCCTCCACATGGGCCGCCACCACGCCCGGCTCCATGCCGAGGACGAAGACACAGTGCCGGAACTCCCCGGCGAGGAACAGGTTGATGGCCTCGATGACCTGGGTGACCGTGCCGGGGGAGCACCGGTCCAGGTCGTCCACGAACACCACCAGCGGCCGCTCCTCCGTGGCGATGAGGTCCAGCACCCGCTTCATGTCGGTCTGTATCAGGTGCAGGAAGCCCAGCCTTCCCGCGTAGCCGGGGTCGGGCACCAGCTTGTCGAAACCGGCCTTCATCTCACCGGCCAGAAGGCGGTGGCCGCCACCGAGGAGATCCGGCTTGCGCACCAGCGCGCTGAACGGGCCGGCGGCGGTCCCGCCGAGGAACGCCAGCGTCCGCCACACGCCGGCCCCGAGCAGCGCGAGCGTCCCGCCGCCGATCAGCGGGGCGACGGCGTCGTCGAGCAGGCCGCGCACCGGCCCGGCGAGCCGGCCGACGGCAAGCCCGGCCAGGATCACCACCACCGCGACCGCCCAGACCGCGAGGAGCGGCAGCAGCCGCTCGGCCACCAGCCGGTACGCGCGCCGCCGGACGACGCCGCGGTCGACGCGCGCGAGGTTGAGCCGCAGCCAGAACCGCTCCCGGTCGGCGGCGGGGAGCCGCTCGGTGACCTGCGTGATGATCTCGTGGGCGAGCCCCGCCCAGACCTGCTCCCCGTTCTGGTACATCCAGGGGTTGAACCAGACCGTGGGGCGCCAGGCGTCCCGGTCCAGCGGCGCGTCCTCGGCGAGCGTCACGTTCAGCGGCGCGGGCGCGGCGGGGGCGTTCGCCTGCCGCAGGACCTCCCGGTTGGTGACGCCGTCGTCTTCGGCGGCGCCGCGTCCCCGCCGCCACCGGCGCGGCCGGAACCGCCGCAGCCTCGCGCGGGACGGGCCGTCCAGCCTGACGCGGCACGGGCGGCCGCCGTCCCGCGGGTCCAGTTCGTTCTGGAGCATGCGCATCAGCGACGTCTTGCCCGCGCCCCAGGGGGCCTTCAGGCCGATGGTCAACGGGGGACCGGTCTGGGGATGGCGCAGGAACGCCGCGATCGCCTCGACGAGATGGGAGTGGTCGAGGCGGTCGCGCAGCGTCCAGAGGTCCGTGGCGATCAGCGGCTCGGGCCGGGACTGGTAGCCGCGGTCCAGCAGGAAGAAGCGGCGCGCCCGCTCGCGGATCGCCGCGACCTCCACGGGCGGGTCCTCGGCCTCCGCCCGCTCACGGGCGTACGCGCGCACGAGGCGGTGGACGCGGACCTTCTCCCCGTCCGGGGAGGTCTCGGCCAGTGCGGACCGCGTGAGCCGCTGGACGGCCTGGGAGATCTCGCCGGGGTCCATTTCTTCGGCGAGAAAGGAGATCAACCGCAGCGGAACCTCCTCCGGCTCGTGGTCGTCCACGAGCCCCAGCGTGCGGAGCACCCGCGCGGCCGTTTCCCCCAGATCCTCGTAGGCGCCGTCGAAGGCGGCCCTGCCGGCCGTGCCCGCGTCGGCCCTGGCGGTGCGCAGCCGGACCGCGAGGTCTGCCACGGACCAGTCCGGGTGGGTGCTGAGACGGCCCGCCACGATCATCAGCGCCAGCGGCAGCGCGTCGCAGAGTCTCACGATCTCCGCCGCCGCCTCCGGCTCGGCCTCGATCCGCTCCGTCCCCGCGACCCGCCTCAGCAGTTCCAGCGCCGCGGGTTCGTCCAGCGTCGAGAGATCCAGCGTCTCTGCCCAGGAGCGCGAACGAACGGACTTCCGCGTGGTCGCGATCACCAGTGACCGTGCCGGGCCCTCGCCGTCGGTGAGCCGCTTGACGATCTCAGGATCCGGGACGTCGTCGAGAACGAGCAGCAGGCGCCGGGACTCCAGCTGGTCGCGAAGCAGGCGGTACTGCTCCGGGAGCGTGGAGGGGATGTCGCCTGCGGGCGTGCCTATTCTCGCCAGGAGGTCGTCCAAAGTATCTGCGATCGAGTTCTGCTCACCGTCCTCCGCATGGAACGCGACGAAGTGGCTTCCGTCCGGGAAATAGGAGGTCAGGTAATGCGCCGCCCTGGTGGCCAGCGCCGTCTTGCCGACACCGCCCATCCCGCCGATGAGGATGGGCGTTTGAGCGGCACCGTCAAGGAAGGCGGCCTCCACTCTGGACACCAGACGGTGGAGCTCATCTTCTCGGCCCGCCAGGTTCACGGGTTCTGGCGGCAGCGAGGAAGGGGCGGCGGGCTGCTCGCCCGGCTCGGTCGAGGAGGGCTCCGGCTGACTCGGCTCTTGTGTCAGGTTCCGGCGGAGGTCCTCGTAGCGGGCGCGCCACCGTTCGAGGTCGAACAGGTCGTCATCGGTGACGCCGATGCGTTCGGCGTAGACCTGGCAGGCGTTCACGAAGTTCGCCACGAACTCCCAGGAGGGAACCGACTTGCTCGTGAGCGTGTCGGCGATGGCACGCTCCGGTATCTCCACACCGCCATTCGAGAAGATGACCTCGCTCAGGCCCTGCCAGGAGGGATCACCGGCAGCCCCGCGCACGCGTTCCAGTTCGGCGATGAATTCGGCGATGACGGCGGGCCGGTCCGAAGGGGACCCCGCCGCGCTCAACGCGCACCTTCCCGCATGGCGAGATACTCCCGGACGGCTCGCTGGCCGGGGTCGTCGTCCCCGTACAGGCCGGTCCACCGCTGCCGGGCCAGCTCGGCGAGTTCCCGCGCGCTGCGCCGGTCGCCGCCGGCCGCCAGGTAACGCATCTGCAGGACGACCAGATGCCGGACCTCCGGCAGATGGCAGTCGTAGACCTCCGACGGCAGCAGATGCGGCTGGATGTCCTTGAAGCGGCCCCAGCCCGCCGGATCGGCCGGGTCCTCCGGCGCGTACCGGTGCAGGAGCAGGTGTGCGGCGTGGCCGACGTTGACCCGGCGCAGCTCCGGCAGCGCCTCCTTGCGGCGCACGATCGTCTGGATCAGCCGGTGGACCTCCACGGTCTCGCGGTCGGTGTCGATCCGGACGAGCGCGAAGCGGCCGAGCCTCCGGAGGGCGACGTTGAAGGCCGCCGCGTCCCCGAGGAGCGGCGCGTACGGGCCGGGGAGGCCGCGGGCGCCGCCGCCGGACAGCAGGGCCAGCGGGATCGGCTCCGGGGCGAACATCGAGCACAGCTCCAGCAACGCCACCGCGGACGGATCCTCCTCGCGGAGCCGGTCGATGGCCATCTGCCAGGTCGCGTACAGCCGGACCGGGTAGCCCGCCGGGAGGTCGTCGGACAGCATGGACGGCAGCAGGTCGTCGAAGCGCCGCAGATGCTCCTCGATCGGCATTCCCGTCATGGCCCGCCACCGGGCCGCCTGCACGAGGGCGATCGGCAGCCACCCGGCGGCCTCGGCCATCCGCTCCGCGTCGGCGTCCGAGAGCCGCCGGCGGCCCCGCAGGAGGCGGTGGAGCAGGGTGACGCTCTCCTCGACGGTGAGCGTGCCCACGTCCACCGCTCCGCTCTGCAGCGCCCAGACCGGGTTGCGCGAGGTGACGATCAGGTGCCCGGAGCCCTGCGGCATCAGCTCTCCCAGCTCGCCCGGCTGCCCGGCGTTGTCGAAGACCAGCAGCCAGCGCGCGTGAGGCTCGCCCCGGCGCAGGGCGGCGAGCGCCCGGGACCAGGGTTCCCCGGCGTCGTCCGGCCCGGCCAGTCCGAGGCGGTGGGCGAGCTCGGTCAGGGAGGCGCGCACGGTGGCGGGCTGTTGGGCGGGCACCCACCAGACCAGGTCGTAGTCGTGGGCGTGCCGGTGCGCGTACTCGATGGCGAGCTGCGTCTTGCCCACCCCGCCCATCCCGAACAGGGTGAAGGGGAGTGGCGAACCGCCGACGTGGAGTGCGCCGCGCAGTTCCTCCAGCGTGCTCCGGCGTCCGGTGAAGTCGGGGTTCCTGCCGGGGACGGCGCCCCACACGGCCGGCGACCGGGGCGGGCGATGGGGCAGGGGAGGCGGTCGTCCGGTCGATGGCGACTCCGCCACGCGCGCCGTGTCCGGCGTGCGGACGGGGAGGGGGCGCACGACGCTTCGCAGCACCGTCTGGCTGACGCGCGCCCGGGATCCCGGCCCGGCCTCCTCGCCCGTCGGGCGGGCGGGGGCGAGGCCGGGCCGCTGCGAACTGAGCGCGTCCGAGACGACGCCGAGGACGCGCATGGCCTCGGTGCGCGTCAGGCGGGCGAGCAGGATGTCGCGGACGCCGGGCCGGAAGTCGTACTCGGCACGGTCCGGAGTGTCCGAGACGCGAAGGATGAGCCCGCTCAGCAGGAACTCGGCGAGGTGCCCGGTCTGGGTGTGCGGCGCCATCTCGCGCTGGACGAGCCGCATGGTCGGAAGGGACAGGGGCGCGGCCGCGAGGTAGCCGGCAAGGCTCAGCGCTTCGGGGGACGCGGAGGCGAGGAAGGCCAGCACGCGCTCGGAGGCGGACGGCGCGTCGCGGGCGGGATCCGCTGGACCGTCCTCCGCGCCGGGCTCCTCACGCGCTTCCGCGAGGTCGTCGGAGCCGATCACGTAGGCCACGCCGTGCGCCCATCCGGTGCCCTCCCCGGAGACGACGGTCGCCCAGGACCCGAACCAGCGGGGCTGGAACTCCAGAACGGGGACCGGCACGCCGCCCGGCTGCCGGGCGTCGGCCCGGTCCTGCCAGACCAGCCGGTCGTTGGGCGTGCCCGGCGGGGACCCGCACCGCCAGCGGACCCGCGTGAGCCGCAGGGCCGTCCGCCGCCACAGCCGCTGCGGCAGCATCTGCACGATCGCGGTCGGCTGGCTGCGCCCCCACCGCGCCAGCAGCCGCGCCATCGCGCCCGAGCGCCAGGCGGCCCCCACGCAGTCGCTCAGCACGAGGACCAGCTGCCGTCCCGAGGGCGTGACGACCTCGCCGGGCCGCCGCCCCCGCGCCCCGGCCCCGGTGCCCAGGACCGGCGGGTCCCCGCCCGCCCTCTGATCGGAGTCGACCGTCCAGACGCGGACGGCGCCGAACGCCCCGAGCTGCCCCAGCATCGTCCGCAGCGCGCGGGCGACCGGGCGCCAGACGTCCATGGACTCGCCGGTGTCGACGACGAGGACGAGCTCGGTCCGGTGGTCCCGACGGGGCGCGTCCACGGGCGGGAGCAGGCCGCGCCCGCCCGGCGCGAGGACCTCCCCGTCCCGCGGCGTCGCGGCCGTGGCCCGGCCGTCGCGCAGCGGCCTGAGCGCCCTCGCGAGATCGGCGGGGCGCGGCATCGTCGCCAGATCCGGCTCGTACACCCCGTACCGGACGGCGGGAGCCGGAGCGGGACGGTGATCGACCCGCATGTGCGCGGCCAGCCACAGCGCGTCGGCCACCTCCCGGCCCGTCAGGCCGAGGGCGCCGAGTTCGCCGAACAGCCGCTCGATCATGGGAGCTCGCCGGCCTCCGCGCTCCGCAGCAGGGTCTCGGCGAGCCGCTCGGCGTCCGGGGCCGCCCACGACGCGGTCAGGAAGATCGCGTTCAGCAGCTGGTCGACCCCGAGGTCGGCCCGGTCGCGGCCGTTGAGGAACTCCTCGATCAGCTTGATGCCGCGCGCCGTGAACTCGGTCCCGAGATGGGCCGTGACGATCGAGAGCAGCCGCTCGGCTTCGGGCCGGGCGACGTCCAGGCGCAGGCACCGCCGCAGGAAGCGGGGAGGGAACTCGCGCTCGCCGCTGCTCGTCACGACGATCATCGGGAGGTGGCGGCACCGGACGCGGCCGCCGCGCACGACGGCGGGCCGGCCGTCCTCGGTCACGACCTCCGCCTCCAGGCGGCCCGCCCCGGCCCCCCGCATCAGTTCCGGGATCATGAACTCGCCCTCTTCCAGCACCGCCAGCAGTTCGCTGGGGAGGTCGAAGTCGCTGTTGTCGAACTCGTCGATCAGCAGCACCCGGGGGCGCCGGGTCGGCAGCAGGGCGGTGCCCAGCGGGCCGAGGCGGATGAAGTCCCCGATCCTCTGGGACGGCGGACCGAGGCCGGCGGGCGTGGAGGCCTCCTGGAGGCGGCCGATGGCGTCGTAGGAGTAGAGCGCGGAGCGCAGGGTCGATCCGCGCGTGACCGGCCAGCGGATGACGGGGCCGAGCTTCAGCTCGTAGGCGATGCTGTAGGCGAGGCTCGACTTGCCGCTGCCCGGACTTCCGGTGACGAGGAGCGGGCGCCGCAGCAGGAGGGCGGCGTTCACCATCTGCACGGTCATGTCGTCCGCCCGGTACGACTGCGCCCGCTGCGCCCGGCGCACGCCCTCCGGCACCTCGTAGGTGACCGGACCGTCGTCGAACACCGACCAGGGCGGCGGCGCCGGCAGTCTGTCGATCCCGTCATGGGGTTCGCCGGTGCCCTGGTAGACGTACCCCCCGCCGTAGGGGTCGGGCTGGGCCATCAGGATGTCTCCTCTGCACGGTCGGGGACGTGTAAGGGGTCCGGCCGATCGCTCGGGAACCGTGCGGGGTCGTCCCAGATCAGCACTAATCGGTGGGGGAGGTCGCCGGACGCCTCGTAACCGTCCCGCTGAAGATCGCGGATCGCCTCGGGCAGGTCGGCGAGCCGCCTGCCCTCCAGCGACCTCTGGAGTTCGTCCGCCTCGTCGGACGCGGGGTCGCCGCTCGACCAGAAGACGACCGGCAGCCCCGCCGCGAGTGCCAGACGGAGTTGCCGGCGGCCGCCGGTGAGGAGGACGACGGGGCGTCCCGCCGCCTTCGGAAGATCTCGCTGGGCGGCCTCCAGGAGCACCGCCGCCACGACCGGGTCCGGGTCCGGCCGGCGCGGGCGGGACCCGCCCGGCCGGCCTCCGTGGGCGCGCATGCGGTCGAGGCTGCGGACCACGATCGGGAACCGCGCGCCGATGGGCGGCTCCGACGGGGTGCCGGGATCCAGCCGCCACTGGTCGACCGGGGCGCCGAGCAGGGCCGCCGGCAGGATGAACTCGATCACCAGTTCGTCGGAGGGGGGCGAGAGCCGGGCCCTGGCCTCGGGGAGCAGGGCGCGGATCTGCGCTTCGGTCTGCTCCAGCGTCCTCGGCTCGTCCGAGACGAGCAGTGGCACCGGTGGCCCTTCCTCCGGATGGAGCGACACGGTGGTCAGGAACCGGTGGGCGTCCAGGCCGTCCTCTTCGAGCTGGATCGTCAGGTAGGAGTGGCTCCTGCCGGCGGTGAGCTCCCGGGGCGCCGGCGCGGCCCGCACCTGCTCCAGGGGGAGGCCGATGCGCCGCGCGACCCGGACGGTCCAGTCGCGCAGTGCCGGGCCGAGGGCGGACGTCTCGTCCGCGGCCAGCCGGGACACGAAGTCCAGCAGCGGCGGCACTCCGTCCGGCGGCGCGGTGGCGTCCTCCAGCCGGTGCACCAGGTCGGCGAGGCCTTCCCCCGGGCCGAGCCGGGACGCGAACCGTCCGGCGCCCGAGGGCTGGAGCTCCTCCGCCCCGCGGACCAGCGGCACCAGTTCGAGCAGCTCCCGCCGCTCCGCGCCGGTGAGCAGGGGCGGCGGCACCAGGCGCTCGATCTGGCGGGTGAGCAGGTCGGCCTCCGCGCTCGCCGGGTGGAAGGTCCTGATCACCTCCAGCAGCGCGTGCAGCCCCCCGCCGAGCCCGGCGCACCATCGCGCCAGGCCCCACAGCTCCCTGCGGGTGGCGTCCGCCAGGCCGATCCGGGGACGCGAGCCCAGGCGCTCTTCCAGCATGTCGGCGTACACCGACCGGATGCGGGGCTCGGAGAGGCCGGGCACGGCCGCGAGCGCGTCGACCAGGACGCCGAGGTCGGCCAGTGACAGGGCCCCGTCGTCGTGACGGGGTCTCGCCGCCCCGTCCGCCAGCGGCGGCCACAGGTCCGCGATGTCCCGCACCGGGAGCATCCGCACCTCCTGCTCCGCCATCGAGGCCGACGTCACCATGCCGAGGACTTCGCCGGCCTCGGCCGACAGGACGGGCGCCCCGCTGAACCCCGGCGCCACGGGCAGGTCGACGCCGAGCGTCCGGGAGCCCGTGGCCCGCGCCGAGACCCACATCATCTCGTCACCATCGGAAGGAAAGCCGCAGATCCGCACCGTGGCCCCGAAGTCGTCGGCGGTCCGCACGGCCGGCAGCGGGTCGCAGTTCACCGGAGGACCGAGCAGGCTGAGGACCACCACGTCGCCCCGCCCGTCGCCCGCCGGCGGGAACCAGCCGCCGGGCAGCACCTCGGCCGCGCGCTTCTGGCCGAGCGCCGGCAGCTCCAGCGGGACCACCGCCGCCCGGCCCGGCGAGCCGATCAGATGAGCGCAGGTCAACGCCAGGCGGTCGCTGATCAGGAACGCCGTCCCGGTGACGTTGTCCCGCGGGTCCAGCACGCGTGCGAGCCACGGCGCCCTGCTCCCGCCGAGGGCCGGTCCGCCCACCGCTCACCGCCTTGAGCCGTCAGGAACGCCATTATTTCGGACGGCTCCGCTTTATCGCCATGGAGTTGGGCGAATGCTCAGAGCCTTTTCGGGAAGCGTTCGGGCGGGCGGGCACTTCAGAACCCACGGCAGCGAATAAAGCGTCAACCTCCGACATTTGTCGACCCTTTTTCGGGGTGGCAAAGAATAGCCGATGGGTGCGACCGGAACGGGGGCGGCGGATGCCGGCCGGCACGGGACGCGCCTGCGGGAGACTTACCGTGTACGGGTAGGGTGCGTCGGGAGGAAGATCCATGAGTTCACGGACCGGCGCCGACGAGGCGGCCGAGCGGCCGCGCGTCCCGCTGAGCCGCGGGCGGGTGCTGCGGGCGGCCGTGCGCCTCGCCGACCGCGACGGCCTCGAGGCGCTCACCATGCGCCGGCTCGCGCAGGAGGTCGGGGTCGAGGCGATGTCGCTGTACCACCACGTCGCCAACAAGGAGGCGGTCCTCGACGGCGTGGTCGAGGTGGTCCTCGACGAGATCATGGAGGCGGTGGAGAAGGCCGACGCCCCGCCTCCCGAGCGGGACTGGCGGGCGGCGCTGCGCGCGCGGATCCTGGCCGCCCGGGCCGTCCTGCTCCGCCACCGCTGGGCCCCGGGGCTGCTCGGCGCCCGCAGCACCGTGAACCCGTTCGTCATCGCGTACTACGACCAGGTCGTCGGGCTCCTCCGGGCGGGCGGTCTCTCGTACGACCTGTCCCACCGCGCGCTGCACGTCCTGGGCAGCCGGGCCCTCGGGTTCGCTCAGGAGCTGTTCCAGCCCGGCGAGGCCCAGGCCGCCGGCGACCCCGCGGTGATGGAGCAGATGGCCGGCCGGTTCCCCCACCTCGCCGGGATGCTCGCGGACGCCGTCCACGACGATCCGGACGGCACCCTGGGCTTCTGCGACGACCAGTTCGAGTTCGAGTTCGCCCTCGACCTGATCCTCGAAGGGCTGGAGCGGCGCCGAGCCGCCGGCGCCTGACCCCCTACCGGACGCTGCCCGCCGGAAGTCCGCCACGCCGCGCCCCTTGACTGCCTTACGCCGTACGATTACCTTACGGCGTATGAGAACCTTACGGCGTACGACGGACGCTTCCCCCGCCCCCGCGCACCCCAGGGCCGCCATGAAGGCCTGGACCTGGGACCGCTACGGCCCGCCCGACGTGCTGGCCCTGAAGGACGTCGACGAACCCGCCATCGGCCCCGACGAGGTGCTCGTGCGGGTGCGGGCGGCGGCCGTCAACCCCTACGACTGGCGCCACCTGCGGGCCGACCCGAAGCTGGTCCGGCTCAGCTGCGGCCTGCGGCGGCCGAGGCCGGGCCTCGTCCTCGGCGCCGACCTCGCCGGAGTCGTGGAGCGGACGGGCCCCGCGGTGACGGGGCTGCGCCCCGGCGACGAGGTCTTCGGAGAGGTCCGCCTCGGCTCGTTCGCCGAGGCCGCCGCCGTTCCGCGGGACCGGCTGGCGGTCAAGCCGGCCCGCCTCACCTTCGAGCAGGCGGCATCCGTGTCGATGGCCGCGCACACCGCGCTGCAGGGACTGCGGGACACGGGGAGGATCTCCGCCGGGCAGCGGGTCCTCGTCAACGGCGCCTCCGGCGGCGTCGGGACGTTCGCCGTCCAACTCGCCAAGGCGTTCGGAGCCGAGGTCACCGGCGTGTGCAGCATCCGCAACCTCGAACTGGTCCGTTCCCTGGGCGCGGACCATGTCGTGGACTACACCCGTGAGGACTTCACGCAGCGGAAAGGACGGTACGACCTGCTCATGGACATCGTGGGCGACCGGCCGTTCGCCGAACTGCGGCGCTGCCTGACGTCCCGCGGCACGCTGGTGATCGTGGGCGGCATCGCCTCGCCGCGCGGCGGGCTGCTCGGCCCCGCGGGGCAGATCGTCCGCGGCGCCCTGGCCTCCCCCTTCGTCCGCCAGCGCATCGACCACGTCGGCTGGCGGCCCAACGCCGCGGACCTGCGCTTCCTGGCCGAACTGATGGAGGAGGAGCGGGTCACGCCCGTCATCGACCGGACCTACCCGTTCGCGGAGCTCCCCGAGGCCCTCCGCTACATCGAGCGCGGCCGCGCCCGGGGCAAGGTCGCCATCGCCTTCTGACCGCCGCCGCGGAGGTCAGGCCATCGCGATGGCGGCGATCCCGGCCAGCACCACGGCCGAGCCCGCCAGGCGGCGGACGGCGTTCGCCTCGCCCAGGACCCGCCACGCGGCCAGTCCGCCGAGCACGATGCTCAGCTCGCGGGCGGGAGCGACCAGGCTGACCGGCGCGATCCGGAGCGCGAAGAGCACGAGCAGGTACGCCACCGGCGACAGCAGGCCGATGATGAGCACTTCGCGCCGGTGGTCGCGCCACAGGCGGCCGACCCGCGCCCTGTCCCGCAACGCGTACGGCGCGAGGATCAGGCTCTGGGCGAGCGCGCCGGAGCCGAAGTAGACCAGCGGCGGGACCGCCAGCCCCGTGACCGAATGCGCGTCCCACAGCGTGTAGCCGGCGATCACGACACCGGTCAGCACGCCGTAGAGGACGCCCGCGCGCCGGCGCGCCGGCGAGGCGCCTCCCTCCGCCGGTGCGCCGCCGCTGACGACCAGGATGCCGACGATCACGAGGAGCGCGCCGACCAGCCCGGGCAGGCCGGGCTTCTCGCCCAGGAAGAGGACCGCCACCAGCACCGACAGCAGCGGCCCGGTGCCCCTGGCGAGGGGATAGACCACCGACAGGTCGCCGACGGCGTACCCGCGCTGCAGCACGATCCCGTACGCCACGTGCAGGATCGCGGTCACCAGCGCCGCGAGCAGCCATGTCCACTGCGGACGCTGCGGGGTCACCGCCAGGAAGACCAGCGCCGCCGGTGCGAACACGATGGCCGAAACGGTGTAGTAGAGGAAGACGAACGGCGCCCCTCCGTCGCCGACCCGCTTCGCGGAGAAGTTCCAGAACGCGTGCACGACGGCGGCGACGAGGACGAGCGAGAGGGCCCAGCCGTTCACGAGGAGACCTTCCCCCAATCCTTCGCGCCGGTGGACCCTCCGCAGTGCGGCGCCATCGTACTCGCGCCGCCCCAGAGGCCGCGGTGACCGGTTGTGGACCTTGAAGCGGCCCGCATCGTCGCTAGATTGAACGTGAATTTCGTTCAAATTTCGTGGTCCGCAGGCCGAGCAGGCGTTCGGGACGAGGTTGGCTGATGGGCAGACGGTTTCTCGGCAGGCTCTGGTTGGTCGTCGCCACGGCGTCCGGGCTGGTCCTCGGGCTGATGGTGAGCGCGGACGCGCACATCGAGCGTCCCTCGTACTGGCCGCTGCCCGGCCCGGACTGCTCGGTCAGCCCGTGCGCGGGCGGCGCGGTGCCCAAGGCCAGGAGCCTGGCCTCGTCGCTCGCGACGACCAAGGGCAGCACGACCCGCGTGGTGTGCCGCCCCGACTCGCTCAAGCGGCTGGAGGCCTCGATCAGGCGGGCGCGGAAGTCGGGCTACGACATCCGGCCGCACGACCACCGGCGGTTCGGCGCCGCGGAGGCGCGGGAGCTCACGCGGATCAACCGGGCGCTGGCCGCGCGGTGCCGGTACGGCGAGATCCAGCCCGCGGTGACCGCCTCGGGCAACAACGACCGTGTCGTGGTCCTGCCGGGCGTCTACACCGAGCCCACCTCCCGCGCGAAGCCCACCCACGACAAGGCGTGCGACCCGTACAAGCTGACCACGGGGGCCTATTCCTACCTCGGCGAGTACATGTGCCAGAACGACGCCAACCTCATCGCCGTCCTGGGTCGCTCGCCCGGCTCAGGCAAGGACCCGGACCCACCGCTGGTCGACCGGCACGGCATCCCCAACCGGGGCGCGTGCGTGCGCTGCAACCTCCAGCTCGAAGGGTCCGGCGTCAGCGCGGACGACGTGGTGGTGGAGGCCGGCGACCCCGCGTCGGGCAACGGCGGCCCGCGCCGCTCGGCGAAGGACGTGGGCATCCGCGCCGACCGGGCCGACGGCTTCGTCCTGCGGAACGTGACCGTCCGGCACGCCGAGGAGCACGACATCTACGTGCTGGAGAGCAACGGGTACCTGCTCGACCGCTTCAAGACCTTCTACGCGGGCGAGTACGGCGTGCTCACCTTCGTCGAGGACCACGGCGTGATGCAGAACTGCGAGGCGGCGGGCAACGGCGACTCCGGCCTCTATCCGGGGTCGGGCGCCAAGACCTCGGCCGGCCGCGACCCGAAGTTCTATCCGACGGCGCGCTACAGCCAGGAGATCCGCTACTGCGACTCCCACCACAACACCAGCGGCTACTCCGGCACCGACGGCAGCGGCACCTGGCTGCACCACAACAACTTCTACGGCAACGCCCTCGGCTTCACGACCGACGTGTTCACCGCGGCGGGGCACCCCGGCTTCCCGCAGCAGGGCGACCTGATCGAGAAGAACGATTTCTTCTCCAACAACTTCAACCCCTACCTGCCCGGCAGCGACGTCGTGCCGACGGTGCCGGTCCCCGTCGGCACCGGCATGTGGATCGCGGGCGGCGACGACAACGTCGTCCGCGACAACCGCTTCCGCGACAACAGGAGGCGCGGCGCGATGCTGTTCGCCGTCCCCGACGCCTTCGTCTGCGGGCCCGGAAACGGCCCCATCACCGGCTGCGACCCGCTGAAGCTGTCCACGTCCCACCGCAACTCGTTCCACGGCAACACGATGTCCGGCAACGGCGTCGACTTCTGGTGGGACGCGTTCCCCGGCAACGTGGGGAACTGCTGGTACTCCAACGGCAACGCGACCGGCTCCCCGAAGAACCTGCCCGACTGCCTGAACGGCAAGGTCCCCTGGCTGAGCATCGGCCTCGGCAATCTCGAGAACGAGGCCGAGCTGATCGTCTGCATGTCCGACCTGAAGCCCGGCGGCCCGTGCCCCTGGTTCAAGTCCCCGGCCGCCGGGAAGGCCGCGCCCGCCGACGGCCACGACCACGGCGCGACGGGGGAGCTCAACGACGCGCTGCTCGCGGCGGTGACGTGCCACTCCTGGCACGGGATGAACACCGACCAGCGCGACCACATGCTGACCAGGATGCAGGTGTTCATGGGCGGCCAGATCGACCATCCCGGGGCGCGGGGCACCACCCTCAGCAACGAGAAGGCGACCCGCGTCCTCGACAACGCCTGCGGCCTCTCCTTCGCCGGCCAGTTCAAGCTGTACAAGCTCTACGCCCGCGCGGCGGCCTTCACCCCGCATCCGCAGCGCTGAGCCGCACGCCCATGCCCCGCGCCGTCACGCCATAGGCGCACCGGGTAATCGGGTTCGGCATCCCCGCTCATCTGCTCGACTCCGGTTCACAGGGTCGCGGGAGTGGCACCAGCCGGAATCCGGCCGTCGGTGGGCAGATCGCTTACGGAGGATCTGGGCGCGAAGCCGTTTGTTCGTCGCCGTTGCTGTGGGTGCGTTGAGAGATGGTGCGTTCGAGACCGTCGAGGAGGGCGAGGAGGCCGAACTCCCGGGTCGTGGTGGTCGAGGGGATGGCCACGGTGGTGGCAAGCAGCGGGAAGCGGTCGGAGTTCAGGAGGAGCAGTTCGCGCATGATGGGGGCGGCGCTGCCGTCCGTCCAGGTCTGAGTGCCTTGGGTGGCGGCCGGGTGGGTGGCGCGGATGTGATGGGACACCGTCATGACCGCGTCGAGCCGTTCGCGTTCGGTCAGGGGGGTGTCGGTGAGGGCGCTGAGGGCTCTTTCGGACCATGCGGCCTCACGTGGGCCCATGACACGGTCGCCCACGGTGACCGACGGCAGCCAGGGGTGGCGCTGCCAGGCGGCGGACAGCCCGCGGGCGTACTCCTCCAGCTTGGCCCGCCAGCCGGCCGCCCCGCTCAGGTCGGGGGGTGTGCCGACCGCCGCCTCGACCATGATGGCCATCAGCTCTGTCTTGCCCTTGACGTAGCGGTACAGGGCCATCTTGGTGAGGCCGAGCTCGGCGGCGACGCGGTGCATGGAGACCGCCTCCAGGCCCTCGGTATCGGCGACCTTGACGGCGGTGTCGGCCAGCCGGGCGAGGTCGAAGGCGGGCCTGGGGCCTCTGGCGCGCGGCTTCCGCAGGCCCCACAACAGCTCCGCCAGTGTCCTCGGATCCTCGTTGACCGCCACGTCGCCTCCCGCTTGCCAACCGTCGAAACTGTCTCTACCGTACACAGTGTTCGGGGGACACAGTTTATCTCCGGACCCGGGAGCAGGCGGTGGCCGAGGGGCCACGCCGTGAAACGAGGAGTGGGCCGTGTCCACATCGGTGCTCGACATGTCGATGTCCCTCGACGGGTACATCGCCGATCCCAACGACTTCCTCGGCGGCGACGATGGCGAGCGGCTGCACAAGTGGGCTGACTCGGACCGGCATCCCGAGCCGGTCAAGCAGTTCCAGGACGAATGGAACGGGGCCGGCGCGATCCTCGCGGGACGGCGGACCGCTGAGCTCATGGACCACTGGGGCGGCTCCCACGGCGGTCTCCCGATCTTCGTCCCCAGCCACCGGCCGCCCGGCCCGGCCGCCAGGTGGGGCTATCCGCTGGTGACCTACGTGAACGACGGGATCGAAAGCGCGATGGCGCAGGCGAAGGCCGCCGCCGGGGAACGGGACGTCCAGATTCGTGGCGGCGCCTACACGGTGCAGCAGGCCCTCGAGGCCGGAGTGCTGGACGAAGTGCAGATCCACCACATTCCAGTACTCCTGGGCGCGGGGCGCCGGTTGTTCGACGTCCTGCCGTCGGAGATCGAGTTGGAGATCATTCAGGTGATCGACACGCCCGAGGCCACCCACATCCGCTACCGCGTCCGCCGCTGACCCGATAGGGCTGGGCCCGAGTTGCTGTGACCACCTCAGCCTCGCCCGAGATCGGCCAGGTGGTCCCAACGCCGCTCTACAGCCAGCGGAGGAGAGGGAAAGATCAGGAAGCCCAGCTGAGTGACCCCCGAGGACGCGCCAGAAAGCTCAGCCCGCACGCAGGGGGCGTGGGGGACGGAGTCCCCCACATCGGGGGTCTGGGGGTCGCCCCCCAGAAAAGCACTGCGGGCCACCGGGGAAGGCGCCATAGGCGCCGACCAGGATGGCCCGACTCGTGGGCGATACTGGGATTGAACCAGTGGCCTCTACCGTGTCAAGGTAGCGCTCTCCCACTGAGCTAATCGCCCTTGCGTGTGCTGCGAGGTGGAGACGGGATTTGAACCCGTGTACACGGCTTTGCAGGCCGTTGCCTCGCCTCTCGGCCACTCCACCAGAGCGAGGCCTGCCTGACGGGGGCCTCTCAGAGCGGACGACGGGATTCGAACCCGCGACCCTCACCTTGGCAAGGTGATGCTCTACCAACTGAGCCACGTCCGCGTGCCGGTCCGGGGGTCGCCCCCCGGGCTCGCACGAACAACTCTAGCGGAATCCTGGAGTGCTTGCGTACCGGTCGGATGCGGAGTCGGTGAGCTCGGCGTGCAGGGTGTTCCAGAAGTCGAGCTCGCTGTCCTCTTCGAGGTGGGCGATGCGGCCCCAGAACTCGCGGTCCTCGGCCGCGTGGGCGGCGGCGAGGGAGATGGCGGGCATCACGGTGGTGCCGGCGTCCGCGGCGTCGAGGTCGGCGGGGGTGACGTCGGCGGGGAGGGCGACCGGGGTGGCGGGGCGGTGGTGCTTGCCGCGCTTGCGGACGCGGATGGGCGGCGACGTGGGGGCCTTCGCGGCGGCGGCGCGGCCGGCCGCGAGGGCCACGGTCCCGCAGAGGACGAAGGCGAGGATGCCGCCGAGGACGACCTCCTGGGCGGGGACGTGCTCGGGGGCGGGGGAGTGCTGCTGCTGCTCGTGGGTGCGCGTCGTGGCGGCGGGGGCGCCGACCTGGTCGACGGCGGGGGCGGGCGCGGCGTGCTTCGGGGTGTACTTGGCCTCGACCTTGATCTTGGACGGGTAGCCGAAGCCGACGACGGAGTCCATGTCGCGGGTCTTGCGCATGAGCTTGTAGCCGTCGGCGTTGCCCTCGATGGTGTGGAGCGTGTGGCCGTCGACCTTCTCGACGATGCCGACGTGGTCGATCTGGTCGATGTCGCCGGAGCCGTTCCAGTCGTAGAAGACGATGGCGCCGGGTTCGGGGTCGTGGCCCCAGGCGTCGTTCTTCTTGAACCACTTGGCGTGGTCGATGGTGGAGGCGAACTGCCCGGCCTGGCCGGCGACGTCGGCCTTGTCGGCGGCCCAGGCGAGGAACATGTCGCACCAGGGCGCCGTCGAGAAGTACTCGTCGTGGTCGCCGTCGAGGTTCTTGCGGTACCACTCGCCGAACTTGGTGTAGCCGTCGCCCTTCTCGGTGTACCCGAGCTCCTTCGTGGCGATGTCGAGCAGCTTCTTGCCGATCGGGTCCATCTCGCTCCTGACGCGCCTCGCTCGTTCGGGCGAGGTGGCGCCCGACCGGGGGACGGAACGCGCCCCGGTCCAAGGTCACGTTCCGATCTCGACGGAATGTAGCCGAGGTAAACGGTGGGCGGCAACCGCTTCCATGGAAACGGTCATAAGGGACTACTCAGTAGTAGCCTCGCGGGAGGACGGCGACCGGACAGGGCGCCGCGCGCAGGACCTTGAGCGCCACCTCGCCCAGGAAGACGCGGTGGGCGGCGGCGTCCTCGCTGGACGCGCAGACCAGCAGCTCGCCCTCGGGCCAGTCCACGTCCTCGAGCGCGTCCGCGACGTCGTCGCCCTCGGCGACCTCGGCGGTGACGTCCTCGGGGACCAGTTCCGCGGAGTCCAGGGCGAGCCGGATGGCGAGGGCGAGGTCGTCGCGGAGGGGCTCGGGGTTGACGTCGCCGATGGCCAGGGTGACCAGCCGGAGCGGCACCTCCAGCCGCTCGGCGGCCTGGGCGGCGCGGATGACCGCCTCGTCGCACTGGGGCCGCCGCACGTACATGACCGTGATCCGGGCCAGCTCGTCGGGCGGCCGGTGGCCGGACGGGGCGAGCATCACGGCCTCGGTCGCCGAGTGGAGCAGGTGGTCGGCGGCGGCGCCGACGCCGATGCGGCCGCGGGCGCCGCCCTCGGGGGAGCCGACGACGATCAGGTCGGCGCCGATCCGGCTGGCGAGGACGGTCAGGCCGCGCCCGACACTGCGGCCCTCCTGGACGAGCAGGTCCGCGGGCTCGCCGTCCAGGAGGTCGGCCACCTGGTCCAGGAGCGCGCGGGCCTCGCCGGCCGCGGCGGGCAGGTCCGGCGGATGGACGGTCGCTACGCTCAGCCGGCCGCCGGTCAGCGCGACGATCCCGCGGGCGAGGTCGAGTGCCTCCCGGCCGCCCGCGTCGGGGACGTATCCGGCCAGCACGTGTTCACCGATCATGTACGAAGCATTCCCCCTCGGAGCCCGGACAGACCAGAGTGAGTTTTGGGGTACTTTTGCCGAGTTATCTGACTTTTGGGGGATTTATGGGTGGCGAGGTACCCGACCTCGAAGCCGGCCGCTGGGCCATCGACCCGGTCCACTCCGAGATCACTTTCTCGGTGCGGCACCTGATGACGACGGTGCGCGGCTCGTTCCCGGACTTCGAGGGCGAGATCGTGATCGGGGAGGACCCGATGGAGTCCACCGCCCGGGCGGAGATCCGAATGGGATCGATCGACACCCGCAGCGCCGAGCGGGACGAGCACGTCCGCTCCGCCGACTTCCTCGACGTGCGCCGCCATCCGGTGATGAGCTTCGCCGGCACCGGCGTGGAACGTGCCAAGACCGGCCGCCGCGCCCGCACCCCCCGCTACCACCTGCTCGGCGACCTGACGATCAAGAACGTGACCCGTCCGGTCCGGCTGCTGACCGAGTTCCACGGCGTGGGCCCCGACCCGTGGGGCGGCGTCCGCGCGGGATTCACCGCGACCGCCTCCATCAGCCGCCGCGACTTCGGCATCGAGTTCAACATCCCGCTGCAGGGCGACAGGGTCATGCTCGGCGACGAGATCGCGATCGCGCTGGAGATCCAGACCGTGTTCACCGCCGCCGGCGCGCCCCGCCCGGGGGCCGAGGTCCCGCTCGACCGCTGACCACGGGCCCGAGCGCCCAGGCCCGGTCACGCCGCGAGCCGCCAGGCGAGCGAAGTGGGCCGGGACTTCGGAACACGGCTAGCCGCCGGCGCGGGACGCGCGGGTCAGGCCCAGGAGGTCGCGGGCGGGACCGGCGGGGCGCCGGCCCGCCGGCCAGACCGCGCGCAGCGGGCGCGCGAGATCCAGTTCGGGGACGGGGACGCAGACCAGCCGCCCGGCGGCCACCTCGTCGGCGACGGCCAGATCGCTCACCACGACCGGCCCGGCTCCGGAGACGGCCGCCGCCTTCAGCGCGGTGGTGGACGCGAGCTGCAGCATCGGCGGCGCCGTCCCGCCGTGCGCGGCCAGCGCCCGGTCCAGGACCTCGCGCGTCCCCGACCCCTCCTCGCGCAGGACGAGCGGCGTCCGCGCCAGCTCGGCGGCCGGGACCCCGGAGCGCCGCCGCGCCCAGGGGTGCCGCGGGCCGACCACGACGACGAGCCGGTCGGTGGCGACGACGGTGCCGTGCAGCCCGGCCGGCGTGCGCGCCCCCTCGACGAACCCGAGGTCGGCGCCGCCGCCGCGCACCTGCTCGGCGACCACGGTCGAGTTGGCGGTGCGCAGGGTCACCGCGACGCCCGGGCGGACGGTCCGGAGGGTCACCAGCCAGCCGGGCATCAGGTACTCGGCGACCGTGAGGCTCGCCACGACGCGCAGCCGCCCGTCGCGCCGCTCCCGCAGCGCGTCGAGCCCCGCGTCGAGCGCCTCCGCCGCCGCGACCACCTGCCGGGCCCACTCGGCGACCAGCGCGCCCTCCTCGGTGGGACGGGAGCCGCGCGGCGACCGTTCGAGCAGTGCCACGCCGAGCTGCCGCTCCATCGAGCGGATGCGGGCGCTGGCGGCGGGCTGGGTGACGCCGACCTCGGCCGCCGCGCGCCCGACGCTGCCGAGCCGGACGACGGCGAGCAGCAGTTCGAGGGCGCCGAGGTCGGGGACGCGGTGCGAGACGGCCATGACCCCGATTCTACGGACCCATAGCTTTGCTTTATGACCCCATAGAGCCATGACCTCTACTGATGGCCGCGAATGCGGTGGAACCTGGACGTCATGAGCCTTCCCACCCCGAACCGCGCCCTGCTGGGCGCGCTCGACCGCCCGACCGAGGCGTTCCGGCATCTCGGTCCCAACTGGTACGCGGCCGTCATGGGCACGTCGATCGTTGCGAACGGGGCGAACGCGTTGCCGGTCGACGTCCCCGGCCTGCACGCCTTCGCCGTGGTCGTGTGGGCGGGCTCGCTGCTGATGCTCGTCGCGCTCATGGCGGCGCGCGCCGTCCACTTCGCCCGGCACACGGACGTGGCGCGGTCCCAGCTCCTGGACAACCCGGCCACGGCGGTGTTCTACGGCTGCCCGCCGATGGCGATGCTCGCCGTCGGCTACGGGACGCTCATGCTCGGCCCCGAGGTGATCGGCATCCGGGCGGCGATCGCCCTGGACGCCGTCCTCTGGACGCTCGGGACCCTCTACGCCGTGCTGGCCGCCGCCGGCGTCCCCTACCTCATGATCACCAGGCACCGGCCGGGGCCCGCGAACCCGACCTGGCTGCTGCCCGTCGTCGCCCCGATGGTCGCCGCGGCGCTCGGGCCCGCGCTCGTCCCGCACCTGCCGGAAGGGCAGGCCCGCGCCACGATGATGTTCGGCTGCTACGGCCTGTTCGGCGCGAGCCTGCTGGCCACGCTGGTCCTGCTGCCCGGCATCTGGTCGCGGCTCGCCGGCGGGCCGCCGTCACCGGTGGCCCTCACGCCGACGCTGTTCCTCGTGCTCGGGCCGCTCGGGCAGTCCACCACGGCCGTCGTGCAGATCGCGAACGCGGCGGGGCAGGCCGCTCCCGGATACGCGGCGGCGGCGCGCGCGTTCGCCGTCCTCTACGGCGCGCCGGTGATGGGCTTCGCGCTGCTCTGGCTGGGCATCGCGGCGACCGCCAACCTGCGGGCGCTGCGCGGCGGCATGCCGTTCGCGATGACGTGGTGGGCGTTCACCTTCCCGGTCGGGACGTGCGTGACCGGCGCGTCCGGCCTGTCGCGGATCACGGGCCTGGACGCGCTGACCGGCGTGGCCGTGCTCCTCTACCTGCTTCTCGTCACGGCCTGGGCCGTGGCCGGCGTCCGGACGGTCCGGGGCGCGCTCAGCGGGCGCCTCTTCCTGCCCGCCGTCCCGCGCCCGGCGCCGCTGCTGCCGGCTCAGGTCGCCTAGCAGGGCGGTCACCGCGTCCTCCCGGGCGGCGGGGCAGGAATACCCGCCCGGGGGTCGCGGTTCGGTAGGATAATTGAAAGTTCTACTATTGGAGGCCGGCATGCAGTTCGGGATATTCACGGTCGGCGACGTCACCCCCGACCCGACCGACGGGCGCGTCCCGACCGAGGCCGAGCGGATCAAGGCCATGGTCGCGATCGCGCTCAAGGCCGAGGAGGCCGGCCTGGACGTCTTCGCGACCGGCGAGCACCACAACCCCCCGTTCGTGCCGTCCTCCCCGACCACGATGCTCGGCTACATCGCGGCGCGCACCGAGCGGCTGATCCTGTCCACCGCGACCACTCTGATCACCACCAACGACCCGGTGAAGATCGCGGAGGACTTCGCGATGCTCCAGCACCTCGCCGACGGCCGGGTGGACCTGATGATGGGCCGCGGCAACACCGGCCCCGTCTACCCCTGGTTCGGCAAGGACATCCGCGACGGCATCCCGCTCGCCATCGAGAACTACCACCTCCTGCACCGGCTGTGGCGCGAGGACGTCGTCGACTGGGAGGGGAAGCACCGCACGCCGCTCCAGTCGTTCACCTCGACGCCGCGTCCGCTGGACGGGGTCCCGCCGTTCGTCTGGCACGGCTCGATCCGCAGCCCGGAGATCGCCGAGCAGGCCGCCTTCTACGGCGACGGCTTCTTCGCCAACCACATCTTCTGGCCGACGGACCACTTCCAGCGCCTGATCGGCCTGTACCGGCGCCGCTACGAGCACTACGGGCACGGCTCCGCCGACCAGGCGATCGTCGGCCTCGGCGGCCAGGTCTTCATGCGCAGGAACTCCCAGGACGCCGTCCGCGAGTTCCGCCCGTACTTCGACAACGCGCCCGTCTACGGGCACGGGCCCTCCCTGGAGGAGTTCACCTCGGAGACGCCCCTCACGGTCGGCAGCCCCCAGCAGGTCATCGACAAGACGCTGACGTTCCGCGACCACTTCGGCGACTACCAGCGCCAGCTGTTCCTGATGGACCACGCGGGCCTGCCGCTGAAGACCGTCCTGGAGCAGATCGACATGCTGGGGGAGGAGGTCGTGCCCGTGCTGCGCAAGGAGTTCGAGTCGCTGCGTCCCGCGCACGTCCCGGCGACCGCCCCGACCCACGCGTCCCGTCTCACCGAGGAGGTGCGATGACCACGCTCGCCGTCGTCTCCGCCGGGCTCGGGCAGCCCTCGTCCACCCGGCTCCTGGCCGACCGCCTCGCCGAGGCGGCGGCCGGGGCCCTCCGGGAGGGCGCGACCGTCGAGACGGTCGAGCTGCGCGACCACGCGCACGCCATGGTCGACGCGACCCTGACCGGCTTCCCGTCCGGGACGTTCCGCACCGCCATCGAGACGGTGGCGAACGCCGACGGCCTCATCGCCGTGACGCCCGTCTTCAACGCGTCCTACAGCGGGCTGTTCAAGACGTTCTTCGACGTCCTGGAACGCGGTTCCCTGGAGGGCACGCCGGTGCTGCTCGGCGCGACCGGCGGTACCGCCCGGCACTCCCTGGCGATCGATTACGCGATGCGCCCCCTGTTCGCCTACCTGCGCGCTAGCGTCGTCCCGACCGGTGTCTTCGCGGCGTCCGCGGACTGGGGGAGCGCCGAGACCGCCCTGCCCGAACGCGTCGCCCGGGCAGGAGCGGAACTGGCCGCCCTGGTGGAGGCCCGTCCGGCCCCGCCGAAGGCCGATCCGTACGAGGCGCCCGTCCCGTTCGAGAGGCTTCTCGCCGGACACTGAACTTGAGATTTGGCTTATATAAGCCGAGCCTGTAACTTGGGTCACGTGCACGCATTCGATGTGGTGGGCGACCCCGTCCGGCGCCGGATCCTCGAACTGCTCGCCGACGGCGAGCGCTCGTCCGGCGACCTCACGGCGGTCGTCCGGAAGGAGTTCGGGATCTCCCAGCCCGCCGTGTCCCAGCACCTGAAGGTGCTGCGCGACAACGGATTCGCCGTCGTGCGGGCGGAACGGACGCGCCGGCTCTACGCTGTCGACTCAGCACCGCTGCAGGAGTTGGACGCGTGGCTCGAACGCTTCCGCCGGTCCTGGACGCCGCGTCTGGACGCCCTGGCGACCGAGATCGCCCGCGGGAAGCGCGCACACCGCACGCATCAGGACGACCCAGGGAGCGAGACATGATCGAAGTCACCGGCCAGATCAACACGGTCACCCGCACGGTGGGCGAGAAGGCGCTGGAGTCCGGCACCGCGAGGACCGCGACGATCAGCAGGGTCTACGACACCGGCGTCGACGACCTGTGGAACGCCGTCACCGACCCCGAGCGGATCTCCCGCTGGTTCCTGCCCGTCTCCGGCGACCTGCGGCTCGGCGGCCGCTTCCATCTGGAGGGCAACGCCAGCGGGACGATCGAGCGCTGCGACCCGCCGAAGGGGTTCGCGGCGACGTGGGAGTACGGCGGCCAGACCACCTGGATCGAGGTCCGGCTGACCCCCGAGGCGGACGGCCGGACCCGGTTCGAACTGGAGCACACCGCCCTCGTCGACCCTTCGCAGAACCAGTTCGGCCCGGGCGTCGTCGGCATCGGCTGGGACATGGGGCTCCTCGGCCTCACCATCCACGTGGAGTCCGGCGAGGACGCCCGGGCCAAGCTCGGCGACTCCTGGGCCATGTCCGAGGAGGGCCGCGAGTTCGCGCGGCAGGCCGGCGAGGGCTGGTACGCCGCCGACGTCGCGGCCGGCGCCGACGAGGCCACCGCCCGCACCGCGGCGGACTTCACCATCGCCATGTACACCGGGGAGCAGTGACCTCCGGCGCCGAACACGCCCGGCGTCCGCCCCTCCTGCCGCGGAGTCGTCCGTCGGGACACGCCCGGTAGCCTTCGGTCACCGACGGTGACCGGCAGGGCACAATGGCGGGGTGGACGTCAGGGTCGGTGTCCGCGTCGAGGGGGTCGTGCAGGGCGTCGGTTTCCGGCCCTTCGTGCACGGCCTCGCGACCGGCCTCGGGCTGTCGGGGCTGGTCGGCAACGACGCGGGCGGCGTGTTCATCGAGGTCGAGGGCGCTCCCGACAAGGTCGGGCGGTTCCTGGACGGGCTGCGCACGCGCCCGCCCCGGCTCGCCCTCGTCGAGCGCGTCACCACGCGGGAGCTGGACGCCGTGGGGCGCGGCGGCTTCGCCATCGTGGGCAGCGACGCGTCGGGCGAGCGCCGGGCCCTCGTGTCCTGGGACGCGGCGACCTGCGACGACTGCCTGCGCGAGATGCGCGACCCGGGCGACCGGCGCCACCGGTACCCGTTCATCAACTGCACGGGCTGCGGGCCGCGTTTCACGATCGTCACGGGCGTGCCTTACGACCGTCCGAACACCACCATGGCGGGCTTCGCGATGTGCGGGCCGTGCGCCGCCGAGTACGAGGACCCGGCCGACCGCAGGTTCCACGCCCAGCCGGTGTGCTGCCCGGCCTGCGGCCCGTCCCTCGCCCTGCGCCCCCACGCCGACGAGCCCCTGGAGGCCGCGCGGGCGGTGCTGGCGCGGGGCGGGGTCCTCGCGGTCAAGGGCCTCGGCGGCTACCACCTCGCGGCGCGGGCGGCGGACCCGGGGGCGGTGGCCGCGCTGCGTTCCCGCAAGCACCGCGAGGACAAGCCGTTCGCCGTGATGGTCCCCGACCTGGAGGCGGCCCGGGCCCTGTGCGACCTCTCGGCCGCCGAGGAAGAGTTGCTCACCGGGCCGCGGCGCCCGATCGTGCTCGCGCGGCGCCGGCCGGGCGCCGCCCTGGCGGACGCGGTCGCACCCGGAAACCGGTCCGTCGGCCTTCTGCTGCCCTACACCCCGCTGCACCACCTGCTCGTCACCGAATCGGTCGTCCTGACCAGCGGCAACGTCTCGGACGAGCCGATCGCCTACCGTGACGAGGACGCCCTGGGGCGGCTCGCCGGCATCGCCGACGCCTTCCTCCTGCACGACCGTCCCATCCACACCCGCACCGACGACTCGGTGGTGCGGACGTTCCGCGGCCGCCCGCTCCCCGTCCGCCGCTCCCGCGGCTACGCGCCGGAGCCGATCCCCGTCCCCGCCGGTCGCCCGGTGCTGGCCTGCGGCGCGGAGCTGAAGAACACGTTCTGCCTGACCCGCGACGGCCGGGCGTTCGTCTCCCACCACATCGGCGACCTGGAGAACCACGAGACGCTCCGCGCCTTCGAGGAGGGCATCGGCCACTTCCGGCGGCTGTTCGACATCGCGCCCGAACTGATCGCCTACGACCCGCACCCGGAGTACCTGTCCACGAAGTACGCGCTCGACCAGGACCTGCCCGGGGTCGCCGTCCAGCACCACCACGCGCACATCGCCTCCTGCCTCGCCGACAACGGCGCGGACGGCCCGGTGATCGGCGTCGCGTTCGACGGCACCGGGTACGGGACCGACGGCACCCTGTGGGGAGGCGAGTTCCTGGTCGCCGACCTGCGCGGCTTCGAGCGCGCCGGGCATCTGGAACCGGTTCCGCTGCCCGGCGGCGCCGCCGCGATCCGCGAGCCGTGGCGCATGGCGGCGGCCTACGGGGTCCCGGGCGACCTGCCGGTGGCCCGCCGCCCCGACTGGGCCGCGGTGACCGCCCTGGCCCGGCGCGGCGTCAACGCGCCGCCGACCTCCAGCATGGGCCGCCTCTTCGACGCGGTCGCCGCCGTCCTCGGCGTCCGCGACCGCGTCAACTACGAGGGGCAGGCCGCCGTCGAACTGGAGCAGTGCGCCGACCCCGCCGAGACCGGCGCCTACCCGGCGACGCTGAACGGCACGACCGGCTTCACGGTCGCGGGCGGCGAGTTCGTGGACGCGGTGGTGAGCGACCTCAGGGCCGGCGTCCCCGTCCCTGCGATCGCCGCGCGGTTCCACAACGGCGTCGCGGCGCTCGTCGTCGCCGCGGCCTCCCGCATCAGGTCGGAGACGGGCCTCGGCACGGTCGCGCTCTCCGGCGGGGTGTTCCAGAACATGCTCCTGCTCGGCCGCGCCGTCTCCGGCCTGGCCGACGCGGGCTTCGACGTGCTGACCCACCACCGCGTCCCTCCCAACGACGGCGGCATCAGCCTCGGTCAGGCGGCCGTCGCCACCGCCCGCGGCTGACCCGAGGACCGCCCTGGCCGGATCCGGACGCGCCGCCGTGGGCACTGGCGATCCCTCACCGATGGACCGTGCCCACCAGGCGCGCGGCACCGGAGGCGCACCCTGGCGCGCGCCCGCGGGACGCCGCGCTCGAAGCGAAACGGCGACGCGGCGCCCCGCCTGGAGGGCATGATCATCAGATGGCGGACGAAGGGGACGAGCGGCAAGAAGCCCGGCCGAGGTCGTGGGCCGTCCGGCGATGGGCGGCCCCGCTGGCGCTGGCCGTGTCCGTCGCCGCCTCCATCGGCGCCGTGAACCTGCTGGTGGACGGGTCGGCGGCCACCACCGCGCTGCCCGGTGACCAGCGCAGGCCGCGCTTCATCGTCGCGGTGGGCAGGTTCGGAAGCGCCTCCCAGGGGAGCGGCCCGGAGCCGTGGTTCGAGGTCAGGGCGGTTCAGGCGGGCGGGGGGCGGCCTGTGGACTCGGTGCCCGCGCCGCGATCGGCCGGAGCGGCGCGGTCGCTCATCGAGGGGCCGGGGGGCGTGTTCGTGTTCTCCGCCTTCAAGGAGAAGACGTGCACGACCCGGTTCCACCGGTTCCGTCTCACCGGCGGCGGCCGGGTGAAGGATCTCGGGCCGCTCGTGGAAGACACCGTTCCGGCGCGCGTGGCCGGGCTGGCCATGAGCCCGGACGGTGAACGGCTCGCCTACGCGACGGCTCCTTGCGCGAATGGCGCGCAGCCCCAGGCGGTGGTGAGCGTCCTCGACCTTGGCTCGGGCCGGACGCGAGCCTGGAGCACGGCCGCCCCCTCACTCGTCGGTGAGATCGTCTGGGCGGGCGACAGCCGCACGCTCGGCTACGCCGTCAGCGACGTGCGGCTGGATGCCGCGCACAATCCCTTCCTTGAGGGCGGGGTCGGGAACGTTACCGTGTACGCCCTCGACACGAACGGGCGGAGCGCCGATCTGCGGGACGGCCGCGTCCTGTTCCGGCAGCCCGACGACTCCGCCGCGGTCACCACGGCCGTGATGAACCCGGGCGGGCGTGCGGGCTACGGCGCGATGAGGAAGGCGCGCCCGCCGAGCTTCGTCCTGTTCTCGTTCGCCGCCGGCAAGCCGATGAAGGTCACCCGGACCATCAGGCTGGATCCCGGCGGCGGGATGGTTCTCGGCTTGGCCACCGACGACGGCCCCCGGTACGCCTGCCTCGGAGGAGTCGACTCCTTCGGCAGGGTGACCGAAGGCGACTTCAGGGACACCGTGGACGGTGGCCAGAGCTGCGCGGTCGCCTACGGCTACTGACCGCCGTCCCGGCGCCCGCCGCCGGAAGGCGGTGTCAGAGGTTGCCCAGCACCCGGGTCGGGGTGATCTCGATGACGACGCGGTTCGGGTTCGGGCGCGGGGGCTTGTAGCGGGCGGTGTAGAGATCCTCCGCGTGGGCCACCGAGTCCGGGTCGGTCCGCAGGACGGCGCGGCCCTCGACGGTCGACCAGCGGCGGCCGTCCACCTGCGTGACGGCCGCGGGCAGGCCGGACGCGCCCGCGTCGCGGACATGGCGGGCCTTCGCCGAGGAGGCCGAAGTGATCACGCGGACGGTGCCGGCGTCCAGCGTCGCGCCGACGGGGACCGAGTGCGGGGTCCCGTCGGCGCGGAGGGTGACGAGCGTGCACAGGTGGCGCTCCCGCCAGAAGGCGAGGAGGTCCTCGTCGCTCAGGTCCAGCCGGTGTCGTCCGTCCACCGGAGTAAGCCTATCCGGACTGGCCGGTTTCGACGGGTTTATGATTAGTTAGCGTAAGAAAGTATCTCCGACGGGGGAGGGCGCGGCGTGCCGTCCAAGCACTATCCGTGGATCGCGCTGAGCAACACGACGCTCGGCATGCTGCTGGCCACGGTCAACTCCTCGATCGTGATCATCTCGCTGCCGGCGATCTTCCGCGGCATCCATCTGAACCCCCTCGAACCCGGCAACGTCAGCTACCTGCTCTGGATGCTGATGGGCTACATGCTCGTCTCGGCGGTGCTGGTGGTGACGCTCGGGCGGCTCGGGGACATGTTCGGGCGCGTGCGGATGTACAACGCCGGGTTCGCGGTTTTCACGGTCGGGACGCTCGTACTGGCGCTCGACCCGCTGCACGGGGGCGCCGGGGCGCTCTGGCTCATCGGCTGGCGGGTCTTCCAGGGGATCGGCGGCGCCATGCTGATGGCGAACTCGGCCGCGATCCTCACCGACGCGTTCCCCGCCCACCGGCGCGGCATGGCGATGGGCGTCAACCAGGTCGCGGGCATCGCCGGGACGTTCATCGGCCTGGTCGCCGGCGGGCTGCTGAGCGAGATCAACTGGCGGCTGGTGTTCTTCGCCTCGGCGCCCATCGGGATCGTCGGGACGCTCTGGGCGTACCGGAGCCTGGTCGAGACCGCCAGGCGGGCGGTCGGCGCGAGGATCGACTGGCTCGGCAACGTGACGTTCGCGGTCGGGCTGACCGCGCTGCTCGCCGCGATCACCTACGGGATCCAGCCCTACGGCGGGCACGACATGGGCTGGACGAACCCCTGGGTGCTCGCCGGGATGATCGGCGGCGTCGCCGTCCTGGCGCTGTTCTGCTGGATCGAGACCCGGGTCGAGCAGCCGATGTTCCATCTGAGCCTGTTCCGGATCCGGGCGTTCGCCGCCGGCAACCTGGCCGGGCTGCTCGCCGCGATCTCGCGCGGCGGGATGCAGTTCATGCTGATCATCTGGTTGCAGGGCATCTGGCTGCCGCTGCACGGCTACGACTACGAGGCCACCCCGTTGTGGGCCGGCATCTACCTGCTGCCGCTCACCGCCGGCTTCCTGGTCGCCGGGCCGATCTCGGGGCACCTGTCCGACCGGCACGGCGCCCGCGCGTTCGCCTCCGGCGGCCTCGTGCTGTCGGCGCTGGCGTTCGCCGGGCTGCTGGTGATCCCGACCGACTTCGGGTACGCCACCTTCGCGCTGCTGATCTTCCTCAACGGGATCGGCTCCGGGCTGTTCGCCGCGCCCAACACCACCGCGATCATGAACTCGGTCCCGGCGGACCAGCGCGGCGTGGCCTCCGGGATGCGCGCCACCTTCATGAACGCCGGCATGGTGCTGTCGATCGGCGTGTTCTTCTCCCTGATGATCGCGGGACTGTCCGACACGCTGCCGAGGACGCTGACGCGGGGCCTGACCGAGCACGGCGTCCCGCCCGGGCCCGCCGCCCAGGTGGGGGAGCTGCCGCCGGTCGGCACGCTCTTCGCCGCGTTCCTCGGCTACAACCCGATCCAGAACCTGCTCGCGCAGTTCCACGTGCTCGGCGGCCTCGCGCCGGACGACGTGGCCACCCTCACCGGCCGCTCGTACTTCCCGCACCTGATCTCCGAGCCGTTCCACCACGGCCTGGTCATCGTGTTCGGCATGGCGATCGCGATGTCGCTGGTCGCGGCGCTGGTGTCGCTGCTGCGCGGGCGCCGCTACGTGCACGACGACGACGCCTCGGGCGAGCCCGCGCTGCAGAAGGCGGGCCGCGGCGCCCGCTGACCCGCGCGCGGCGGGTGGCGAGAACGCGGACCGGCCGCCCGCGGTGGCGGGCGGCCGGTCCGGAACGCGCGGAAAGAGCGCGGGGTCAGACGCGCCAGGACTGGACGAGCGCGTCCAGCGTCACCTGGTCGTAGACGATGCCCTGGGCCTTCAGCTCCTGGGCGACCAGCTCGCCGTCGCCGTGGTGCTTGGCCAGCAGCCGGTACACCGCGTACGGGAACCAGTGGTTGTCGCTGATCCGCTGGATCTCGGCCTCGTCGCAGCGGTAGCCCTCGGCCCTGACCTCGGCGAGCGTCGCGGCGACGTCGCCGTGGCGGCGTTCGAGGATGTCGATGACGAGGGACCGCAGGTTCTCCGGCGCGGGCCCGACGGGCGCCTCCTCCTCGGTGACGGTGCCGTAGGAGCTGCGGCCGTTGAGGCTGCCGCGGGACGCGGCGCTGACCACGGCCAGCTCCGGCTCCGGCTCCGGCTCGGGGACCGGCGCGGGCGCGGGCGCCTCGGTCGCGGCGGGTGCCGCGGCCGGAGCGGAGGCGGCCGGTGCGGCCGGGGCCGGAGCGGCCTCGCCCGCGGGCGCGCCCTTGGCCTCGGCCCTCCCCGCGGTCCCGGACTCGATCGCCTTGCCGGAGTACCCGGGCACCTGGATCTGCGCGAACGGGCCGGTGTTGCGCAGCGGCATCAGGGTGATCTGGTTCAGCGTGACCGGCCCGGCGATCGCGCGCGTCTGCGGCTCGGGCTGCTTGGCCTCCTCCTCCTCGGTCCTCTGCGACACGTACCGGTGCAGCGTCCGCAGCAGGACGAACAGGCCGAGCATCGACACGATCGGCGGGACCGCGGCCGTCGCCTGGAAGGAGAAGGTCTTGTGGCCGACATGGCCGACGTTGAAGATGAGGCTGGCCGTCCACCCGGCGAGGGCGATGGTCAGCGGCAGGCAGAAGTCGAGCCAGCTCATCAGGGCCCGGCGCTTGATGACGAAGGCGTCGATGGCCAGCAGGAACAGCCCGAGTTCACCGACGATGATGAACAGGTCGACCAGCAGGGGGAAGGACTCGGCCTTCCATCCCCGCAGGCCGTGCTCCAGGGCCCAGTGGTAGAGACCGGCATAGGACTGGGCGAAGCCACCGGCGGTGGCGGTCAGGACCGCGGCCGCCATGAAGGCGATGGCCCCCCACCGTGTGATGACCTGTGCCCGGTTGGCAGCGCTCATGTGGCGTGTGCTCCCAGATTCCTTACACAACCAAAAGTGATCGGTGGGAGACTATCCATTCCTTTGCCGTTTCGTGGCCGATTCGCATCACGTCTCGGTCCCGTTCCCCGCGAAACGGCGCGGCGCGCCGGGGGAACCTCGCGAAAAGCCGCAGGCGGGAGCCCCCGTAGCCACACGGCGGGAGCCCCCGCAGTCACACGGCGGGAGCCCCCGCAGTCACACAGCGGGAGCCCCCGCAGTCACACAGCGGGAGCCCCCGCCAAGGCGCGCCGGTGCCTTGGCGGGGGCGGGATTCCGCGGGAGCGGTGACGGAATCCGGCCGCGGAACCCCGGTCAGGGAACCTGCAGGACGAAGTCGAACTTCGCGGTGCGGCCCGTGGGAGTGGTCTGGACCTTCATGAGCAGCGCCGGGTCGTAGAGCGAGTCGGAGCTGTTGCGGGGCTCGTTCGGGAAGTACAGCTGCGTCGTCAGGATCTGCCGGTAGGGGGCCTGTGCCTTGACGTGGATGTGCCGGGTGCGGCCGGGGTAGAGGCCCGGCACGATCGTCGTGAGGGTGAATCGTCCCGAAGCGTCCGTGTATTGATGTCCACGAAGCTTGTAGCCGTAGTTGTCGTAATTGCCGTAATAGTCCGCCTGCCAGAAGTCGAGCAGGGCGTGGGCCACCGGCGTGCACGACATCGAGTAGACGATCCCGGAGACCGTGAGGGGGGTCCCCGGCATGCCGGGCGTCACGATCGACGCGCGCTCGGGGGACCCGGGCTTGAAGTAGGGGCCCTCCATCTGCGAGTGCGTCGGGGTGTCGTCCCCGTCGTCGCACTTGGGCGTCGGGGTGAGCGGCCGCTGCTCGGTGCGGGCCTGCGCGGGCGCGGTCACCGCGGACACGGCGGTGGGCAGCGCGAGCGCGCCGATGCCCGCCGCGCCCGCGGCGACGATGAAGTTCTTGCGGCTGATGCCGTTGTCCTGGCCGTCGCCGGTGCCGGGCTCGTGGCCGGTGCCGGTCTCCTGCTCGTCGGCTGGCATGGGGGTTCCTCTCGGGGGTCGTCCGGGATCTTCCGGTTGGCGGGGCTCCCTGGGAGTCGGTCCGCGACATGTATAAGCCGCCGGGGAAGGGGCGGTCTTGCCGCTGCGTGCCGTGACTTTGGCGGCGAGTGCCAAAGCCCGCCGGAAGCGTCGTGCTGACTCGCTCATTGACCTTCCTGACGCGCCGTAGAAGCCTTGCGGTTGGCGTCCGAGACCCCGCCCGCCGACCGGAGGAGCGTCATGCCCACGCTCGTTGACACCTCGGACCACCCTGCCCGCGACCAGGCGGACTACTGGCGCCACCTGATCAGCTCGGCCTTCGGGCCGTTCCACGTGCAGCCGTGCCTGCCCGGAGGGTTCGCCGCCCGGTTGAGCGGCCGGGTGCTGGGCCCGGTGGAGGCCGGCGACGTGCACGCGCCCGCGCACGCGGTGCGGCGCAGCGCCCTGCAGATCGCCCGCGACACCCGCGAGTGCTACAAGCTCGGCCTGGTGCTGCGCGGCTCGTGCGTGCTGCGGCAGAACGGCCGCCGGGCCGTGGTCGGCGCGGGGGACGTGGTGTTCTACGACCTGACCCGTCCCGTGGAGATCTCCTTCGACGCCCACCACATCTTCACCGTGGTGATCCCGCACAGCGCCGTGCCGCTGCCGCGGGAGCGCCTCGCCGCGTTCGGCGGCACGCTGCTCGGCGGGCGGGCCCGGACCGGGCGGCTCGTCTCGTCCTTCCTCGGCGCCCTGGCCGAGAGCGGCGCCGAGGACGGCGAGCGGGGAGCCGCCCCGAACGGCGCCGGGCCCGCCACGGGGAGCGGGGCCGCGGCGGGCGACCCGTTCGGCGGGGCGTCCGACGAGATCTACGCCCACCACCTCGGCGGGGCCCTCGTCGAGCTGGTCACCGGCGCGGCCAGCGAGTGGCTGGGCGCGCCCGCGTCCCCGTCGCCGGAGGGAGCGGAGATGCTGCGGGCGATCGAGGAGTGGATCGAGGCGCGCCTGCACGACCCGTCGCTGAGCCCCGCCGCGATCGCCGCCGCGCACCACATCTCCGTCCGCCAGCTCTACCGGGTGTTCGCGCCGACCGGGACGACCGTCGCCCGGTACGTCCGGACCCGCCGCCTGGAGCACTGCCGCCGCGAACTCGGCGACCCGTTCCTCGGCACGCAGCGGATCGGCGCGATCGCCAACCGCTGGGGCCTGCCGGACGCCGCCGCCTTCAGCCGCGCGTTCCGCGCCGCCTACGGCCAGACCCCCAGCGACTACCGCGCCCGCACGACGGGCATCCGGCGGGACCCCTGACACGCCCCGATCCCGGCCGGCGCGCTTCGCCTTCCCGAATCCCGGGAAGGCGAAGAGTAAGGACCTGGACGCGACGGAGGACGCGAGGGGGACGTCGCCATGCGAGGCCGGGAAGGGCGCGCCGCCGCCGACGTGCGCGGAGCCGCGCTGCCGCTGGAGTACGCGGAGGATCTGGACCCGCTCCTCGACCGCATCGGGGACGGCCGGTGCGTGCTGATCGGCGAGGCCAGCCACGGGACCCACGAGTACTACGCGTGGCGGGCCGCGCTGACCAGGCGGCTGATCGCCGAGCGCGGGTTCGGGTTCGTCGCCGTCGAGGGCGACTGGCCCGACTGCCGCCGGGTCGACCGCTGCGTGACGCTCGCGCCGGGGGCGCACCAGGATCCGAGGGCCGCCCTGAACGCCTACGAGCGCTGGCCGACGTGGATGTGGGCCAACGAGGAGACCGTCCGGTTCTGCCGGTGGCTGCGCGACCGCAACGCGGGCCTTCCGCCGGCCGAGCGGGCCGGCTTCCACGGCCTGGACGTCTACAGCCTCTGGGACTCGCTGCGGGCGGTCGTCGACTACCTGGCGGCGCACCGCCCCGAGTACCTGGACACGGCGCTGGAGGCGTACCGCTGCTTCGAGCCGCACGGCCACGACCCCCGCTCCTACGGGTGGAACGCCGCCCTGGTCCCGGGCGGCTGCGCGGCGGAGGTGCTGGAACTGCTGGCCGCGCTGCGCCGCCCGGCGCCGCCGGGGGAGGCCGGCGACCCGGAGGAGGAGTTCGACGCCCGGCAGAACGCCGAGGTGGCGGCGGGCGCCGAGCACTACTACCGCACCATGCTGGGCGGCGGGCCGGAGTCGTGGAACGTCCGGGACGTCCACATGGCCGACACGCTGGACCGGCTGATGGACTTCCACGGCGCCAAGGCCGTCGTGTGGGCGCACAACACCCATGTGGGCGACGCGCGGGCGACCGACATGGCCGGCGCCGGGATGGTCAACCTCGGCCAGCTCGCCAGGGAGCGGCACGGAGCCGACGGCGTCGTGCTGGTCGGCTTCGCGGCCGGCCCCGGCGAGGTCGTCGCGGCGCCGGCCTGGGGCGCCCCGATGGAGGTCATGCACGTCCCGCCGCCGGCGCACGGCTCGCTGGAGCAGGTGCTGGCGGAGTCGGAGCTGCACCGGGCGATGTTCGTCGTGCCTCCGGAGCGGGAGAAGCCCGACTTCTTCACCGGCACGCTCGGGCACCGCGCGATCGGCGTCGTGTACGACCCGGACCGGGATTCGCGCCAGTACGTCCCGACACGGCTCGCCGAGCGCTACGACGCGCTGGGCTGGTTCCGCGCCACCTCGGCGCTCCAGCCGCTGCACCTGGAGGCGGCGCGCCGTGGTGAACTGGAGACGATGCCGACCGGTGTCTAGCAGTCAGGCAGTCTGAGGAGCCGCGCCATGTCCCTGACCATGCAGCCGGGCCCGCTCGCCGGTTCGCCCGGCGACGAGGTCAACTTCACGATCGACGGACCGGCGCACCGGTTGTTCATGCACGACTTCCCGCGCCGGGTCCGCGCCCGCTTCGCGGGGGAGACGGTGCTGGACACCGAGCGCGGGAAGCTGCTCCACGAGACGGGGCTGCTGCCCGTCCTGTACGTCCCCGAGGAGGACGTGCGCACCGACCTGCTGGAGAAGATTGTCCACGCGACGCACTGCCCGTTCAAGGGCGACGCCGCGTACTGGACGGTGCGGGTGGGCGACCGGGCGGCCGAGAACGCGGTGTGGGGGTATCCGGACCCGAAGCCGGAGGCGGCGTGGCTGCGCGGGCACATGGCCTTCTACTGGAACCGGATGGACGCCTGGTTCGACGAGGACGAGGAGGTCCACGGCCACCTGCGCGACCCGTACCACCGGGTCGACGCCCGCGCCACGTCCCGGCGCGTGCGGGTGCTGCTCGGCGACGAGGTCGTCGCCGAGACCGGGCGGGCGAAGCTGATCTCGGAGACCGGGTTGCCCAACCGCTACTACATCCCGGCCGAGGACGTCCGCCGCGACCTGCTGACCCGCAGCGAGAAGCGGACGTTCTGCCCCTACAAGGGCGAGGCCGCGTACTGGTCGCTGGCCGGCGCCGAGGACGCCGCCTGGTCGTACGAGGAGCCCCTGGAGGACGCCGCGAAGATCGGCGGGTACCTGTCCTTCGACCACGAGGCCCTGACGATCGAGACGCGGCCGTCTCCGGCCGCCTGACGCCCGCCCGGGGCCGGGGACGCCGTATTGCGCTCGCGGAGCGGCGGCCTCCTGCCGCATGATTTCGGCATGGTAGATACCTCCCTTTATGCGGCGTTCGTTGTCGCCGCGTTCGCGCTCTGCGTCACCCCCGGCCCCGACATGATGTTCATCGTCGCGATGGGCGGGCGCGGCGGCCCGGTCACGGGCCTCATGGCGGCGGCGGGCGTCGCCACCGGCGCCCTGACGCACGCCGTCGCCGCGACGCTCGGCCTCTCCGCCCTGTTCACCGCGCTGCCGGCGCTGTACCACGTGCTGCGCTGGGCGGGCGCCGCCTACCTCCTCTTCCTCGCCGTCAGGTCGTTCCGGGACCGCGGCGAGCCGGGGGAGGAGGGCGCGGCCCCGGTCGGCCCGGGACGGCTCCGCGCGTTCTGGCAGGGCGTCGTCACGAACCTGCTGAACCCCAAGGTGATCCTCTTCAACATCGCCTTCCTGCCGCAGTTCGTGAACCCCTCCGTGGGGCATCCGATGGTGCAACTGCTCGTCCTCGGCGTCACGCTCGTCCTGCTCGGCCTCGTCGTGGACGCCTGCGTCGGCCTCCTCTCCGGCCGCCTCGCGAACCTCCTGCGGCGCAGCCGCCGCGTCGCCCGCGGCCTGAACATCTTCAGCGGAACCGTCTTCACGGGGCTCGCCGTGCGCCTCATGGCCGTCCCCAAGTGAGGGCCTGCGGGTTTACAGTTCTGGTAACCCTGAGCAAAGGAGGCGGCTGTTGGTTCCGTACGCGGCGTCCTCTCCGCCTTCCGCGTTCTGGTCGGCGCTCGAACCCGCGCAGCGGACCGCGCTGCGCGACGCCGCGCGTCCCCGCACGTTCCCGGTCAAGGCGCCGCTGGTGTACCAGGGCGACGAGTCCGACCATGTGATCATCATCGAGCGGGGCTGGGCGAAGGTGACCTCCGCGACCGAGGACGGCCACGACGTGGTGCTGGCCGTCCGCGGCCCCGGCGACCTGCTCGCCGAGAGCGCGGTGCTCGGCGGGCGGCCGCGCGCCGCGACCGTCACCGCGCTGTCCCCGATCCGCGCCCTGGTCGTGCCCGCGGCCCGCTTCACCGGGTTCCTGGACGCGCACCCGGACGTGTGGATGCTCGTCACCGGCACCTTCGTGCAGCGCATGGACGACTCCGACCGGCGGCTGACCGCCCACATCACGAGCCGGGGTCCGGAGCGCCTGGCGGCCCTGCTCGCCGAGCTGGCGGAGCGCTCGGCCCAGCACGCCCCGCCCGCGCCCGACGGGTCGATCGAGATCGGGCCGCCGCTGTCGCAGGAGGAGCTCGGCAGCTGGATGGACGCCTCCCGGGAGACCGTCGCCCGCGCGCTCAGCGGGCTGCGCCGCGAGGGCCTGATCCGCACCGGCTGGCGCAGGATCACCGTGGTGGACCTGGCCCGCCTCCGCGCGTTCGCCAAGGAGCAGACTGACGGACCGTCCGTCCTCCCGCCCTAGGATTCCGGGCATGAGCGGCGACGGCTACCACCACGGCAACCTGAGGCGGGCCGTGCTCGACGCCGCGATCGAGGTGATCGCGGAGGCGGGCCCGGCCACGTGGAGCCTGCGGGAGCTGGCACGCCGCGCCGGGGTGTCGCACGCCGCGCCCGCGCACCACTTCGGCGACAAGACCGGCGTGCTGACGGCCGTCGCCGCCGAGGGGTACGCGCTGTTCGCCGACGCCCTGGAGGCCGCCGGGAACGACCTGCACGGCGTCGGGCTCGCCTACGTGCGGTTCGCCGTCGAGCACCGGGTCCACTTCGAGGTCATGTTCGCGCCCGCGCTCTACCGCCCGGACGACCCGGAGGTGGCCGCCGCGCGCGACCGCGCCGGGCGCGTGCTCGCCGAGGGCGTCCGCGGTACCGTGCCCGGCCGCCCCGCGGAGGACCGGACGGCCGGGATCGCCGCCTGGTCGATCGTGCACGGTTTCGCCCACCTGTGGCTGAGCGGCGCCCTGCGCGACCTCGGCGACGACCCCGTGCGGGCCGCCGGCCCGGTCATCCGCCTCCTGTTCGAGCGCCCCGGGTCACCGTGACGCGGCCTCCTCCTCGATCGCCGGCCGCTCGCCGTCCGCTTCGACCGGGGCGCGTTCGGGGACGACGGCCAGGTCGGCGCGGAAGCGGCGGTTGAGGGCGGCCCGCACGCGCCCCCGGGCGGTGCGGCCGCGGGGGCTTTCGACGTCGTCGACGGGCGGCGGGACGTCCAGGTCGGCGGCGGGCGCGGGGCGCGGATCGGTGATCGCGGCGATCGCCTCGTCCGGGAGCGGGCGCTCGACCTCGCTGAACCCCCCGTCCGGCGACTGGCGGACGATGCCGGTCTCCAGCCCGTGGTGGGCCAGGCCGAGGTCGCGGCGCTGCAGGCCGACGCAGAGCCGGTAGGTGACGGCGTAGGCGAGCACCGGTCCGAGGACGATGAGGAACCGGAAGAACCACGTCGTCCAGAACAGCGGGACGTCGAACTTGTCGGAGAGGACGTCGTTGCCGCCCGCGAGCCACAGCCCCCCGTAGAAGACCACGCCGCCGACGCCGATGCCGGTCCGCGCCGGGACGTCGCGCGGCCGGTCCAGCAGGTGGTGGATCTGCGAGTCGCCGGTCACCCAGCGTTCCAGGAACGGGTAGACGGCCAGCCCGGTGAACAGCAGCCCGGGCACCACGAGTGCGGGGACGACCACGCTCATCGCGACGGTGTGGCCCCAGACGTTGATCTCCCAGGACGGCATGACCCGCAGCGCGCCCTCCAGCCAGCCCATGTACCAGTCCGGCTGCGACCCGGAACTGATCGCGCCGGGGTCGTAGGGCCCGAACAGCCAGATCGGGTTGATCTGGAAGAACGCGGCCAGCAGCGTCGTCACGCCCAGCACCCACAGGAAGAACGCCGTGGTCTTGGCGATGAAGACGGGGAAGAACGGGTAGCCGCGGACGGTCGTGTTCGAGCTGCCCTTGCCCGGGAACTGCGTGTGCGTCTGCCGCCAGGTCAGCACGACGGCGTGCAGCGGGATCAGCGCCGCCAGGATGCCGGGGATCAGCAGCACGTGGATGACGTACAGGCGCGGGATGATGTCGGTGCCCGGGTACTCGCCGCCGAACAGGAACATCACCGCGTACGAGCCCACCAGCGGGATCGACGCGAGCACGCCCTCCAGGATGCGCAGGCCCGTCCCGGACAGCAGGTCGTCCGGCAGCGAGTAGCCGAACAGGCCGTTCAGCATCACGAGCATGAACATGGCGATGCCGATCAGCCAGTTCAGCTCGCGGGGCTTGCGGAACGCTCCGCTGAAGAAGTTGCGGAGCATGTGCACGAGGATCGCGCCCATGAAGATGAGCGTGGACCAGTGGTGGATCTGCCGGACGAGCAGCCCGCCCCGCACGTCGAAGCTGATCTTGAGGGCGGAGGCGTACGCCTCGCTCATCTCGACGCCCTTCAGCTTCGTGTACGAGCCGTTGTAGACGACCTCGTGCATGCTCGGCTTGAAGAACAGCGTCAGGTACACCCCGGTCAGCAGAATGATCACGAAGGAGTACATCGCGATCTCGCCGAGCAGGAAGGTCCACTGGTCCGGGAACGCCTTGCGCAGCGCCTTGCGCGCGAATCCGGTGGTGCCGAACCGCTCGTCGAGCGCCCTCGTCGTGACGTCCAGTGCCCTGGGCGGCCTCCGCGTGCCGGCCCGCGCCCCGCCGGGCGCCCTCGTTCCCGCCATCGTCCGCATCCCTCCGTCGCGCTGTGGCAGTCGCGCTTCTGGGCATGAGACCGACGCAGACACCGCGAATGTGACATGTCGGAATGTGGACCGCGTCACATGGCGCGGTCCACCGTGCGGGGTCCCGGCAGGGCGGGACCGGCGGGCGGGATCAGCGCGCCCGGACGGCGAGGCCGCCGCGGCGCAGGTAGCGCGGACGCCAGCGCGCCCGGTAGCAGAGCCGGATCGGCGGCGGGAGCAGCCCCAGCACGGCGCGGCGGGTGCCGTCCGGGGCGCCGTCGAGAAGCCAGGGCAGGAACACTCCGAGCCCGCGCAGCCCCAGCTCGCGGCGGAGCTCCACGTCGAAGGTGCCCCATTCGAACGGGGTGAGGGTCTCCTGGATGAGGGGCAGGACGTTGGACTCCTTGAAGTCCAGCAGCGCGTCCACCGAGGCCCGCATATCGCGCGCGTACGCGGCGAACGCGTCGCGGTCGCGGTGCTCCAGCGCCGCCTCCACGCCGTCGATCGGCGGGACGGCCTTCAGGGCCAGCGACGCCATGGCGTCGAGGACCACGCCGACCCGCCCGGGCCCGTCGGCGTCCTTGGCGTACATGACGTTCCAGAGGGCGTTCTTCTCGGCGCGGTCCTGCAGGCTCCAGTGGGCGGTGAACAGGGCCCAGCGGTCCGCCGCCTCGGCCCATCCGAAGGCGGTGCCGGGCCGGCCCGCCGCCTCCAACCGGGCGGTGTCGCGGCGGAAGGCGCCGTAGGCGGCGTACAGCATCGTCAGGTCGAATCTCCTCGCCACGCTGTCCATGCCGCCTCCCAAGCTCTCCGCGCCCGTGCCGCTCACACAGAAAGATGGACCGGACGCGTCCGAATGTGACGCGATGCGGAGCCCGACTTTCTGTGATCTGCCCCACGGGCGTCGGGATATGCGGAGGACGGGGCGTCGCACACCGCGGAGGCGGCCGGGATCACCAGCGCGCCGCACTGCGGTCGGAAGCCGCGCATGCAAAGCGCTGGCCGCCCTCCCGGTCCGGTACGTTGCTGGGCGTTCCCAGCACACGAGGAGAGGGCCGGGCATGGCTGTTGACGCGGCGGGGATCGACATCGCCTCCCTGGTCCTGCGGGTGTCCGTCGGCGGCACGCTGATCGCGCACGGGTGGAACCACGCGTTCGGCGGCGGGAGGATCGAGGGCACGGCGGGCTGGTTCGAGTCGATGGGGCTGCGGCCGGGCCGCCTGCACGCGCTGATGGCGACCGGCACCGAGCTGGGCGCGGGCGTCCTGCTGCTGCTCGGGCTCCTCACGCCGCTGGCGGCGGCGGGCGCGGTGGGCACGATGGCCGTCGCGTTCGTCACCGCGCACCTGCGCAACGGCTTCTTCATCTTCCGCCCCGGCCAGGGCTACGAGTACGTAGTCATGATCATGATGGTGGCGTGCGCGGTGGGCGCGCTCGGCGGCGGCGCGGCGTCCCTGGACCGCGTCCTCGGAATCGACGGCGACCTGGCGGGCTGGACGGGCCTGGCCGTCACCGCCCTCGCCGGCGGGATCGGCGCCGCCCTCCTGCTGGCCGCCTTCTGGCGGCCCGGCACGCGCTCCGCCGGGACGCCGGGGGACTGACCGGCCCAGCCCGACAGGCCGGCCCGCGCCCGGGTCGGATAACGTCGCGAGCGTGCGACCCTCGATCTCCGAAGAGCCCGAAGGACGGCTGGAGTCCCTCCATTCCGTCCTGGAGCTGCTGGACCTGGAAGAGCTCGACCGGGACCTCTACCGGGGAGCGCTCGTCTTCGACGACCCCTACCCCCTGTACGGCGGGCAGGTCGCGGCGCAGGCACTGCGCGCGGCGGGCGGCACCGTCCCGGAGGGGCGGCTGCCGCACTCGCTGCACGGGTACTTCCTGCGCGGCGGCGACGCGGCGCGGCCGACGATCTTCCGGGTGGACCGGGACCGCGACGGCCGCTCGTTCTCGGCGCGCCGCGTGGTGGCGCTCCAGGGCGGCGAGGTCATCTTCAACATGTCGGTGTCGTTCCAGCGGCCCGCCGACGACGAGGACCGGCAGGTGCATCCGGCGCCGCGGGTCCCCGGGCCGGACGGCCTCCCGGCCTCCCCGGTCCCGCGGCTGTTCTCCATGGAGAGCCGCGTGCCGCCGCAGCCCTACGAGGCGGCCGACTTCCCGACGCGGCTGTGGTCGCGCTGCACCGCGCCGCTCCCGGACGACGACCTGCTCCACGCCTGCGTGCTGACGTACCTGTCCGACATCTCCAGCGGGCTGATCGCGCTGCACGACGGCGCGGCCCGGTCGGGGTCCAGCCTGGACCACGCCGTCTGGTTCCACCGGCCGGTCCGGATGGACGACTGGGTGCTGATGGACCTCGTCCCGCAGACGGTCGCCGCCGGGCGCGGCTGGTACACCGGAACGATCCACACCCGGGACGGCGTGCTGGTCGCCAGCCTCACCCAGGAGACCCTCTTCCGCACGCCGCGCCCCTGACGCGGCCGGGGGCGGGCGCCCCCCCGCGGGCGGGCGGCGGGGGGGGGGTGGGCCGGGGGGGGTGGGGGGGGGGCCGGCGGGGGCGGGGGGGTTGGGGGGGGTGGGGGCG
>NZ_JBEZJQ010000024.1:86758-146544 GCF_040653135.1 Actinomadura sp. NPDC048021
CGCGGGCGGGGTGGGTGGACCCCCCCCACCCCCTGCCCCCCCACCCCCCCCCCCCCCCCCCCGCCCGGGGCGGGGGCCGCCCCCCGCGCGGCGCCCGCCCCGCGGTCGGGCTATCGCCAGGTGTCGTTGGCGGTGCGGCCGGACGTGCCGGTCGTGTAGGTGCGGTTGGCGCCGCTCTCCCACGTCACGGCTCCGGCGTCGGTCTTCTTGATGTACTTGTATTCGATCTTGGTGTTGGCGGGCAGCGTCACCGTCCCGCTCCAGATCGGGTAGCCGGACGGGGACAGCTTCACCGCCTTGGAGGTGTCCCACGAGCCGAGCGCCGGGACGTCGCCGACGAGGTAGACGCTCGTGCCCCAGGTGGTGGTGGCGTTGACGTTGAAGGTGTCGGAGACGGTCCCGGGGTCGGAGGTCGGCGGTGGGGTCTGTCCGGCCCGGGCGTCCGCGTGGATCGCGACGGCGCCGCCCGCGGGGATCGTCACGGTCGCGGTCCCGCCCGCCACGGTGACGGCGGTGCCCTGGCAGCCGCTCGAACCGAGGCCGCCGGTGATGACGTCGCAGTAGACGCCGTCCGCGAGCCCGGTCCGGTAGGACGCGGTGGACGGGGTGGAGGAGTCGTTGAGCCCGATCCAGCCCCGGGAGCCGCGGCTGAACCCGATGACGTTCCCCGCGGTGGCGGTGAAGTCGCCCACCGACGTGGCGGATGCGGTCGCGTTGTGCCATCCGACCATGCCCTTCACCCCGGTCGAGCGGGTGAGGCACTGCCAGCCGTTCGAGCAGTTCGCGGCGGTGACGAACCCGCGGGAGTCGGCGGGCGGCGACTGCCCGGCCGACGACCAGGTGAAGCCGTCGTACACGGAGGGCTTGCCGTACGGGTAGGCCAGCAGGAAGTAGGTCGCCAGGGTGTAGTCGGAGCCGCTCTTGTAGTTGAGCGTGGACCCGTCCCGCTCGGTGTCGTGGTTGGTGATCATCGTGTGGGTCCGGGAGCCGTCCGCGTCCAGCGACCAGGACGGGATGCCGGACAGGTTGGACAGCGTCCCGTTCTGGAACTGGGTCTTCAGGCCCTGGGCGTAGGAGAAGCCGAGCACGTCGCCGTTCCCGGTGAACGCCGAGGGCTTCAGGTCGGCCGTGCTCGACCCGGGGAAGACCTCCTGCGCGATGTAGGGCGCCCTGCCCTCGGCGGTGGTGGTGTGCAGGGCGGCCCTGACGGCGGCGAAGTCGGCCTGGGCGATGTGCTTGGCGGCGTCGATCCGGAACCCGTCCACGCCGAGGCCGATCAGGTCGTTGAGGTAACCGGCGATCTTGTCGCGCACGTAGCCGGACTGGGTCTTCAGGTCCGACAGCGAGACCAGCTCGCAGTTCTGCACCTCGGAGGTGTTGTTCCAGTCGTCGATGGCCGCGTCGTCGTCGTTGCAGTATCCGTCGTTGGCGTGGTGGAAGTCGCCGTACCCGTACGGGACGGCCGGGTAGGCGAACCCGCCGGGATCGAAGGTGGAGCCGCCGTAGGTGGTGTTCGCCGTGTTGTTGTGGCCCGCCATGTGGTTGACGACCGCGTCCACGTAGACGCGGACGCCCGCGTTGTGGCAGGCCGTCACCATGGAGGAGAACTGGGCGCGGGTTCCGAGCCTGCTCGTCAGGCCGTAGGAGACGGGCTGGTACACCTCCCACCACGGGTGGGCCCCGTCATTTGTCGAGGCCAGGCTGACCGACTCGGCCGGCGGGGCGACCTGCACGGCCCCGTACCCGGCGGGGCCGAGGTGGTCGGTGCACGCAGCGGCGACGGACGGCCAGTTCCACTCCCAGAGGTTGGCGGTGACGTCGCTCGCGTTGAGGGAGGCGGCGGCGCGGGCGGGGCGGTCGGGGAGCAGGGCGGCGACGGGCGCCGTCCCGGCGAGGACGAGGAGGCCGACGGCGAGCAGCGACCGGCGGCGGGGGACTCGCGCGCGGGGGGCTCCCGCGCGTGGCGCGTCGTTGGCAGACATGGCGGCGAACTCCTGTCACGGGGCGCCTGGCGGGCGCCCGAGGGGGGTGGGTGGACGGCCGTCCGCGAGCAACGCGAGAATGCTCTCTTCTTGCAGTCAGGTCAAGAGCTTGCGCAAATTTGCAATCGGCTTGCAGAAAGACGGCACCTTCAGGAGGTGGGCGCCCCGCCGCGTGCGGCGAGGCGTTCCCGCTGGGGAACGACGGTGTACTTGGGGTCCTCGGCCGACTGCACGCCCGCGTGGAAGACGCCGAAACGCGTGCAGGCCGAACTCGCCAGGAGGGCCGCGCCGCTCAAGGCCGCCGCGACCCGGCTGCGCCCGCCGAGCAGGACGCATCCCGCGACGCCCGCGGCGGAGAGGGCCTCGCCGGCGCGCATGTAGACCCCGCCCCTGCCCCGCCTGTACGGCTCGGCCGCCAGCCCGGCCCGGCGCTCCAGAACCGCGGCCGCGGCCAGTTCCAGACCGGAGCCGAACACGGCGGCGGTGCGCATCGGGGCGTTCTCCCGAACGGGCGCGGTGACCAGCGCCATGCCGGCCGCCGCGGCGGCGGCCGAGCCGACGAAGACGAACGGCAGCTCGCGGTACGCCTCGTGCCAGGCGGGGACGGCGGTGTCGGCGGCGAGCACCGCGGTGTAGGCGGCGACGGGCGGGCCGAGCACGGCGGCTCCGGCGGTGGCGGCGCGGCCGAGGCGCGGGAAGAGCCCGGTCACCTCCAGCACGGCGGCGGCGCCCGCGGCGGGACCGTAGGCGGCCAGCAGCCAGGAGCCGACGCTCATCGGCGAGGTCGGCTTCATGACGCGCAGCATGTTGGAGAACCGCTCCGGCCGCCCGAGGTCGTGGACCAGCGCGGCCGCGGACCCGCCGATCGCGGCCAGCGAGGAGATCTTCAACGCCCGCGCGGCCGCCGGGCGCCCGGTGAGCTGCGCGCCGGCGGCGAGCACCGACCCCGCGCCGGCCAGGCCGCCGAGGAAGAAGTACCCCGCTATGTCGAGGGACTTCCATACCGGCGGGTTCAGGACGGGCTTGCCGTAGTAGGAGGTGAACTCCGCCTCCGGCACCATGGCCTTCTCGCCGCGCCCGCCCCGGCGCCCGCCGCGCCGTCCCCGGCCGCCCAGGCCCTTGCCGATCTGGGCCTCCCGGCCGGGCCGCTCGCCGCGCACGCCCTCCTTGCCGACCTCCGACGAGCTCATCGCGCGCCCCCCGTGCGGCCGTGTGCGGCGAAGACGGCGGCGAGCCCGCCGAGCAGCGTGGCGGCGGCGACTCCGGCGTGCCGCCACATGGACGGCAGGTCGCGCGTGGTGACGACCGGATCCGGCGGCAGCCCGTACACCTCGGGCTCGTCCAGCAGGAGGAAGAAGGCGCCGTCGCCGCCGACGCCGTCGTCCGGGTCGTGCCCGTAGAGCCGCGCGTCCTCGACGCCGAGGCCGTGGAGCTGGTCGACGCGCTGCGCCGCCCGCTCGCGCAGCTCGTCCAGCGGGCCGAACTGGATCGAGTCGGTCGGGCACGCCTTCGCGCACGCGGGCTCCTGCCCCACGCTGATCCGGTCGTAGCACAGGGTGCACTTCCACACCCGCCCGTCGCCCTTGCGCTGGTCGATGACCCCGTACGGGCAGGCGGGCACGCAGTAGCCGCAGCCGTTGCAGATGTCCTCCTGGACGACCACCGTGCCGAACTCGGTGCGGAACAGCGACCCGGTCGGGCACACGTCGAGGCAGGCGGCGTGCGTGCAGTGCTTGCACACGTCGGAGGCCATCAGCCAGCGCATGCCGCCCGCGTCCTGTGCGCCGCCCTGCGCGTCGCCGTGGTCGACCCCGCTCTCGTTCTGGCCGATCGGCTTGCTCTGCTCGATGAACGCGACGTGCCGCCAGGTGTCGGCGCCGAGGCCCTGCGTGTTGTCGTAGGACATGCCGGTGAACTCGAGACCGTCCTCCGGGACGGCGTTCCATTCCTTGCAGGCCACCTCGCACGCCTTGCAGCCGATGCACACCGACGTGTCGGTGAAGAAGCCCATGCGGGGCGGGGGGTCGGCGTAGCCGGAGTCGGCGGCGACGTCGGGCTCCGCGCCGGCGAGCAGGTTCCGTCCTATCAAACTGCCCATTTCCACGACTCCCATCGACGACACCGGCCCCTACCCGACTTCCCGGGGACGCGCCGCCTACACACCGCCCGCCGTCAGGCGCCCAACGCCTTCCACTGGCGGTCGGCGACGGGGCGCCAGGCGTCGTGCCGCTCGTGGAAGAGCGCGACCGCCTGGGCGCCGCTCCAGTCGTCGGGGAGCAGGGGCGCGGGAAGGCCGGGGTCGAGGAACGGGAAGCGGCGCCATTCCTGGACGAGCCTGGTGTGCGCGGCGAACGTCCCCGGATCGTCGGCGGGCCGCAGCGCGCCGACGGCGTCGAGGAAGTCCTCGTAGGCGCGCCCGATCTCGTCCAGGTCCCACGCCTGACGCGCCACGCGCCGCGCCTCGTCCAGGTCGCCGAGCCGCCCGACGAACAGGGTGGAGGCGTCGGCGACGCCGATCTCGGCGAGGACCTCCCGGACCTCGGCCTCGCGCTCGGGGTGCGGGCTGACCCACACGCCGGGGGAGAGGTTGCCGAGGCCGCTCCAGGCGAGCCGGGTCCGCAGCAGGTGGCGCAGGCGGCGGCTGGTCTCCGGGACGGTGGCCAGCACCAGGAGCCACTGCCCGTCCCACGCGCCGCCCGGGCGGCCGAAGCCGTAGATCCGCTCGGTGCCGTCGGTGAGCAGCCGCTCCCCGGACGGGGTGAGCCGCCAGGCGGTGCGGCGGCCGTGCCGCTCCCCGGCGAGCCAGCCCTCCCCGGCGCTGCGGGCGAGCGCCTGCCGCACGGCCTTCTCCTCGACGCCGAGGAGCCCGAGCGCGCGCAGGAACGTCGCCGTCCACACCGGCTCGCCGCCGGGCAGGACGAACTCGCCCAGCACGGTCAGCAGCAGGGACCGCGCGCTCGCCGCGCCGAGTTCGCGCCGACGCCGGAACCTCGGCTCCGGGTGCGCCGGGTCCTCGCCGGTTCGGGCCATGTGCTCCTCCTCTGGGCCCCGGTGGGCGCGCCCGCCCGCCTGCGGGGCGGCCGGGGCGCCGTCCAGTATCGCGCGGGTCCGGCCGGCGCCGCGCGGGCCGCGCCCGGAACCGACATCGTTCCACAAGTCTATTGACTGTCGTTTCATCTATGTAGAGCATTGGGGCCACGGTTCCCGGCGAGGGGAGACCTCGATGACCGCTGGAACGGCGACCGCCCCGGTCCCGCCCGACACCTTCAACGCCTCCGACTACCTGCTCCGGGCGGCGTCCGGGCCCGGCGCCGGCCGGACGGCGCTGACCGGTCCGGGCGGCGACGTCAGCTACGCCGGGCTCGCCGAGCTCGCCGGGGACATCGCCGCCGGGCTCGAACGGTGGGGCCTGCGCGCCGAGGAGCGGGTGGTGCTGTTCATGGCCGACGGCCCGCCCATGGCCGCGGCGATCCTGGGCGCGATGCGGCTCGGCGCCGTCCCCGTCCCGGTGTCGACGATGCTGACGGGCCCCGAGCTCGGCGGCCTGCTGGCCGACGCGCGCGCCCGGGTGCTGCTGGTCGGCGACCGGTTCGCGGCCGCCGCCGAGGCGGCCCTCGCGCACGCTCCCGGCGTCCGGCGCGTCGCGGTGGAGGGGGACGCGGCGCTCCGCGCCCCGGCGGGCGTGCGGGTGGACCCGTTCGAGGACCTGGTCCGCGAGGGGCGCGCCCGCGGCGGAGCGCCGGCCGAGCCGTACGCGACCTCGGACGACTCCAGCGCCCTGTGGCTCTACACGTCCGGAACGACGGGCCGCCCGAAGGGCGCGATGCACCGGCACGCCAACATCCGGCACGTCGTGGAGACCTACGGCCGCCAGGTGCTCGGCATCCGGCCGGACGACCGCTGCTACTCGGTCGCCAAGCTGTTCTTCGCCTACGGGATCGGCAACTCGCTGTTCTTCCCCCTCGCCGCAGGCGCGACCGCCGTCCTGGACCCGGACCGCCCGACCCCGGCGTCGGTGGCCGGACGGCTGGCCGAGTACCGGCCGACCCTGTTCTTCGCCGTCCCGACCTTCTACGCGGCGCTCCTCAACGCCGAGGTCCCGGTGGAGGCCCTCGCGTCCGTCCGCCTGGCGGTGTCGGCGGGGGAGCCGCTGCCCGCCGAGCTGTGCCGCCGCTTCACCGAGCGGTACGGCGTGGAGATCATCGACGGGATCGGCTCCACGGAGTGCCTGCACATCTTCCTGTCGAACCGGCCCGGACGGGTCCGCCCTGGGACGACGGGCACCGCGGTCCCCGGCTACGAACTGCGCGTCGTGGACGCCGCCGGGGCCGACGTCGGTCCCGGGACGCCGGGCTCGCTGCTGGTGAAGGGCGAGTCGATCGCCACGGGCTACTGGTGCCGCACCGAGACGACCCGGCAGGTCTTCCAGGGGGAGTGGCTGCGCACGGGCGACACCTACGTGGTGGACGAGGACGGCTTCTACACCTGCCTGGGCCGGACGGGCGACATGCTCAAGGCCGGCGGCATCTGGGTGTCGCCGGCCGAGGTGGAGGGACGGCTGCTGGAGCACCCCGCGGTGGCGATGGCCGCCGTCGTCGGGCTGCCGGACGCCGACGGCCTGGACAAGCCCGTCGCCTGCGTCGTGCTCAAGGAGGGCGCGACCGCCGAGCCGGCCGAGCTGATCGGGTTCTGCCGGGCGGGCCTCGCGTCGTTCAAGCGCCCCCGCGAGGTGCTGGTGGTGGACGGGCTGCCCACGACGCCGACCGGCAAGCTGCGCCGCTTCGCCGTCCGCGAGCTGGCCTCGGCCCTGCTCGCCGCGCCCTGACCCGTCCCCGGGCGCTCCCGTCCTGGGCGGCGCGCGGGCCGAAATGCTACAAACAGTTGACGTGAAGAACTAATTTTGTGGAGCATGATGGAGACGGCACCGGCGGAAGGACAGCGCATGACCGGCCCGCACGTGGAGTTCCGGGTGGACCCGTCCCGCTACCGGCACTGGCGCCTGGACGTCGAGGGCGACGTCGCCACCCTGACGATGGCGGTCGACGAGCGGGGCGGGCTGGTCCCCGGATACGAGCTGAAGCTGAACTCCTACGACCTCGGCGTCGACATCGAGCTGTACGACGCCGTCCAGCGGCTCCGCTTCGAGTACCCCGCGGTGCGCGTGGTCGTCCTCACCAGCGGCAGGGAGAAGATCTTCTGCGCGGGCGCCAACATCCGGATGCTGGCCGCGTCCCCGCACGCCTGGAAGGTCAACTTCTGCAAGTTCACCAACGAGACCCGCAACGGCATCGAGGACGCGACGGCCCACTCCGGGCAGACCTACCTGGCGGCGCTGAACGGCACCGCCTCCGGCGGCGGATACGAGCTGGCCCTCGCCTGCGAGCACATCATGCTCGTCGACGACCGGTCCTCGGCGGTGTCGCTGCCGGAGCTGCCGCTGCTCGGGGTCCTGCCGGGCACCGGCGGCCTGACCCGCGTGTCGGACAAGCGGCGCGTCCGCCGCGACCGCGCCGACTACTTCTCGACCAGGGCGGAGGGCCTCGGCGGCGGGAAGGCCGTCGCGTGGGGCCTGGTGGACGAGGCCGTCCCGCGCACCGCCTGGGACGAGACGGTCGCCGCACGCGCGCGGGAGCTGGCGGCCCGCTCCTCCCGGCCGCGCGACGCCGAGGGGATCGCGCTGGCGCCCCTCGGCAAGGAGCGCACGGACGCTTCCATCGCCTACCGGCACGTCTCGGCGGCGCTCGACCGCGACGCCGGCGCCGCCGAGATCACGATCGCGGGCCCGGACGCGCCTCCCGGCGACCTGCGCGACGCGGACTTCTGGACGCTCGCCATGACCCGCGAGCTGGACGACCTCATCCTGGACCTGCGGACCAACGAGCCGGAGCTCGGCACGTGGGTGCTCCGCACGGCGGGGAGGGCCGAGCACGTCCTCGCCCACGACCGGCTGCTGCTCGACACCTGCGGCGACTGGCTCGCCAACGAGGTCGTGCACTACCTCAAGCGGACGCTGAAGCGGCTCGACGTCACCAGCCGCAGCCTCATCGCCCTGATCGAGCCCGGAAGCTGCTTCGCCGGCTCCCTCCTGGAGGTCGCGCTCGCCGCCGACCGCTCCTACCAGCTCGACGGCGTCTTCGAGGACGTCGACCCGGACGCCGATCCCGCCGCGGTCACCGTGGACGCGATGAACCTCGGACCGCTCCCGATGGGCAACGGGCTCACCCGGCTGGCGACCCGGTTCCTCGGCGACGACGGCGCGCTCGCCGCCGTCCGGGACGCCGCCGGCGAGCCCCTGGAGGCCGCCGGCGCCGAGCGCCTCGGCCTGGTCACCTTCGCGCCCGACGACATCGACTGGGACGAGGAGATCCGCATCGCCGTCGAGGAGCGGGCCGGCTTCAGCCCCGACGCGCTCACCGGACTGGAGGCCAACTACCGCTTCCCCGGCCCCGAGACCCTCGAGACCAAGATCTTCGGACGGCTGTCCGCCTGGCAGAACTGGATCTTCACGCGCCCGAACGCGTCCGGTCCGGACGGCGCCCTGCGCCGCTACGGCACCGGACGGCGCGCCGACTTCGACCGAAAGCGAGTCTGAGCGATGGCGACCACCGCCGACTACACCGAGAAGATCCCCAACAACGTCGGCCTGCACGAGGACCGGCGCCTCCAGCGCGCCCTGGAGTCGTGGCAGCCGAACTTCCTGTCCTGGTGGGAGTCGATGGGCCCGTCGCTGCCGACGCGGGAGGTCTACCTCCGCACGGCCGTCGACGTCGGACGCGAGGGCTGGGCGCACTTCGGGCACGTCGCCATGAAGGACTACCGGTGGGGCATCTTCCTGGCCGAGCGCGACGGCGACCGCCGCATCGGCTTCGGCGCCCACAAGGGCGAGCCCGCCTGGCAGAAGGTGCCCGGCGAGTACCGCGCCGACCTGCGGCGCCTCATCGTCATCCAGGGCGACACCGAGCCGGCGTCGGTGGAGCAGCAGCGCAACCTCGGCGCCACCGCGCCCAGCCTCTACGACCTGCGCAACCTCTTCCAGGTGAACGTCGAGGAGGGCCGCCACCTGTGGGCGATGGTCTACCTCCTGCACGCCCACTTCGGGCGCGAGGGCCGCGAGGAGGCCGAGGAGCTGCTGCACCGCAACTCCGGCAGCGAGGAGTCGCCCCGCATCCTCGGCGCCTTCAACGAGGAGACCCCCGACTGGCTCTCGTTCTTCATGTTCACCTACTTCACCGACCGGGACGGCAAGTACCAGCTCGGCACGCTGAAGGAGTCCGGCTTCGACCCGCTGGCGCGGACCTGCGAGTTCATGCTGAAGGAGGAGGCCCACCACATGATGGTCGGCACCACGGGCATCGACCGGGTCGTCGAGCGGACCGTCCAGCTGATGAAGGAGCACGACACCGACGACGTCGCCCCGCACGGCGGGATCTCTCTGGACGTCGTGCAGAAGTACCTGAACTTCCACTACTCGGTGTCGCTCGACCTGTTCGGCTCCGAGACGTCCAGCAACGTCGCCGGCTACTACACGGCGGGGCTCAAGGGGCGCTGGATGGAGGACCGCCGCCGGGACGACCACCGCCTCACCGACGACGCCGTCATGGTGGACGCCCTCGTCGACGGCGCCGTCGGGCAGACCGAGGTTTCCGCGCTCGTCGGCCTCAACACCGACCTGCGCCGCGCGTACATCGCCGACTGCCAGAGCGGCGTCAACCGCTGGAACCGCCTCCTGTCGGAGGCGGGCCTCCCGCAGCGCCTGCGCCTGCCGAGCATCGCCTTCAACCGCAAGGTCGGCGCCTTCGCCGGCGTCGAGGCCGCGCCGGACGGGGAGCTGCTCGACGCCGCCGACTGGGAGCGGCGCAAGGACGCCTGGCTTCCGACGGAGGTCGACAGGACCCACGTCCGCTCCCTGATGCGGCCCGTCCACGAGCGCGGCAGGATCGCCGCCTGGATCGCCCCGCCCCGCAACGGCGTCAACGGCCGGCCCTTCGACTACGAGTACGTGCGCCTCTAGCCGGCGGCGCCTTCGGGCCGGGGCCGCGTGTGACCCGCGGCCGGGAAGAGCCGCAGCCAGGCGCCGCCGGGCCCCGGCTCGCGCACCTCGACGGGCTCGAACTCCGGCCCCGCCCCGGCGATCCCCCGGTGGACGGGCGCGGAGACGATCAGCCCGAGGGCGGCCGCGACGCCCGCGAGCCTCCGCCGCAGGACCTCGGACTCCAGCAGCCGGGCGGCGCGGGCGAGCGCCGCCCCGGTGACCCCCTCCGGCCCCGCGTGCACGGGGCCCGCGTCGACCGCGACCCGCACCTGGAGGCGCCGCCCCTCGGCCGCGCCCGCGTTGTGCCGGTCGATGCGCTCGGCGAGCGCCCGCACCAGCGGATCCGCCGGAGCGTTCACCGGGACCCCGGGCGGGACGACGAGCAGCACGCCGTCGCCGCGGTCCTCGCGGTGGCAGGCCGCCCAGGGCACCCCGGCCGCGGCGAAGGACTCCTCCAGCGACTCGAACAGCACCCGCCTGATGGCCGCCCGGTCCGCCTCGGTCCGGTCCGGGGAGCCGAACCCGACCACGTCGGCGAACACGACCGTGCAGTCCTGCCCTGTGAGGAAGAGGGAGCCGGACACGGCCGGCGGGCGAGGCTCGCCGCCCGCCGTGAGCCGCTCCAGCCGGACCGGGTCGAGGACGTCGATCGTCCCGTCCCCGGCGTGGACGAGTCCCGCGCCGTCCCACTCGCTGAGCACGCTCGCCACCGCCGCGGGCGTCGACGACGTCCAGCCCGCCAGCTCGGTCCCCGTCAGCGGGAGCGCCCCGTCCCGCGCCCGCGACAGCGTCGTGAACAGCGCGGCCAGCCGGCGCTCGGTGTCGGCGAGTTCGGTGCCGGAGGTGCGGGCCGCCGCCTCGACGGTGCGGTCGTGCGCCTGCTTCTCCAGCACCGACTGCACGCCCGCGTGGCGCTCCACGACGCGCCGGAAGTCCGCCGCGCCGACGACGAGCGCCTCCACGGTGTCCAGCGCGATGACCGTCGCCGTCCAGGCCTCGCCCTCGAACAGCGCCCGCTCGCCGATCAGGTCGCCCGGACCGCGGACCGCCACGATCCGCTCCTCGCCCGCCCGGTCGACGCGGACCTTCGTCCAGCCCGACAGGAGGACGACGACGTAGTCGGCCGGATACCCCTGCCGCAGGATCGGCGCGCCCGGCCCGAAGGCGCGCGGGCGCGCGACGCCGCGGACGGCGTCGCGCTCCTCCGAGCCCAGCGCGTGCCAGAAGCTGTCGCGGAGCCTCCCGGACCGGTCGGCGGACCGCTCGCGGACCCCCTGCGCCCGTGCCGACGCGGCCCCGGCGCGCGCGAACCCGGCGAGCGGAGCCACGAACAGGGCCAGGACGGCGAACGTGAACGCGGCGAGCAGCGCCGCCGCGGACGTCCCGGTCTCCGCGGCCGCCCACGCCGTGCACACCGCCCCGAGGACGCCGAACGTCACGGCCCCCCGCGCGAGCGCCCGCCCCGGATCCGCCGCGTGCGAGGGCGCGGGCCCCGGCCCGTCCGCGGCGAAGGCGGGCGAGGCGTCGGAGAACGCCTCCAGCAGCAGCCGCGCCCGGCCCGCTCCGCCCGGCGGCGCCGTCCCCGGCCCGCCGGCGGCCGGTGCGTCGGAGAACGCCTCAAGCAGCCCGCGCCAGCCGCGATCAGGACTCGGCATCGCTTCCCCCGTTCATCCGGCCCGACCGGGCCCGTCGTCGTCCTCACCGTCGCCGCCCGGGCCCGGCGGCAGCGCCCAGAGCGCGTACCGGCCGAGCTTCGCCATGACGGCCGGGGCGCTCGCGCCGCACGCGAACGCCAGCCACGGCGCGTCGATCAGGTCGCTCGCCGCGGCCGCCGACGTCACCATCGCGGCGAGCGCGCAGTGCAGCGCGCAGGCGAACAGGTAGTACCGGCCGCCCGGTCCCTTCGGGTAGCGCCAGGGCGGCCCCTTCACGCGCCGGTTCGCCTCCAGGAACGCCAGCGTGCGGTTGGCCGCGGCCCCCATGAGCCCCCACACGACGAACTGCCACATGACCCGACGGTAGGGTCCGGGTCGGCGGCAGATAGTGACACGCCGCACAAATCACCCATGAGCGATGCGTTCGGGTTCGGGTAGGTGTGCCGCATGGGTCCTGAAGAAGCCGGCGCCAAGGTCAAGCTCGCCACCACCCGCTACCGCGACCTCGCGGAACAGGTCGAAGCCGCGAAGGACGATCTGCTGAACGCCTACGCGGACGCGGCCCGCGAGGGCGTCGCCCCCGAGGAACTGGCCGCCGGCTCCCCGTTCACCGCCGACGACATCCGCCGCGAACTGCGCAAACGCGGCGCCGAGCCGGGCGAGGGCGCCGCCGGCCCGCGAGGGTAGGCGGCGCCGGGGTCAGGCGGACGCCTTGTGGACCTTGAGGAAGGCCCGCTGCTGGCCGAAGAAGAAGATCACGGCCCACAGCAGCCAGACCAGGCTGTAGCCGGCGTGTCCGCTGAACAGCGCTCCGACCGCGCCGACGACGGCGCCGACCATCGCGGGCAGGCAGGTCGCGAAGGTCAGGCGGGGCATCGCCGAGCCCGACAGCAGCAGGCTGATCAGCAGCCCCGGTGAGGCGAGGGCCGCCGACTGCGGCGGGAACACCGCGACCATGCCCTCGTCGTAGGGAAGGAACACCATGAGGATCGCGGTGGCGATTCCACCGATGGCGCCGAACAGCATCGGCCCGCCTCCGCTCGATCGAGGTGACGGCGACGGTATTCCCGCTCCGCGGGCGGAGGCCCCTTCGCCGAGGGGATATGGCCGGATGCGGGCGGCACCGCACCCGCGACGCCGGTCTCCTCGACCAGCTCCACGCCATCAAGCCCGCGAAGGCCACGCTACCGGTGAAGGTGTACCGGTGGGCCAGCGACCACCGCGGCCAGGCCGACGACGGCTGGGACTATCGGTGCGGATGCGTCGGGCTGCGCCTGGAACTCACAGCTCCCATGAAGGGGTGTCGCTGCTGGAGTTGACGCTCGACGGCTGGGCCGGCCATCGCTTCGGGCACTCCTCGACGATCTTCGACCTCTATGCCGACGACTACCGGGACCGGGGCGAGGGGGCTTTCGGGCTCCAGGTGGCTCGCTGACCGGCGCCCGCTCCGGCTAGGACGGGGCTTGGTAGGTGGCTGCCAGATGTTCCTGGAGTTCGGCGTGGCGGAACTGGTAGATCGGGCCGACCGCGCGAAGCAATCCGAGGCGGTGGCAGTCGTCCAGGAACGGCATCAGGCGACGTGGCAGAAGACCGGCCCGGGCCAGCCGCCAGGTGGCGATCAGATACGCCGCCCAGGCATGGTGAGCTCCGCCCCCGATCCCGAACCAGACCCCGAACACGAGCCCGAACGCGATCCCGAACCGAACTCCGAAAATGAGACCGAACAGGGCCCCGAACGTGAGCGCGAACGTGAGCCCGATGGTGCTGGTGCGAAGCAGGTGCAGGCTCCGGTCAGCGTGCCAACTGCCCATCGGTGTCGTGGCATGGGAGACCCGCGCTGGTGTCTCCGCCCACCTGATGAACCCGAAGGTGAGCCCGACCGCGATCCCGCCTGCGTACCCCACCGTGAGCCCGACCATGGGCCCGGCCGAGAACTGTAGCCACCACCCGAGCAACATCCCGCCCGCGAGTCCGCCGGTGAGCCCCAGCGCGAGCATTTGCATGAGGTCGGTGGAGCGTTGGCGGATGCGCAGGTTGGCGTACCCGGGTAAGTCCCGTTCCCAAGCCCTTGCCGTGAGCACTCCCACGACTGCGATCGTGAGCCCGAGTGTGAGCCCTGACCAAAGCCCGCTCGCGAGCCCGCCGGCGAGGGCGGTGAGCAGGGCTGGGGTGCGGGTTTTGATGTGCGTGGTGGCGGCCAGTCGCCACCAGGCGAAGTCGTGAACTCCCTGGCCGTCATCGGAGGCGGGTTGGCGGGTGAGGTGGTGAGCCAGGTAGCTCAGCCAGCGGCGGATCTCACCGGGGTCGTGGGCATGGCGGGGCCGGAACGGCTCGGCTGAGTCGGCGCCGGGCCGACGAGTGGCGATCACGGCGGGGATGAGCTGGTCGAACAGGTGTGCCCGAAGAGCTGCGGAAGTGGGGAATCGGGCGGGCTCGGTCAGTGCGGCGGGATCGGAGCCGGGCGCGGTGTGGACGGTGCGCAACAGCCAGAGCCCCAGCGGGGTGGCGGCGACGTCGGCCAGCGCCGCGGCTGGCCCGCCCGCCGCTGGGCCGGGAGGGCGCTGGTCGGCCGGGGGCGTGTTGCGGAGCTGGGTGAGAACGTGCTGCCAGGCCGTCCCGGGATGAGGGGGCAGGCAGTGGGCGAGGTAGTCGGCGGCGTCCGCGGGGGCCAGGGGGCATGGTTCCAGAACTGCGGCGGAGGTGATCACGACCCCGGCCGCGGTCACCGCCGTGGCGAACTCGGCGGTGCGACTGGTGAGGACGAGCTGGTCGTCGCCGCCCAGGGACCGGTTCAATGCGCCGATCACTTCGGTCTGCGCAGGTGGAGGCAGCTCGTCCAGGCCGTCCAGGACGGGCAGCAGGTGCTGGCGTGCGGCTAACGCTCGCACCAGTCCGTGGCCGAGTCCGGGGGCGCGCAGGGCCGGGTAGTCGCCAAGGAGCCGGTCGGTGAGCCAGTCGTGCAGGCGGGGAAAGCGGGCGGTGTCCCAGCCGGCGATCGGGAGTAGGACGGGGACCGGTTCGTTCGGGTGCTGAGGGCGGGTCGCCAGCAGGTGCAGCAGCAGTTGCACTGCCAGGGTGGTCTTGCCTGTCCCGGGGCCGCCCAGGATCACTAGTCGGCGGCGCCGGGTGCGACGGAATCGGGCGGTGAGCGCGGCGATGTCGGCGCTGGAGGCCGTCCACCACACCCCGCCCCCGCCTGTGATGGCGGGCTCGACGAGGTCGGCATGGTCCATGATCGCGGGGGTGTGTGCTTCGGGTACGGGTGTGCGCCAGCGCACCGGGATCGGGTCAGGGTCGTCCAGTGACCGTCGCCGCGCCTCGTCCTTCCACTGCTCGGCCACCAGGCCGGCTAGCAACTCCTTGGCGCGTGTCAGTGATTCGGGGTCGGCGACGACCGCGGCGGCCAGCTCGCGGGAACGCTGTCGGGCCCACCGCAGCGCGAGGATCAGCGGCACGGCGGCAGCCAGCACGAACCCACCGGTGAGCTGGGCGCGGTTCGCCGAAACCTGCAACCCGTCCTTGCCGGTCAGCGGGGTGAACGTCACCACTGCCAGCACCAGGACTCCGACCACTGCCGCCAGAACCGCCAGCCATGGCCACCAGACCTCGCGGTTGCGCATGGTCGCCATCCTGGTGTCAAAGCCCTGCCACCGGCGGCCGGCGTCCACAACCGGTCCGCCGCGCGTGCCCGCCGCCTTTCGGCCGAGTACGGTCGCGGAGAGCTCATGACGCCGACGCCGGACCGGGAGGGTCGAGTGGCCCGGCTTCCGGCAGGCGGCCGCCACGACCTACGGCACCCGGGCCACCCCGGCGAAAACGCGTAGCTCACCGACCGGCGGGTCACCGTCCTCCGGACGCCACGCCGCGACATCGACCAAGCCAGGCTCCAGCAACGGCAGTCCGCCGAACATCCCGCGGATCTCCTCACGCGTGCGGAGCCGCGCGTCCGCTGAGGTCCCGGCGAACACCGAGCCGATCCGGGCCCGCAGCTCCCCGGACGCACCATCCGAAGACACATGCGTGATCACGACATGCGAGCCCGGCGCCGACATCCGGGCGTAGGCGGCCACGAGTCCGGCCGGGTCGTCGCCGTCGCCGATCAAATGCAAGACGTTGATGAAGAAGAGCCCGATCGGCTCCGACAGGTCCAGATGCTCGCCGGCGCCCGCCAGCACCGCCGCGACGTCGCTGATGTCAGACGGCAGAAAGCTGGTCTGCGCGTCCAGGTCCAGGTACGCCCGGCCGTGCGCGAGGACGATCGGGTCGTTGTCGACGTACACGGTCCTGGTGCCGGCGGCCGCGGCCTGGGCGACCTCATGGGTGTTCTCAACCGTCGGCAGGCCGGAGCCGAGGTCGAGGAACTGGCGGACACCCAGCCCGGCGAGGTGGCGGACCACGCGTTGCAGGAACGCGCGGTTGGCGCGAGCGGTGTCGCGGATCTCCGGAGCGATCTCGAAGAGCTTCTCCGCGGCCTGGCGGTCGACGGCGTAGTTGTCCCTGCCGCCGAGGACGTAGTCGTAGACACGGGCGGCTGAGGGGCGGTCGACATCGATGTCGGGGCGAGGCATGAGCCGATGCTGCCACGGGCCAGATCCTCGTGCTATGAGGCGAGCAGTCGTCCCATGATGTAGACGGGGGGTGTCCAGCGCGGGGAACCCGGCCGAAACGGGACCGGAAATCGGATCGGGTCAGAGCGGTGTGGTGAACCAGCAGGTCATCGCGCTGCTCATCGGGCGAGGTGGCGGGAGATGACCAGGCGCTGGATCTGGTTGGTGCCCTCGAAGATCTGCATGACCTTGGCCTCGCGCATGAAGCGCTCGACCGGGAAGTCGCGGGTGTAGCCGGCGCCGCCCAGGACCTGCACGGCGTCCGTGGTGACCTTCATGGCGTTGTCGGTGGCGACCAGCTTGGCGACGGACGCCTCGCGGCCGTAGGGGCGGCCCGCGTCCTTGAGCCGGGCGGCGGCGAGGTAGGTGGCGCGCGCGGACTCGACGGCGGCGGCCATGTCGGCCAGGACGAAGGCGAGCCCCTGGTGGTCGATGATCGCCTTGCCGAAGGCCTCGCGCTCCTTGGCGTAGGCGACGGCGGTGTCGAGCGCGCCCTGGGCCAGGCCGGTGGCGACCGCGGCGATGCCGAGGCGGCCGGCGTCGAGGCCGGCGAGGGCGATGGACAGCCCCTGGCCCTCGTGGCCGATCAGGTGGTCCGCGGGGACGCGCGCGTCGACCAGCCGGACGGTCGCGGTGGTGGAGCCCATCAGGCCCATCTTGTCCTCGGGCTCGTCGAACTCCAACCCCGGGGTGTCGGCGGGGACGTGGAAGCAGGAGATGCCGCGCGACTTCTCCTGCGACGTGCGGGCCATGACGGTGTAGAAGTCGGCCTTGCCGCCGTGGGTCGTCCACGCCTTGGCGCCGTTGAGGACGTAGGAGTCGCCGTCGCGGACGGCCCTGGCGCGCATCGCCGCCGGGTCGGAGCCCGCGTGCGCCTCGGAGAGGCAGTAGGCGCCGAGGCGCTCGCCCGAGAGCATGTCGGGCAGCCACCGCGCACGCTGCTCGTCGGTGCCGAAGGCGAAGAGGGGGAAGCAGGACAGGGCGTGGACGCTGACGCCGACGCCGACGCTCGCCCAGGCCGCCCCGATCTCCTCCAGGACCTGAAGGTAGATCTCGTAGGGCTGCTCGCCGCCGCCGAACTCCTCCGGGTACGGGAGCGTCAGCAGGCCCGCCCGGCCCAGCGTCGTGAACGTTTCCCGGGGGAACGTCCCGGTGCGCTCGGCGTCCGCGACGCGCGGCGCGAGCTCCTTGGCCGCGATCTCGCGGGTGAGCGCGATCAGGTCCTCGGACTCGGCGGTCGGCAGGTGCCGGGTGGCGGGCATGGGCGGTCTCCTTTCGGCACCGCCAACCGTACCAAAGGCAGTACCGGCGAACCCGTTTTGGTACTGTCGCCGTCATGACCTCGGTGGACGAACGGGCGACCCGGGCGTCGCGGCGGCGCGAGACGCTGATCGACCGGCTCATGGACCTCTTCCTGGAGCGCGGGTTCGCGGAGCTGGGCGTCGCGGACCTGGCCGCGCTGCTGCGCTGCTCCAAGAGCACGCTGTACTCGGTCGCGGCGAGCCGGGAGCAGATCATCACGGCCGTCGTGCGGGCCTTCTTCCGCCGCGCCACCGAGCGCGTGGAGGCCGCGGTCGACGGCAGCGCCGACCCGCGCGAGCGGGTCGGCGCCTACCTGCGGGCGATCTCGGTCGAGCTGGCCCCCGCGTCCGCCGCGTTCTTCGCCGACCTCGACGCGTTCGCCCCCGCGCGGGAGATCTACAAGAGCAACACCCGGTACGCGGTGCGGCGCGTGCAGGGCCTCGTGCGGGAGGCGGCGCCGGGCGGCGACGCCGCGTTCGTCGGCGCCGTCGCCGGGCAGGTGATGGAGTCCATCCACCGCGGCGAGATCAAGGCGCAGACCGGCCTGGACGACTCGGCCGCCTACGCCGCGCTCGCGTCGCTCATCGTGGCCCGGATGGCGGCCGGCTAGCTCCGGGCCGCCTGCAGGGCGTGCTCGACGAGCGCCACCAGCACGCCCCGCGCCACCTCCCGGCTCCGCACGTCGCACATCATCACCGGGACCTCCGGATCGACGTCGAGGGCGTCGCGGATCTCCTCCACGGTGTAGCGGCGGGCGCCCTCGAACCGGTTCGCCGCGATGACGAACGGGATCCCCCGCTGCTCGAAGAAGTCGATGGCCGCGAAGCTCGTGCTGAGCCGGCGGGTGTCGACCAGCACGATGGCGCCGACGGCGCCGTAGGCGATCTGGTCCCACATGAACCAGAACCGCTCCTGGCCCGGGGTGCCGAACAGGTACAGCCGGACGCCACCGGAGAACGTCAGCCGCCCGAAGTCCATCGCCACGGTCGTGGTGGTCTTGCCCTCCACCCCGCCGAGGTGGTCGACGCCCACGGAGGCGTCGGTGAGGACCTCCTCGGTGCGCAGCGGACGCACCTCGCTCACCGCGCTCACCAGCGTCGTCTTGCCGACGCCGAAGCCGCCGGCCACCAGGACCTTCAGGGTGTGGAGCGGGACGTCGTCGTCGCGCCCGTGCGCGGTGGCGGTCGGGTCAAAGGCGGCGGAGTTCATCGAGCACTCTCATGAGGATGCGGGGGTCGGGGCGTTCGGTCTGCGCGGCCTGCGGCATCTCCTCGATCAGGCCGTACTGGTGCAGGTCCTCCAACAGGATCTGCACGACCCGCAGCGGCAGGTCGGTCTCCGAGGCGAGGTCGGCGGGCGTGGAGGGCCGCCCGCACAGCTCCAGCAGCCGCCGCTGCTCGCGCGACAGCCAGACCCGGTCGGCCGGGGTCCGGCCGGTCGCGACGAGGACGGTCACCAGGTCCAGGACGAGCCCGCGGGGGCGGGTGCGTCCGCGGGTGACCGCGTAGGGCCGGACGACCGGGCCGGCGTCCGACCCGACCCAGCGCTCTCTCGGGCTCTCCACGGCAGGCTCTAGCCTGACGCGCCCGAGCGCACCGGCGGGTCCTGCGACTCGGCGCCGCGCGGCTGGGCCGCCAGCGTGCGCCGCACCCGCTTGATCAGCATGGTCGTCTCGTAGGCGACCAGCCCCGCGTTGCCGCCGGCGTCGCTCAGCACGGCCAGGCAGCTCCCGTTGCCCGCCGGCATGACGAAGAACAGCATGCCGTCCAGCTCGACGACGGTCTGCCGCACCTGCTTGGCCTGGAAGTGCTCGCGGGCGCCGTTGGCCAGGCTGTGGAAGCCCGACGACAGCGCCGCGAGGAACTCGGCGTCCTTGCGGGTGACGTCCCCCGAGGCGCCCATGACCAGGCCGTCCCTCGACAGCAGGACGGCTTGGCGGACCTCGCCGACCCGCTGCACCAGATCGTCGAGCAGCCAGTCGAGCTCGCCCGAGGCGTTGCCCTGCCGCATCATGACTCCCCCCATTCATCGCGTGGATCAAGCTCGCCCGGATCGTCGTCGACCCTGCCGCGCAGCCATCCCGACTGCAGCGACGCCATCAGGTCGCGGCTGAGCTCCGGGCTCGGTTCTTCGAAATCGTCCTCGCCGGCCGAGGCGGCGGGCCGGCCGTGCCGCGGCGCGGAGCGCCCGCGCAGCTGCGGGGCCAGGGAACGCTGCCGCACCCGGCGCGGAAGCCGTCCCGTGACCTCGCTGTCCTCCACCCCGCCCGGCCGGGGCTCGGCGCCGTCCGGCCGGACCCGGCCCTCCGGCGGGTCGAGCGGCGGGTCGGACGGCGGCGCCGGCGGCGGCACGGCGCCCACCCCGGCGGGCAGCCCGGCGGGCTCGCCGGACGGCCGCTCCCGGACGACCCGCCCGGGCAGCGCCGGGCGCGACGGGCGGCCGAGCCGTGCCTGGCCCGCGCCCGCGGCCGACCCGACCGGCTGCGGCGTCCCGGGGGCGTGGCCGCGCGCCATGTGCCAGTCGTCGTCGAGGACGACCAGCGCGTGCGGGACGAGGACGATCGCGGTCGTGCCCCCGTACGGGGACGGCAGGAGCGAGACCTGGATGCCGTGCCGGGCGGCGAGCCGCGCGACGACGAACAGGCCGAGCCTCTCGGTGTCGACCAGGTCGAACTCGACGGCGCTGGCGAGCCGCCGGTTCAGGTCCTCCAGCTCGTCGGGATCCAGGCCGACGCCCCGGTCGACGACCTCGACGGCCAGCCCGTTGGCGACGGTCTCGACCTTGACGGTGACCTCCGTGGCCGGCGGGGAGAACGACGCCGCGTTCTCGATCAGCTCCGCCAGCAGGTGGATGACGTCGGCGACGACGTCGCCGCCGACCGCGGCCGAGGACGCGCCGGTCACCTCCACCCGCGTGTAGTCCTCCACCTCGGCGATCGCGGCGCGCACCACGTCCTCGGCGGCGACCGGGTGGTCCCAGGCGCGGACGGTCGGCGACCCCGACAGGATGACCAGGCCCTCGGCGTGCCGCCGCATGCGGGTGGTCAGGTGGTCGAGGCGGAACAGGTCGTCGAGTTCCTCGGGGCTGGAGGCGCGCCGCTCCATCTGGTCGAGCAGCCGCAGCTGCCGGTGCAGCAGCGACTGGCTGCGCCACGACAGGTTGATGAAGACGCGGTTGATGCTGGCGCGCAGCTCGGCCTCGCCGACCGCGGTGCCGACCGCCGTGCGCTGGACGGCGTCGAACGCGTCGGCCACCCGGGCGATCTCCCTCGTCCGCCCCCGCTCCGGCCGCGGCGCCTCGGCGTCGACGTCGACCTTCTCGCCGCGCCGCAGCCGGGCCACGACCGCGGGCAGCCGCTCGTGCGCGAGCCGCTGCGCGAACGCCTGCAGGTCCCGCAGCTCCCGCGCGAGCCGCCGGGCGAACAGCACCGAGAGCGTCACCGAGGCGGCCACGATCAGCAGGCCCACGACGCAGGCCAGGAAGAAGCGCAGCATGATCCGGTGTCCGGCCGGCTCGACGACGTCGTCGTTCAGGACGTCGCCGAGGCGGGAGGAGGAGGTGAACCACAGCGGGGTCAGCTCCTGCGTGGCCGTCCGCCACTGCCGGACGCCGGGATTGAGACCCTGCCAGCGGATCTGGGTCTCGATCAGGGTGAAGGTGCCGTAGGCGGACGACGTGGCGAGCTGCTCCACGACCCGGGACAGCGCGCCGGTCACCTCCACGCGGGCGAGCGAGAAGAACTGCTCGCGGTTGCCGGCCCAGCCCGAGAAGGCCATGCGCTCGGCCGCGGTCAGCCGGCGCGCGCCGGCCGCGGACATCAGGGCGTCCTCGCGCAGCATGAAGTCGCTCGCCCACGAGAAGTGGGTGATCCCGGCGCTCTGCCGGTACACCTTCGTGTCGTTGACGCTGATGAAGGTCGTCAGCAGCCGGAACGTCGAGTCGGAGAAGCCGCTGTAGGCGTCGATGGCCTGCACGGTGCTGGCCGCGTGCTGGGTGATCTGGGCCCGCAGCGGTTCGAGCTGGTCGAGGCTGTCGTCCAGCGCCTCCATGCGCTCCCAGAGCTCGGGGCCCATCGCGTCCTTGAGGCGGGGCTTGAAGGCCGCCGAGCGGAAGGCCGCCACGGCGGCGTCGGTCTTGCTCGCGAGGTCCTCGTAGGCCCGCCTGTCGGCGGCGGTCCGCGCCGTCAGGACGGCCACGGCGGCGGCGCGCTCGCGCTGGAGCGCCCCGATGACGGCGCCGGCCGGCAGCCCGACGTCCTTGTACATCCGCGTGAACTCCGACCGCTGCAGCGCGGCGGACAGCGTCGTCCCGGCCGAGAACACCCACAGCGAGACGAGAGCGGTGAGCGGGATGGCGAGGAGCATCGCGATCCGCCGTCCGACCGGCCGCGTGCGCGGCCGCTCATGGGAGCCATGAAGCTGCTCGGGCTTCGTCACCGGCCCACACTCCTGATCGTCTTCGAACCGGCCGTCCCCGACCGACCTGGCGGGACGGGAGCTTACTTAGTTCGATTTGCCGGGGACCAGAGGCTTCACCTGCGGCGACTTGTGACCTCTCGCGTGCGCCGCGTGAACTCGCGCCTTCCGGGCGGGTGCGCGGCGATCTCCGGACGCCGCGCCGGCGCGGCGCGTCCGGCCGCGCCAGGCCCGCCTTTATCGGACGTCATTGCAGGTCAGAGGTTGGGGTTCAATAATTGATCTTGTAATGGAATGGCATTCGGGGCCTTGTCGAACGCGTCGGCGGAGCGCGGGGAAGGAGGCCGAGGGGTAATCGGCGGTGGCGTGTCAACCGTGTTAACCCGGTGAAGAACGAGGCCAATATTGGCCGTTTTGATGCTGAGTCGTGTCTTGTTGCGAGAAATGACAGGTGTCAAGCTTCGCTTTACTTTGTCCCCCCATCAACGGAGACCGAGCATGCGCAGAGCCGCGCTAGCCGTCCTCGCCGGGCTGTCGCTCGCCGCCACCACCGTGGCCGCGGCGCCCGCCCACGCCGCCGGCCCGGCCCAGTCCAAGCTGGCCGCGCTCGTCAAGCTGAGCGACGTGCGGCACCACCAGCTGAACCTGCAGAAGATCTCGGACGCCAACGGCGGCAACCGGGCCGCGGGACTGCCCGGCAACAAGATCACCATCAAGTACATCGCGGACCAGCTCAAGCGGGCCGGATACGCGCCGGTGGTCCAGAACTTCGAGTTCGACTTCTGGCAGGAGCTGTCGGAACCGGTTCTCGCCGAGACCGCGCCCGAGCCGAAGACGTTCGCGCCGCACGGCGACTTCGAGACGCTCCAGTACTCCGGGTCGGGCGACGTCACCGCCCCCGCCACGCCCGTCGACCCGGCGGCGACCGGCGACGGCAGCGGATGCGAGGCGGGCGACTTCGCCGGGTTCCCGAAGGGCCACATCGCGCTGATCCAGCGCGGCGGCTGCTTCTTCTCCCTGAAGACCGACAACGCCGTCGCCGCCGGCGCGGCCGCCGTCGTCATCTACCAGCTGCCCGGCCAGCCGGGCCCGGTCGGGGGGACGCTGACCACGCCCTACGGCCTGCCGGTGGTCGGCCCGACGAACGCGGTCGGCAAGGCCCTCGTCCAGCAGGCGCAGAACGGCGGCGTCACGCTCCGGGTCAGGACCGACACCCTGAACGAGAAGCGCCAGGCCGCGAACGTCATCGCCGACACCAGGCGCGGCAGGGCCGACAACGTCGTGGTGGTGGGCGCGCACAACGACAGCGTCACCGCCGGGCCCGGCATCAACGACGACGGCTCGGGCACCGCGACGCTGCTGGAGATGGCCAAGCAGATCGACAAGCTCGGCTCCAAGGTCCGCAACAAGGTGCGGTTCGCCTTCTGGGGCGCCGAGGAGGAGGGCCTGCTCGGCTCCCAGTACTACGTCGACAACCTCCCGCAGGCCGAGCGTGACAAGGTCGCGCTGATGCTCGACTTCGACATGCTCGCCTCGCCCAACTACGTGAACTTCGTCTACGACGGCGACAACAGCGCGGGCGAGAACAACGTCGAGGCCCCCGCCGGGTCCGGCGCGATCGAGAAGGCGTTCGTCGACTACTTCGGCAAGCGGAAGCTGCCCACCGACCCGACGCCGTTCAACGGACGCTCGGACTACGACGCGTTCATCAGCGTCGGCATCCCCGCCGGCGGCCTGTTCACCGGCGCCGAGGGCATCAAGACCCCCGAGCAGGCGAAGCGGTACGGCGGCACCGCGGGCCTCGCCTACGACCCGTGCTACCACCAGGCCTGCGACCGGTACGACAACGTGAACCTGAAGGGCTTCGACCAGATGATCGACGGCACCGCCGCGGTCACCGAGCTGTTCGCGCACAGCACCCTGACGGTCAACGGGAACGAGCTCGCCCGCAGGCAGGCGCAGCCCAGGAAGCGCGTCACGCCGGACGTCGTCGGCAACCACGCGACCCGGTAGGACCCGTCACACCGAGGGACGCGCCCGGCCCCGGGCGCGTCCCTCGCCATGTCCGCCCGGCCTGCGCGAGGCCGGCCAGAGCGGCGTCTCGGTCAGAGCAGTGCCTCGGTCAGAGCAGGGCCTCGGCGATCGACCGCAGGGCGGGACGGGGATCGCCGCCGGGCTCGGTCAGCACCTGGACGGCGACGTTGTCGGCCCCGGCCTCCAGGTGGGCCTCCAGCCGCGCGGCGACCGCCGCCGCGTCGCCGTGCGCGACCAGCGCGTCCACGAGCGCGTCGCTGCCGCCGCCCGCGAAGTCGTCGGCGGTGAACCCCAGCCGCTCGAAACTGGCGACGTAGTTGCGCAGGGCGAGGTAGCGGGCCAGGGTCTCCCTGGCGATCGCGCGGGCGCGCACCGGATCGGGGTCGAGCACGACCTTCTGCTCCGGCGCCAGCAGCGGGCCCGCCCCCAGGATCTCCCGCGCCGACCGGGTGTGCTCGGGCGTGGTCAGGTACGGGTGGGCGCCCGCGGCGCGCTCGGCCGCCAGCCGCAGCACCCGCGGCCCCAGCGCGGCGAGGACCCGGCCTTCCACGGGGACGTTCCCGGCGTCCAGCCGGTCGAGGTAGTCCACGATCGTCTCGTACGGGCTGCGGTACCCCTCGTTCCGCTCCCGGTGGCCGATGCCGGCGCCCAGCAGGAACCGGCCGCCGTGCGCGTCGTTCAGCCGGTGGTAGGCCGCGGCGGCCTCCTCGGCCGGCGTGCTCCACATGTTCACGATGCCGGTGGCGACCACGATGCGGCCGGTCGCGGCCAGGAGCCGCCCGGCGATGTCCGGATCGGCCGGCGAGCCCCCGATCCAGACCGTGCCGTAGCCGAGCTCCTCCACGTCCCGGGCCAGGTCCGGGCTCAGCTGGGGCCAGGGGAGCCAGATCCCGAGCCGTCCGAGTTCGATCTTGGTCATGCCGCTCCCAACACCTCCGCCGCCGGTTTCATGCCCATGCCCCGGGTGCCAGGATGTGACACATGACGGACCGGCCCCGCCTGCTGCTCCTGGACGGCCACTCACTGGCCTACCGGGCGTTCTACGCGCTGCCGGTCGAGAACTTCACCACCACCTCCGGGCAGCCGACCAACGTCGTGTACGGCTTCGCGAACATGCTCGCCAACGTGCTGCGGGACGAGCGCCCCACGCACGCGGCCGTCGCGTTCGACGTCTCCCGGCAGACGTTCCGCACCGAGGCGTTCCCCGAGTACAAGGCCACCCGGTCGCGGTCGCCGAGCGAGTTCGGCAGCCAGCTTCCGGTCCTGGACCGGCTGCTCGCCGCGATGAGCGTGCCGGTGCTGCGGGCGCCCGGCTACGAGGCCGACGACGTCATCGCGACCCTGGCGACGGCGGCGGAGGCGGACGGCATGGACGTCCTGATCGTCACCGGCGACCGGGACGTGCTCCAGCTCGTCAGCGACGACGTCACCGTCCTGTACTTCTACCGGACGGCGTCGGAGATGATCCGGTACACGCCCGGCACGGTGCGGGAGCGGTACGGGCTGACCCCGGCGCAGTACCCCGACTTCGCGGCGCTGCGCGGCGACCCGTCCGACAACCTGCCGAGCATCCCCGGCATCGGGGAGAAGACCGCCGCCAGGTGGGTCCGCGACTACGGGTCGCTCGACGCCCTGCTGGAGCACGCCGGCGAGGTCAAGGGCAAGGCGGGGGAGAAGCTGCGCGCCGCCGCCGGGACCGTCGCGCTGAACCGGCGGCTGACCGAGCTCGTCCGCGACCTGGACCTCCCGGTGGGGCCCGCCGACCTGCGGCGGCGCCCGTACGACCTGGCGGCCTTCACCTCCCTGCTCGACGAGCTGGAGTTCCGCAACGCCAGCATCAGGCAGCGCCTGTTCGGGGCGGACCCGGGCGGCGGGCGCCCTCCGCCCGACGCCGAGCCGGAGCCCGTCCAGGGGCGGGAGCTCGGGCCCGGCGAGCTGGCCGGCTGGCTGGGGACGCACGCCACCGGCCTGACCGGGCTGGCGGCCGACCACGCCTGGACGCGCGGCGCGGGAGACGTCGAACGGATCGCGCTGGCCACCGGCGACGGGAACGCGGCGTCGTTCGAGCCGTCCGGCCTCACCGCCGGGGACGAGCGGGCCTTCGCCGCCTGGCTGGCCGACCCCGGCCGGCCCAAGGCGCTGCACGACGTGAAGTCGCTGCTGCGCGTGTTCGGCGAGCGCGGCTGGCGGCTCGAAGGGGTCGCCACCGACACCGCGATGGCCGCCTACCTTCTGCTGCCGGGGCTGGCCGCCTACGGGATCGCCGACCTCGCGGGCCGCCACCTCGGGCGCCGCCCGTCCGCCGAGGGCGCGGCCGGGCTGATGGCGGCCGCCCGCACCGTCCTCGACCTCGCCGGCGTGTTCGCCGCCGACCTGGCGTCCACGGGCATGGACGAGGTCCTGCGGGACGTCGAGCTGCCGCTCTCGCGCCTGCTCGCCCGCGCCGAGCGCGCCGGCGTGCACGTCGACGCTGAGCTGCTGCGCGAGCTGGAGCGGTACTTCTCCGAGGGGATGGAGCGCGCCGCCGACGAGGCCGCGCGGATCGCCGGGCGCCGCTTCAACCCCGCCTCGACCAAGCAGCTCCAGGAGGTGCTGTTCGGCGAGCTCGACCTGCCCAGGACCAAGAAGATCAAGTCGGGGTACTCCACCGACGTGGACGCGCTGACCTGGCTCGCCACCCGGACCGACAACGGCCTGCCGCAGGTCCTGCTGCGCCACCGCGACCAGGCGCGCCTGCGCTCCACGGTCACCGGGCTCATCCGGGAGATCGGCGCCGACGGCCGCATCCACACCGACTTCCAGCAGACCGTCGCCGCGACCGGCCGGCTCAGCTCCGCCGACCCCAACCTGCAGGTCATCCCCGTCCGGACGGAGGAGGGGCGGCGCATCCGCCGCGCGTTCACGCCCGGTGAGGGCTACGAGTCGCTGATGACGGCCGACTACGGGCAGCTCGAACTGCGCGTCATGGCGCACCTCTCGCAGGACCCCACGCTCCTTGCGGCGTTCGAGTCCGGCGAGGACCTGCACACCACGATGGCCGCGCGGGTCTTCGGCGCCCGCCCGCAGGACGTCACCCCGGACATGCGCCGCAAGATCAAGGCGATGTCGTACGGGCTGGCCTACGGGCTGTCGGCGTTCGGACTGGCCAGGCAGCTCGGCATCCCGGTGGCCGAGGCGCGCCCGCTGATGGACGCCTACTTCGAGCGGCTCGGCGGCGTCCGCGACTACCTCGACCACGTCGTCGCGGAGGCCCGGGCCACCGGCTACACCCGCACGATCCTCGGCCGCCGCCGCTACCTGCCCCACCTGAACAGCGACGACCGGCGGCGGCGCGAGACGGCCGAGCGGATGGCGCTCAACGCCCCGGTGCAGGGCTCCGCCGCGGACATCGTCAAGATCGCGATGCTGCGGGTGGACGAGGCGCTCACCGCCGCGGGGCTGGCCAGCCGCCTGCTGCTCCAGGTCCACGACGAGATCGTCCTGGAGGTGGCGCCCGGCGAGTCCGGCGCGGTGCGGGAGATCGTCCGCACCGGGATGACGACGGCCTACCCGCTCGCGGTCGGCCTGGAGGTCGCCATCGGCGCCGGCCCCGACTGGAACGCCGCCGCCCACTGACGTGGCGGGGCGACTCGTGGGTAGTGCTCCCCATGGGGGAGGGATTCATGGAGATCGACATGATCGTCGAGATTCCCCGGGGATCGCGCAACAAGTACGAGATGGACCACCGGCTCGGCCGCATCCGGCTCGACCGGATGCTGTTCACCTCGACGCAGTACCCGGCGGACTACGGGTACATCCCGGACACGTGCGCGGAGGACGGCGACCCGCTGGACGCGATGGTGCTGCTGGAGGAGCCGACCTTCCCCGGGTGCGTGATCAGGGTGCGCAGCATCGGGGTGTTCTGGATGCTCGACGGGGGCGTCCCCGACGCCAAGATCCTCACCGTGGCGGCCGGGGACGTCCGCTACGCCGAGATCCGCGACCTGCGGGACGTCCACGAGCACACCCTCGACGAGATCGCGCACTTCTTCGACATCTACAAGAGCCTGGAGCCCGGCAAGGGCACCGACGTGCGCGGCTGGCAGGACCGGGAGGTCGCCGACCGGACGATCGAGCGGGCCGCCGAGCGCGCCCGGGAGGTGGCCGGGAACGCCGCGACGTGATCGGGTGGACGCGTGAGGGACAGCGAACCGGTCCTCGTCGTGGGCGCGGGACCCGTCGGCCTGGTCACGGCGCTGCTGCTGGCGCGGCACGGCGTGCCGTGCGTGGTGCTGGAGGCCGCCGCCCGCCGCGACCCGTCCGGGTCCCGGGCGATCTGCTTCCAGCGGGACGTCCTCGACGTGCTCGACCGGGTCGGGTGCGCCGAAGCGATGATCGCCCGCGGCGTGACGTGGACGACCGGCCGCACCTACCACCGCGGGGACGAGCTGTTCGCCGTCACCTTCCCCGACGCGGGGCGCAGTGCCGTGCCGCCCTGGATCAACATCTCCCAGGCGGAGGTCGAGGCGCGGCTGCGGGAGCTGGCCGCGGCGGAACCGCTGGTGGAGGTCCGGTACGGGCATCGCGTCACCGGTGTGGGCCAGGACGGCGACGGCGTCGAGGCCCGCTCCGGCGGCGCCTCCGGGGAAACCGTGCGCGGCACCCATCTGGTCGGCGCGGACGGCGGGCACAGCGCCGTCCGGGAGCTGCTCGGCATCGGCTTCCCCGGCCGCACCTTCACCGACCGGTTCCTCATCTGCGACATCCGGGCGGACCTGCCGTTCCCGAGCGAGCGGCGGTTCTTCTTCGACCCCGAGTGGAACCCCGGGCGCCAGGTCCTGGTCCACCAGTGCCCGGACCGGACGTGGCGCATCGACTGGCAGGTGCCCGCCGACCACGACCTCGACGCCGAGCGCAGGTCGGGCGCGCTGGACGCCCGCATCCGCCGGATCACCGGGGACGTCCCGTACGAGATCGTGTGGGCCACCGTGTACCGGTTCCACGAGCGGGTCGCGGCGGCGTTCGCGTCCGGCCGCGCGTTCCTGGCCGGGGACGCCGCCCACGTCTACGCGCCGTTCGGCGCCCGCGGCCTGAACTCCGGCGTGCAGGACGCCGAGAACCTCGCCTGGAAGCTCGCGTTCGTCCGGCACGGCTGGGCCCCGCCCGCGCTGCTGCGCAGCTACGACGCCGAGCGCCGGGCCGCCGCCGGGGAGAACCTGCGGGTGACCACGCGCACGATGGAGTTCCTCGTCCCGCGGACCCCGCGGCAGAGGGCCCGGCGGCTGGAGTCCCTGGAGGCCGCCCGGACGCACCCGGACCCCCGCCCGATCATCGACTCGGGCAGGCTCGCCGAACCGTTCTGGTACCTGGACTCGCCGCTGACGACCCCGGCCGGGCCGGTGGAGGACTTCCCGCGCGGTCCCGGCGCCGTCCGCCCGCCGCTGCCGGGCGTCCTCTGCCCCGACGGGCCGTGCGTCGTGGACGGGGAACCGACCCGGCTGCGCCGCCTGTTCGGCAGGCGGTTCGTGGTCCTCACCCAGGGCGGGCGCGCCGAGAGGCTGCCGACCGACGTCCCCCACGAGATCCACGCCCTGGAATCCATCGACACCGACGGGGTGCTGCGGACGGCCCTGCGGGCGGGCCCGGACACGGTGCACATCGTCCGGCCGGACGGTCACCTGGCCGCCGTGCTGCCGGCCTACGACCCTGCCGCGGCGGTCGCGGCCCTTCACCGCGCCTGCGGGCGCTCCTAGCCGGCGTCCAGCACGGCGCGGGCAGCGTTGTGGCCCGGGATCCCGCTGACGCCTCCGCCCCGTCTGGCGCCCGCCCCGCACACCAGCACGCGAGGGTGCTCGGTCTCGACGCCCCACCGCCCGCGTTCCCCGGCCTCCTCCGCGAACGGCCACGACAGGTCGCGGTGGAAGATGTGGCCGCCCGGGAGGCCGACCGCGTTCTCCAGGTCGACGGGCGTCTTGGCCTCCAGGCACGGCGTGCCGTCCGGGGTGCGCAGGAGGCAGTCCTCGATCGGTTCGGCGAGCACCGTGTCGAAGGACGCGAGCGTCGCGCGCAGCGCCGCCGCGCGCGAGCCTTCGGGGTCCGCCCGGAACAGCCGCGCCGGCATGTGCAGGCCGAACAGCGTCAGGGTGTGCGCCCCGGCCTCCCGCAGCTCCGGCCCGAGAATCGACGGGTCGGTCAGCGAATGGCAGTACACCTCGGCGGGCGGGACGGACGGGATGCGGCCGTCGCGGGCCTCGCGGTAGGCCGTGTCGAGCTGCCTCCGGCCCTCGTTGATGTGGAAGGTGCCCGCGAACGCCTCCTCCGGCCGGACGGACGGGTCGCGCAGCCGGGGCAGCCGCGAGAGCACCATGTTCACCTTCAGCTGCGACCCCTCGGCCGAACCCTCCCGCGGCATGTTGACCAGCACCCACCTGGCCGAGACGGCGTGCTCGGCGCCGTCGGCGTCCCGGAAGGTCACCTCCCCGGCCGGGTCGACGTGCAGGACCTCCATGCCGGAGCGCAGCTCGGCCCCGGCCGCGCGGGCGGCGTCGGCCAGGGCCCCGGTCACCGCGCCCATGCCGCCGACGGGCACGTTCCAGTCGCCGGTCCCGTTCCCGACGACGTGGTAGAGGAAGCACCGGTTGGCCAGCAGGGAGGGATCGGAGGTGTCGGCGAACGTGCCGATCAGCGCGTCGGTGAGGACGACGCCGCGCACGGTGTCGTCGGTGAAGCGCTCGTCCACGACGTCCCCGACGGGCCGCTCGAACAGGTCGCGCCACGCCTCCCGGTCGTCCACCGCGTCCCGGAGCTCCGCGCGGTCGCGCAGCGGCTCCAGCAGGGTCGGCGCGACGCGCTCGGCGACATGCCCGGCCATCGCGTAGAACCTCCGCCAGGCGTCGGCGTCGCCCCTGAGGGAGGCGGCCGTCCGCGCGGGGTCCCCGTTGTCGATCAGCAGGCCGCCGTCGCCGACCGGCGTGTACGAGGCGAACCGCCGTCCGCGCAGCTCGACGCGCAGGCCGAGGTCCCGGACGATCCGCGACGGCAGCAGGCTCACCAGGTAGGAGTACCGCGAGAGCCGCGCGTCCACGCCCGGGAAGACGCGCGCGGAGACCGCCAGCCCGCCGAAGTGCCCGAGCCGTTCCAGCACCAGCACCCGCCTGCCGGCGCGCGCCAGGTAGGCGGCCGCGACCAGGCCGTTGTGCCCGCCGCCCGCGATGATCACGTCGTACATGACCACAGGGAACCACACGGGCCGCCGGATGCGGGGAAATCCGTTGGCCGGTGCGGGCCCCCGGAGGATGATGGGGCGAATGAAGATCCGGCTTTCTGGGGGTGTGGTGGCGTCCGGGCGCCATGCCTGGATCGCCCGCCCCTCCGGACCGCGGAGGCTGCTGGACGGGGCGGACGCGCACCCGGGGACGCCCGTCGCTCTCGGGCCCGAGGAGGCGCCGGCGGAGGACGCGGCGAACGCCGTCCGGGAACTGTCGCTGCTCGTCGCCGACGGGGGCGCCGTCGCGGCGGGAGCGGGCGTCGATCTCGGCGCCGGGTTCCGCTCCGCGCGGCTGGAGGGGGCGCGCGGGGACCAGCGGGACGCGGTCCTGGCCGCGCTGCGGGCGGTCGGCCTCCACGGCGCGCACCGCCTCGGCGACCGGGCCGGGGTGCTCGTCGCGCTCTTCGGGCCCGCGGTCACCAGGCGGGTCGGCGCGGCCGCCGGGCGGGCCGCCGAGGAGGGGCGCTGGGCGGCGCTGCACCTGGCGTCCGCGGCCAGCGACGTCCTCGGACCCGAGCAGCTCGAACAGGTGCTCGCCCTGGAGGCGCCCGAAGGCGTCGACCTCACCCCCGGCGGATCGCCGTCCGTGCTCGCGGGGTACCTGCGGCAGGTGCTCGGGGCGGTGCCCGCGCCCCGCAGGCTCGCGCTGATCCTGGACCTGTGGGAGCGGGTCGCCGAGCACCGGACCGGGCTGGCCCGCCGGGAGGCGCGGCTGGCGACGCAGAGCCGCCGCGACCGGGTCGCCGACCTGCGCAAGCGCCGCCGCCACGACGACGACGAGCACGTCCTGTGGCAGGTGCGCATGGACCTGGCGGACGAGCATCCCTCGCTCGCCGACATCGCGCGCTGGACCCCCGGCCGCTGGTACTGGCACGAGCGCCTCCAGCGCGTCTTCGCGGACGCGATCGCCGCCACCGCGCTGCTCCGGACCGCCGCGGCGGTCGCCGACCACGGCCTGGAGGACGGCCTTGGGCGGTCGGCCCCGGTACTGCGCGCGGCCGCGGCCCTGATGCCCGACTGGGCCGCCGGGAAGGCGGCACGGCGCGTGCCGGGGCTGACCGGCCTCCCCACGCGCCCCGGCGCCTACGTCCGCGACCTCGCGCGCAGGCTGGACGCCGCCCGGCCGATGGACGCCAAGTTCGCCGCCTATGTCAGACCGCGGCTGGCCTGCGCCCGCGACTTCGCGCTCGTCATCGTCGAGGACGTCGGACGGGTGATGGGCGACATGGTCGGGACCCACGACGCCCTGCTGCGCGAGTGGTCGCCCAGCCTGGAGAGCTGGCGGCAGGTGGCAGGCTACGACCGTCCTCCCGCCGAGTGGGACGGCATCCTGCCGTGGAGCGGGCCGATGCTGGGCGACACCGAGCCGCTGCGCCGCAGGCTCACCCCCGAGCAGGACCCGGCGACCGTGGAGACCGCCGCCGACCTGCTCTGGTACGTCGACCTGATCGACGCCCTCGCCCGGTTGCACGGGCACGAGCGGGCCCAGCCCGCCCCGGGCACCGGCGATCCCTGGTTCGTCCACGACCCGCCGCCGGTCGTCGAGCCGCTGACCCCGCGCCTCGACTCGCTCATGGGCGCCGTCTCCGGCGCGGCGCAGCTGGTCGCGCTCGGCGGCGTCCCGCCCCGGGCGCCCCGCACGTGGGCGGCCCTCACCGCGGGCCTGGCGTCGGCGACCGCGATCGCCGAGGCCCTCACCGGCGACTTCGCCGTCCCCGCGCCGCTCGCCGCCCTGGACGGCGCGGCCGTCCCCGGGACCCGCCTCCGGCTCAAGATCGGCCGCAGTGCCCGGGACGTCGCCGAATGGGCGGACTACATGGGCAACTGCATCGCGGGACCGGCCTACGTCGAGGAGGCCAGGGCAGGCCGCAGCGGCCTCGCGGGCCTCTACGACGCCGACGGCCTGCTGGTCGCGAACGCGGAGCTGATGCCGCTGCGTCCCGCGTCCCGGGGCTGGCGCGTCAGCGAGATCGCGGCGAGGTTCAACGACCCGCCGGACGAGACCCTCGAACAGCGCTTCCGCGCGTGGGTCGCCGCGATCCCGGGCGCCGTCGAGGACGAGGCCCCGCAGGCGCCGGAGGAGCTCCCGCCGTCCCGGCCGGCGAGGCGGCGCGCCGCGCCCCGCCTCGTCGAGGAGGCCGGTCCCGCCCTCGGCGAGCTCGCGGTCCGCTCGTGGGCGCGGGCCGCCCCGGAGGCGCTCGACGTCCTCGCCGCCGTGGCCGGGACCGGGCCGGACGCCGCGCTCGCCCGGCTGCGCCGCTTCGGCGGCCCGCAGCTCACCGGCGCCGTCGGCCGCGCCCTGGACGAGGGCGCCACCGATCTGGTCCGGCTCTGGACGGCCTCCGGCCACCGCCCCCTGAGCTCCGCGCTCGACGCCCTCGACCCGGCGCTGCGCGACCGCTACGATCAGCTCCCGCTGCTGCTCGGCGAGCCGCCGCTGCCGAAGACGCTGCGCAGGCTCGTCAAGCTCCCCGCCGTCGCCGACGCGTACTCCCTCGATCTGGTGGCGCGCCGCGTCCGCCGTGCGATCGGGGCGCTCGCCCTCCAGGACGACCCGGTCATCGCCCGCGCCTTCGCCAAGCCGACGGCCGCGCAGCCGCTGTGCGCGCTGGCGGTCGCCACCACCTGCGCCGCGCCGGCCACCGGCCTCGTCCCCGTGACGCCGCCGCGCACCACCACCGTCCCCGGCTACCCCGCCACGACGCTGGAGGACGAGGAGGGCCCCTGGCAGCGCGCCCTGCCCGCCGCCCGCGAGCTGGGCGCCGACACCGCCGTTTTCTGGGACGAGATCGCCGAGCACGGACTCCGCGTCCCGGCGTCCTGGATGGCGCACGGCGGCTGGGCGGCGCTCTGGTCCCGCGCCCACACCCACCGCCGCTGACCCGCGGCCCCTCAGAGCCACAGGAAGGCGCTACGGGCGCAGAGCGGGCCGGCGGAAGATGGTGACCGAGTCCCCGACCTCGTCGATCGGCTCGCTGGTGCGGATCAGCGGCGTCAGCCGCGGGTCGTTCTTGACGAGCCAGCTGTCGGAGACGACCAGCAGCCCGCGCACCTCGCCGGGCGGCGCGGTGAGCGGGTCGCGCGCGCGGATGCCGTAGGCGGACGGGACGCCGCTGCCCTTGAAGACCAGCCAGACCGGCTCGCCCGGATACCGCTCCCGGAGCCGGTCGGCGAGCCGCCCGAGGTCCTGGCCCCAGTCGACGTTGGAGTCGTGCAGGCGCAGGTGGGTCTTGGACGGGCCGCCGAATGCCTCGTTGGAGTACGGCAGGTAGTAGGGAAAGGCGCGCAGCGAGCTGACCGCGACGAGCATCAGCAGCGCGACCGTCGCGGCCTTGGCCCACCGCCACGGGACGAGGACCGCGCCGCCCGCCGCCACCGCCAGGAAGACCGGGACGAAGATGGCGTAGCGGACGCCGAGGTCGCGGGACCCGGTCATCGCCACCGCCAGCAGGACGGCCGTGGGCGCGAAGAGGTACGGCGCCGCCGGACGCAGCCGGGGCAGCGCCGCCGTCGCGGCGATGCCCGCCGCCCACAGTCCGAGCATCCCCAGCGGCGTCTTCACCAGCAGCGCGGCCGGCAGGTAGTACCAGCGGGAGCCGTGGTAGACGTCACCGAACAGGAAACCGGTCCACCGCATGTCCTCGAAACCGAACTGCGCGCGCATCCCGTCCTGGAAGGGCCGGGGGAACGGCAGCCAGCCGGCGGCGAGTCCGCGCATCCCGCCGGCGGACGGCAGGTCGGCGGGCGCGGCCCAGCGCAGGCGCGGGTCCACGGCGAGGTAGCTCGCCCACACCACCGCGACGGCCAGGACGCCGACGCCCGCCGCCGACAGCACGGCGGTCGCCACGGGACGGCGCGGCGGGCGGGACGTCCGGACCGACACCGCCGCCAGGACGAGGAGCACCGGCAGCGCGGGCAGCGCGCTCATCTTCGTCGCCACGGCCGCGCCGAGCGCCGCCCCGGCGAGCGGCAGGTAGAGCCGCGGCCTGCGCCTCGCGCGCCAGAGCAGCCACACCGACGTCAGCAGCAGGCCGGCCGTGGGGACGTCCAGCGTGGCCAGCGACCCGTGCGCGATGACGTCGGGGGAGAAGGCGTACAGGGTCAGTGCCGTGAGCCCCCCGGCCGGGCCGGCGAGGTCGCGGGCGAACGCGAAGACGACCAGCCCGAACAGCAGCGTCAGCGCGATGACGGGCAGCCGCCCCGCGAGCAGCACCCGCTGGGGGTCGTTGCCCCACCGGTACAGGAACTGCCTCCCGAGCCTGTAGTCGCTGCCGGTGAAGGAGGCGCGCAGGTGCGGCCCGGCGAGCACCGCCCCCGCCCCGATGAGGAGCTTGCCGAGCGGCGGGTGCTCGGCGTTGTGGCGCAGGTCGTGCTCGCGAAGGTAGACCACGCCCGTGCTGATGTAGACGGGCTCGTCGACGGTCGGGCTCTGCTGCACGGCCGTGGTCGCCATCGCGGCGCCCATCTGGGCCAGCAGCACCGAGACGACCGCCGCGAGCAGCCAGCGGCGGCGCAGCGCGCGGAACCGGCCCGGCGTCTCCTCGGCCGAAGGCGCCGCGGGCCGTCCGGGCTCCGCGGACAGCGAGGTCACGCCGCCACCCCTTCCCGGGGAGCGTCCCCCCGATCTCCGTTCAGCCTCCGAACGCGGTCAAGAATCTGTCGCGGAACGCGCTCATCGGCCAGACGGGAGTATCCCTGCCGGGACGCAGGCCGTCCTGCCAGCCCCATCCGGAGATCCTGTCCAGGACGGCGCCGTCCTTCGCCACGATGGTGATCGGGACGTCCCGGCTCGCGCCCGGCCCGGTGATGAGCGGCGCGGGCTGGTGGTCGCCGAGGAAGACCAGCACGGTGTCCTTGCCGCCGTAGGTCTCCAGGTAGGAGACGAGCGTGTTCAGCGTGTACTCGATCGACGCGCGGTACTCGGCGCGGATGCGGCCGGGCGCCGGCCACGGCGCGTCGTAGCCCTTGCCCATCCCGTCGAAGATCGACCCGTCGCCGACCTGCTCCCACGGGACGAGCCGCGGGACGGACGCCCACGGGGCGTGGCTGGACACCAGCGCCGTCTCCGCCATCACCGGCGCCCGGTCCTCCTTCGCCAGTTCGGTGCGCTGGAGCGTCGACAGGGTGTACTGGTCGGGCATCGTGGCGAAGCTGAAGCGCGGGCCTCGGTAGCCGAGGTTCCGGTCGTCGTAGACCTTGTCGTAGCCGTAGAAGGACGCCTCCGGCCAGGCCCGCGTGATCGCCGGCATGAGCGCGACGGTCCGGGAGTCCGCGCGGTGGAACGCCCCGTTCAGCGTCAGCCGGTCGCTGTTCACCAGGGCGCGGTACCGCTGCTGGTTGTTCACCCACAGGCCCGACAGCAGCGTGGCGTGCGCGAGCCAGCTGCCGCCGCCCGCCGTCGAGGACGTGAGCCAGCCGCTGCGCGCGGAGAACCCCGCCTCGCGGAGCCGCCGCGTCCCCTGGTCGAGGACGGCGCCGACCTGCGGCGCGTACTGCGGGCTCTCCACGGCCGACCGCCCGTAGCTCTCCACGAACGCCAGGACGACGTCCTTGCCGCGCAGCCCGGTCAGCAGCTTGTCGGGCGGCGCGTCGCGGAACCTGTCCACGGCGGCGGCCCTGGCGAACTCCTCGCGGTCGTTCAGGCTCGTCCTGACCTGGCGCGCGTGGTCGTAGGCGAGGACCGCCGCGCTCCTGGACGCCACCGGCACCCCGTGGACGAACTGCGCCCCGAGCACGGCGCAGGCGAGCCAGACCGTTCCCAGCACGCCGGCGGCCCAGGACGCCGGCCTCCTGTGCCGGACCGCCACGCCGCTCAGACGCAGCGTCGACAGCGTCGTCAGGACGACCACGCCGACCGCCAGCGCCACCGCCAGCACGACGGCCGCGACCGCCCCCGCCTGCCCGGACGACTCCTTGACGAACTCCACGGCCGGCCCCAGCAGCGGCCAGTCCAGCACCAGGTCGAACGGCCGGACGAGCACCGCGTCGAACCCGATGTCCAGCACCTTCAGCACGAGCAGCAGCCCGAGCACCGCCCCGGCGGCCCCCGCCGCGTACCGCCTCGCCCCGGCCGGCAGCACGAGGACCAGCGCGACGCCGGCCACGCCCTCGATCGGGACGCGCGCGAACGCCCCCGGGGCCAGGAGGGCGAACTCGGCCGGCGCGACCAGCGCGACCAGCACGAGCAGGAACGCCGCGCCGGTCACCGCCCGCGCCGCGACGCGACGCCGTCGCGAGCGCTCACCGGCCTCGGGGGCGGCGGCGGGCACGTCCTCGTCTGTGATCCGCTCCAGGCGGCTGTCGGTGGTCAGGTCGTCCTCCCAGGTTCGGCCCCCCGCCGCGTATGCGACACCCCACAGCACGTCCACGCCACGGCCGCGGGTTCAAAAAAATCTCATCTCCGGGGGTCCGGGATGTCGAGAACGCGGCAGTGGGTCCGATCCACTGGTGAAAGGCGCCGCAGGGGCGCCGCCAAGGAGGCACCGCAATGAGCAAGGTCACCTGTGACATCGGGATCTCGGTCGACGGGTTCGCGGCGGGTCCGAACCAGCGCCTGGAGGAGCCGCTCGGCGACGGCGGCGAGCGGCTGCACCGGTGGATGTTCGAGGAGCAGGAGGCCAACGCCGAGGAGATCGCGAAGATCACCTCGGCCGGGGCCTACATCATGGGGCGCCACATGTTCGGCCCCGACCGCGGCCCGGCGTGGAACCCGGACTGGACGGGCTGGTGGGGCGAGGAGCCGCCCTACCACGCGCCGGTCTTCGTGCTGACGCACCACCCGCGCGAGAGCATCGTGATGAAGGGCGGCACGACGTTCCACTTCGTCACCGACGGGATCGAGTCGGCATTGGCCCGGGCGCGGGACGCGGCGGGGGACAGGGACGTCTCGATCGCCGGTGGGGCGAGCACCGTGAACCAGTACCTCGCGGCGGGCCGGATCGAGGAACTCCGCCTCCACATCGCCCCCGTCGTCCTCGGGGAGGGCGAGCGCCTGTTCGAGGGCGTCGGCGACCTGGCGCTGGAGCCGGTCGACGTGGCCCGGACGCCCCTGGTCACCCACGTCACCTACCGCGTCGGCGGCCCGCGCGGATGAGGTGCAGCAGGCGGGCGACCTCGGCGGCGACCGCGTCGCGGCCGGCGGAGACGTAGCGGCGCGGGTCGACCAGTCCGGGATCGGCGGCCAGCCGGTCCCGGACGGCGGCGGTGAACACCTTGTTCAGCTGCGTCGCGACGTTGATCTTGGTCATGCCGTGCTCGACGGCGGCGGCGAGCCCGTCGTCGGGCACCCCGGAGGACCCGTGCAGGACCAGCGGGACGGGCACCGCCGCGCGCAGACGGGCGATGAGCGCGAGATCGAGGACGGTGTCGCGGGTCAGCATCGCGTGGGACGTGCCGACCGCGACCGCCAGGGCGTCCACGCCCGTGGCGGCCACGTACCCGGCGGCCTCGTCCGGGTCGGTGCGGGCGTGCGGCGCGTGCACGCCGTCCTTCCCGCCGATCTCGCCGAGCTCCGCCTCGACCCACACCCCCTCGGCCCGGCAGCGGGCGGCGACGTCGGCGGTGCTCGCCACGTTCGCCTCGTGCGGGAGGGCGGACGCGTCGAACATCACCGACCCGAACCCGAGGGCGACCGCCTCGCGGACGAGGTCCGGCGAGGTGGCGTGGTCCAGGTGGACGACGACCGGGACGGGCGCGGCGCGGCCGAGCGCCAGCACGGCCCGCCCGATCGGGCCGAGCGCGCCGTGGTAGGCGACGCAGTTCTCGCTGATCTGCAGGACCACGGGCGCGCCCGCCCGCTCCGCCCCGGCGACGATCGCCTCGGCGTGCTCCAGCTGGATCACGTTGAACGCCCCCAGCCCGCGGCCCCGCGCGTCCGGTCCGGCGATGACGTCACTCATGGGGGCGAGCGGCATGGTTCTCCTCGGTCCGGAGGGTGACACGGGGCAGCAGCGCGGGAAGCCCGGCGGGGTCGATCTCGCCCGCGACGGGGGAGCGGACCGCGCAGGCCGCCAGCGCGACGGCGCGGCGGAGCCGGTCCGGCCAGGGCAGGCCGGCGGCGAGGCCCGCCGCCAGCCCCGCCACGAGCGCGTCCCCCGCGCCCGTCGGGTTGCCCTGGAGAGGACGGTCGAGCGCGGCGCGCAGGACGCCGTCCGGGGTCGCGGCGAGGACGCCGCCGGCGCCGAGCGAGGCGACGACCGCGCCCGCGCCCGCCTCGCGCAGCGCGCGGATCCCCGCGGCCGTGTCGCCGGTGCCGCTCGCGCGGGCGAGCTCCTCGGCGTTCGGCTTCACGACGCCGGGGCGTCCGGCGAGCCCGAGGCGCAGCGCCTCCCCGTCGGCGTCCAGGATCACCGGGCCGGGCGCCGTGCGGGCGAGCCGCGCGTAGGCGTCCGGAGGGACGCCCGGCGGCAGGCTCCCCGACAGCACGACCACGGCGGCGTCCCGGGCCAGGGACTCGAAGGCGGCCAGGAACGCGGCCCACTCCGCGCCGGTCACCTGCGGACCCGGCTCGCAGAACATCGTCGCCTCCGCGCCGACGACGGTGACCGTCCGGCGCGACTCCGCGGCGACCGGAGTGAACGACGCGGGCACGCCGAGGGAGCCGAGCCCCTCCTCGATGCGCCGCCCCGCGGCGCCTCCGGCCAGGCCGGAGGCCACGACCTCGTGCCCGAGGGCGTGCAGCACCCGGGCCACGTTGACGCCCTTGCCGCCGGGCCGCGAGTGCACCGCGGCGACCCGGTGGACCGCCCCGAGCCGCGCCTGCGGCACCTCGTAGGTGTCGTCGAGGGCGGCGTTCAGCGTGACCGTGAGGATCATGCCGCCGGGCCGCCGGGCGCGGCGTCCAGGACGACCGAGCGGGTGAGGTGCCGGGGGCGCTCGGGGTCCAGGCCCGCCGCGTCCGCCCGCGCGACCGCGAGCCGCTGCACCCGGACCAGTTCGGCGAGGGGGTCGGCGCCGGCGGCGCGCAGCAGCCCGCCGGTCGCGGCCACCTCCTCGCCGAGGCCGTCCGGGAGCCCGCCGAGCATCCACACCGCCCGGCCGGGGCCGGTGATGCTGATCGGCCCGTGCCGGTACTCCATCGCGGGGTAGGCCTCGGTCCAGAAGCACGCCGCCTCGCGCATCTTCAGGGCGGCCTCCTGCGCGAGGCCGACCGTCCAGCCGCGGCCGAGGAAGGTGATCTGCTCGACCTCCAGCAGCCCGGGCGGGAGCGGGTCGGCCACCGCGGCCTCGGCGGCGGCGATCGCGGCCCCCAGGTCCTCGCCGAGGTGCGCGCGCAGCAGCGCCAGCAGGGTGGTGGCGAACCGGGTCTGCACGACCGACTCCTCGTCGGCGAAGTCGAGCACGACCAGCCGGTCGGCGCTGCCGGCCACCGGCGTGCCCGGGTCGGCGGTGATCGCCGTCGTCGGGACCGAGCCGCCGAGCCGGTCCAGGACGGCGAGGACCTCGGTCGTCGTCCCGGACCTCGTGAGCGCCAGCACCCGGTCGTAGCGGCGGCCGGACGGCATCTCCGAGGCGGCGAACGCGTCGGTCTCCCCGTGCCCGGCCCCCTCCCGCAGCGCCGCGTACGCCTGCGCCATGTACAGGGAGGTGCCGCATCCGACGACCGCCACCCGCTCCCCGCGGGCCGGCAGCGCGTCGCGCAGCCCGTCGGCCAGCCCGGCGGCCCGCCGCCAGCACTCCGGCTGCGCGGAGATCTCGGTCATGATGCGGTTCCCGGCCATGAGCCCTCCCGAAGTCCGATCCTTCCGGGACCTTATGCTCACTTGTGCTCGAAAGTGAAGACTAAAGAGCAGAAAACATCATGAACGGTCGGGCGGTTGCAGCCGCACCACGCGGACGAAGCGCACGTCCAGGTCGTCGCCCGCGCCCGTCGCGATCCGGAAGTCGGTGCCGCCGGGGAGGCGGTTGGCGAACGCGGGCCGGGGGAGCCGGAACGTCGCGGTCTTCCACGCGCCGTCGCCCGTGCGACGCACCGCCGGCGAGCGCCCGCCCCGGTGCTCGATCCACCAGTCGCCCCTGCCGGCGTCCCGGTACGTCACCTTGATCTGCACCGGCCGGAGCCGCCCGCGCAGGAACCGGTCGTCGAGGTCGAAGTACAGGGACGTCTGCCCCCGCGCCCGGTCGGTGCGCAGTCCCTCGTAGGCGGTGCCGTTCTCCGGCCCGAGGACGCCGCTGTGGACGTCGGCGGTGGAGCGGCGGGCCCTTCCGTCGGGAGCGACGTCCCGCTGCACTAGCCAGCGTTCGAGGTTGCGCACCCACGGGCGCCCGGGCCACCGGCGGGCCCCGGTGAAAGGCCCCGTCGTGTCCTTCCAGTACGTGTCCTCGGCGTCGCGCAGTGCGGCCCACGCGTCAGGCGAATCGGAGGCGGTCTTGCCGATGCTCAACCGCACCCATCTCCAGTGCTGCGGATACTCCTTCATGTAGGAAGGGCCTGGGACCACGTAGACCCAGTTCGTCCGCAGTTGCAGCGCCTTGAGGTTCGACTGCCGGACGGCGTAGTACGGCTCGCCCGTGTGGTAGCCGCAGTCGTTGAAGCACTCGTTCTCTGTGGCGGCGACATGCCGCCCGTCATGGAGAGGCAGGGACTCGTCCACCGTCAGGTGCCCGTCGGGCTCGACGCGGCTCCCGTAGGACGGCGCCTCGCTCAGATGGAAGTTGAACACCTCGGTGATGCCGGTCCGGATGCCGAGCCCCGCGTCGACGGCCTGCCTGGCGAACAGGTCCGTCCTCGAACCCCACGGACCCCACGGGTAGTCCTCGCCGGTGAACACGAGCTTGCCGCTGTACGGCCCGAAGACGGCGGTCAGATCCCGCCAGGCGTGCCGGTACCACGACCGGTACTTCTCGAACGTCAGCCCTTGTTCCGCCGCCTTGCTGATCAGGTCGTAGTCGTACTCCGCCCACGTGAACGCGCCGGGTACGTAGACGAGCTTCAGCCGCGGGTCGGCGCGCAGGCCCTCGTCCACGAAGACCCGCTGGTAGAGCGCGAGCAGCCGCCCCCAAACGCACTCGTCCCAGAGGGGCAGGTGGTACTGCCCGTCGTAGTCGGGGCCGAGCGGCTCCACGCCGCACTGGTCCGCCACCCATTCGGGCGCCCACCGCGACCCGCTGGCGAAGATGCGGACCCAGAAGGGCCGCCGGTCCGCCAGTTGCCGGCTCAGCGGCGGGAAGTCCATGTCCTGGGCGGAGCCCGCGGTGCGGGTGTCCAGCGTTCCCGGGCCGTCCGGCTGGAGCTGGCGCCAGCTCAGGTCCAGGCTGCGCGTGCCGACGCCGAACCGCGGGGCGGCCGTCTCGGAGAACAGCCCCGAGTTCGCCGACGGACGGACCCAGCCCGGCAGCGTCCAGTCATCGCCCGGCCGCACCCGCACGCTGCCGGCCACGGCGGTCGTGGGCCCGGCGCCCGCCACCGCCGACAGGACCACCAGTCCGGCGAGAACCGCCACGATCCGTTTCACGACCCGCTGCCCGCCCCTCGTCCTTCTCTGTCTCCGCGTGCGCGTTTCCGTTCGGAAACCATGCTCATCCTTCGGGTCTGAGCATGGAAGGGCAATTCGTGACCGGACCGCCGGTCGCGCCGCCGCGTCGTTTCGGAGGGGCCCTGGCGGGCCCGCCGCTAGCGCCGCCCGGCGGTCGACCTGGCCGATCATTTCGCGTCCCCGGGTATCGGGGGGACCGAAAAACCGATCCTCGTCCCTGCCGCGTCTCATGGACGTGCCCTGCCGGGCGCTTCGGGAGACGGCGCCACGGCCGGCCAGGCGGACGGGAGCGAGCTTGCGAGACCGACCGGCGAGACGGCGGCGCCTGTGGGGGCGGCCCCGTTCCTTGGCCGTGCATCGGGTCCCGGCCGCGGCGGGGCTGACCGTCGGCCTCGGCACCTATGCCGGATTCGCCGCCCAGGTCCCGCCGTCCGCAGGAGCGGGTCCCCTCGCGCTCGGCTTGTTCAGCTCCCTCGTCACGGGCGGCGGCACGTACCTTGGGCTCCTGCACGAACGGACGCGGCGGCTGCCACCGGCCAGGGAGCCCGGCGAACCCGCCCCGCCCCGGCGCACGGTGGCGGTGTCCTACCATCCGGCCGACTCGGCGTACGCGGAGTGGGTGGCGGCCGCCGTCTCCCTCGCCACTCCCGCGCATGTCGAGATGCGCCCGTGGGGTTCGCCGCCCGCTGCTCCAGACGGGGAGACCTGGGAACTGGTCGTTCATTCCTCCACGAGCGAGATCGCCCAGCGCGGGGACGAGTCCCAGAGTGACGGCCGGGACGGCGCACGACGGATCGAGGTCCGGGTCGACTCCTGCGCGGGCGACGCGGAGGCGGACGCCATCGACATCGAAGGCATGGCGGAGAGCGCCGCGTGCGCGGTCATCGTCCGCGGGCTCGCCGCCCGCGGCGCCCTCGACGCCGCCGCCCCGGCTCCCGGACCGGACCGGTGCCCCTCCCGGCACGGGGTGCGCTTCCCCGGCGACGGCCCCCGCGTCAGCAACCTCCCTCCGCCCGACCCGGGCTTCGTCGACCGCGACGACCTGACGCGCCGCGTGCGGGCCGCCCTGACCCGCGGGCACGCGCCCGACGGCGCGACCGCCGTCGCCCTGTGGGGCCTCGGCGGCGTGGGGAAGACGGCCCTGGCCGCGGAGTACGCCCACCGCTACGGCGGGTGCTACGACATCGTGTGGTGGCTGAACGCCGAGAGCGCGGTCGAACTGCGGCACGGGCTGCTCGGGCTGGCGGCGGCGCTCGGCGTCCGCGAGCAGCCCGACGCGGACCGGGTCGTCGCCGAACTGTGGCGGACGCTGCGCGGCGACGACCGCTGGCTGCTGGTCTACGACAACGCCGACGCCGACGCCGCGCCCGGCGCCGGAGGGAGCCCGGTCCAGCACTGGCCCGCCGGCCGCGCCGGGCATGTCGTGTTCACCTCCGCGCGGTCGGACTGGGGCGGGCTGATCGATCCCGGCGGCCGCGTCGAGGTGCGTCCCATGGCGCCCGCGACGGCGGAGCGGTTCCTGCGCGAGGGGACCGGCGACGACGACCCCGAGGCGGCCCGCGAGATCGCCCGGGTGCTCGGCGGTCTGCCGCTCGCCCTCGCGCACGCCGCGGCCTACTGCCGGCAGGCCGCCGTGCCGCTGCGCACCTACCGGCGGCTGCTGGACGACTCGCTCGGCCGGGTGCTGTCGCGCTTCCGGCCCGACGACCGGGTCCAGCCGGTGTCCATGACCTGGAACCTGCTGCTCGCCCGGGCGGGGGAGCAGCTGCCGGCGGCGCTCGATCTGATGCGCCTGTGGGCGATGCTCGCCCCCGTCGGGATCCCCCGCGACCTGCTCGACCCGGCGGTGCCGCTGCCCGGCGGGCTGGCGCACCTGGCGGACGACCTCGTCGAGCACGACCTGGCCGTGCAGCGGCTGGCGCGGTACTCCCTGGTCACCGCGGAGGCGGGTCGGCTGCACGTCCACCGCCTCGTGCAGACCGCCGTCCGGCTGGACACCGAATCCGCCGAAGAGTGGCTGGAGGCCGCCGTGGCGCTGCTCGACCGGCGGTTCCCCCGCGACGTCGCGGACAGCGGCCGGTGGGGGACGTGCGCGGAGCTCCTGCCCCACGTCCTGGCCGTCCAGGCCCGCCATCGGGAGCAGGGCGACGGGGAAGACCGCCCGCCGTCCAGGACGGAGAGAGCGCTCGGCGACCTGCTCCACCGCGCCGGGTCCTACCTGATCGAACGAGCCGGCTACGCCGAGGCGCGCGAGCCGTTGGGAACGGCCCTGGCGCTGCGTGAACGCGCGTACGGACGCGGCAGCCCCCAGTGGGCGGAGACGAAGCTCCGCCAGGGCGTCCTGCTGTACAGGCTCGCGGACCTCGCCGCCGCCCGGACGGCCATGGACACGGCTCTGCGCGTCCGGGAGGAGACGGCGGGCCCCGACGATCCGGCGCTCTTCCCGTTCCTGGTGTGGCGGTGCCGCCTGCTGATCGAGTTCTCCGAGCTGGGGGAGGCCCGCCGCGCGGCCGAGCGGGCACGCCGGATCCTGGAGTCCGCCGGTGTGCCGCGCGCGGACCTGCGCCGCGTCGAGGTCGACGACCTGCGCTGCACCGTGCTGTGGCGGGGAGGCCGGGTCCGCAGCGCGCTGGAGCTGAGGCGGCGGAGCGTGGCCGTCCTGCGCGAGGCTCACGGGGACGGTGACGCCCGCACTCTCCTGGGCCTCGGACGGCTCGCCTTCGTCGAGGCCGAGATGGGAAGCCTCCTCGACGATCCCGTGATGCTGCGCCGCGCACGGGACCGCGCCGCCGGAGCCGCCGCGAACCTGGCGCGCGGCTACGGCGACGAGCACTTCGAGGTCATGGAGCAGCACAGGGCCGAGGCCACCGCGCTGTGCGCGCTGGGCGACCACGCCGCCGCCGAGCGGCTGCTGCGGCGCGTCGCCCGGGCGTTCCGGGAGAGCCTGGGCGAGCATCCCACGACGGTCGCCGCCGAGACCCTGCACGCGACGGCGCTCGCCCGCCTGGGCGAGACCGGCACCGCGGACGCGATCCTGCGGAGGGGCCGCGAGCTGTACGAGCGCCTCTACGGTCCCGGCCATCCCTACGTCGCCGAGGTGCTCGCCAGGCACGGGCCCGTCCTCGCCGCGATGGGCGACGCGGACGCCGCCGCAGGCGCCCTGGTCAGAGCGCGGCGCATCTACGAGGAGCGGTACGGGCCGGAGCACCCCAGGCTGATCCCGCTCCTCACCGGCCTGGCCGAACTCTCCGGCCGCCCGGACGAGGCCGCCGAGCTCAGAGAACGCGCCGACCGCATCCGGCGGCGCCTGTGACGACGCCTGGGAGGAACCATCAACGTCACCGAATTCGCGGACACCTTCCTGACCACCCACATCAGGGCCCAGCTCACGCTGGACGGCGAGTCCGGGTTCGCCGTCGAGGAGTACTTCGGCTCCTCGCGCGACGTGCTCGGCGACCTGTTCACCGTCTGGTACGCCGGTCCCGGCGGCCGCCAGGCGGAGTGGCGCGACCCCGGGGCGGAGCCGCTGCGCGTTCGTGACGCCGCGCGCGGCACGGTCCTTTGGGAGCGCGACCGGCGGCGGAAGCTCGACGACTTCGGGACGCTTTTCCGCGCCCAGACCGAGCCCGTCCAGCTCGTCCTTCCGGTGCTGCGCGCGGAGTCCGGCCGGAGGCTGCTCCTGGACGGCACGCACCGCGCGGTCGCCGCCTACGGTGTCGGCGCGCCGGTCACCCTGTTCGTCTTCGCGCTGCGGGGCCCAGCGGGCCCGGAGATGCTGCCCGACCTCGTCCACCACCTCTGACACTGCGGGCCGCTCGGAGGCGGGCCCGCAGTGTCAGAGCGGATCAGGGATAAGCGACCACGTTGGCCGGGACCGTGCCGGCGCCGGACGCCTCCGGGCCCGTGTCGTTGACGACGTGCCGGATGACCCCGTTGCCGCCCAGCGAGACCGTGAGCAGGTCGTGGAACCGCACGCCCGGCCGGTCCGGGACCTCGAAGCCGCGCGCCGCCACGATCGACGGGTCGACGTTGAAGTAGCAGTAGCTGCCAAGTCCCCAGCCCTCGTGCGCGGTGACGGAGTCCGCGACCTTGTAGGCGGCGTAGCCGCCGGGGGAGTCGCTCCGCCAGGCGGACTGGTTCGGCGGGTCGTACGGCATCTCGTTCTGGAAGAAGACCGTTCTGCCGCGCTCGCCGTTCCAGACGAGCTGGTACTTCTGGTAGTGCTCGACGAACAGCCCGTAGGCGGTGACGTCGTCGCCGTTGACGACCACGCCGTTGGCGGCGGTGTTGACCGTCCAGCCGACGCCGCTCCCGTGGTCGGCGCGCCACGCCCAGATGTGGTCGAGCAGGGCGTCGTCGCTGTTCACCACCAGGCTCGTGGCCGCCTTCCCCGGCCCGGCGCCGCCGATCCTGAAGAAGACGTCCTGCACCGAGGCGGGGTCGCCGGAGTGGTCGGCGCCCGCGCCGTCGGGGCCGAGCCGGAGCAGCACCGGCGATTCGGCCGTCCCGGCGTCGAACAGCATCCCGGCCAGCTTGACGCCGTCGACGTCGGCCACGCTCATCGCCGCCGCGCCGCTGTCGGGGACGAGGGTCGGGTACCCGATGCCGAGCACCACCGTGTCCGGACGCGTGACGTTGATCGTCTGCCCCAGGTGGTAGACGCCGGGGGTGAGCAGCAGGTTGAGGCCCTGCCCCAGCGCGGCGTTGATGGTGGCGGCCGAGTCGCCCGGCCTGGCCACGTAGAACCGCGACAGCGGGATGGACGAGCCGGGCGTGGAGCCGCCTGCCCAGGTCGTCCCGCGCGAGTCGCGCCGCAGCGCCGGGACGAAGACGCTGTACGCCCCGGACGCGTCGACGTACAGGTAGGGCTTCTCCCTGGTCACGGGGCTGGTGTTCAGGGTGGTGTAGGGCGGGTTCGGGAAGCTCTGGGCGGGCGCCCCCTCGACGCCGGAGAACACCATGTTCCACACGCCGTTGAGGTTGCCGCCGATCCGGCTGTCGCGCGTCAGCCACTGCTGCTGCGAGTACGGCTGCACCTGGCCGTCCACCTTGGAGTCGGCGATATAGCCGCCGCTGGCCCAGCCGTAGCCGGTGGGGGCGAGGTTCAGGTCGCCGCGCACGTGGATGCGCCGGAACGGCGCGGCCTGCGCCACCGCCCACCGGTCCGACCCGCCGGACGGCGTGATCGACAGGTTCTCGGCCGACCGCCAGAAGTTCTGCGTGGCGTTGCCGCCGAACCACCCCGCGTCCACGGTGACGCCGCCGTTGACGGTGACGTCGTCGGGATCGCGGCCGAGGCCGGCGATGGAGGTGTAGAAGCCGATGCGGGCGTTGACGTTGTAGCCGCCCGGTTTGAACAGCAGCGCGTACCGGGCCGTCCCGAACTGGTTGCTCTCCTGCTCCCGGAAGACCGCGTCGATCCGGCTCTGGACGTCGGACGCGCTCATGGACGGGTCGAACACCAGGACGTTGGGCCCGAGGTCGCCCCCGCCGGGGAGCGTGCCGCCGCCGGAGCCGGTGTGCACGGCAAGCCCGAACAGCGAGTATCCCCACTGCGTGGCGCGGGCCGTGCCGTACACGCGGACGTAGCGGCCCTTGCCGGCGACATTGACCGTCTGGGTTCCGCCGGTGCCGTTCGCGGTGGAGAAGATCGAGGTCCAGCCGGTGGCGTTGTCGGATACCTCGATCTGGAAGGCCGTGGCGTAGGCGCTCTCCCAGGCGAGGACGATCTGGCAGACCTCCTGGACGGTGCCGAGGTCGACCTGGATCCATTGCGGATCGCCGAAGGCGCTCGACCAGCGGGTCGCGGGATCGCCGTCGACGGCGGCGGAGGCGGGGAAGGACGCGTTCTCGGTGGACGAGGCGGTCGCGGGCCGGTTCAGTGCCGCGTCCGACGAGCCGCAGGCCGCCGCCGCTGCGGCACGTCCGGCCGGTGCGGGAACGGCGAGCGCGACGGCGAGCAGCAGGGTGAAGACGGCGGCCGGCCAGGCTCTCCTGGACGGCTCTCGGGGTGGGACGGGATGCATGCGCATCTCCTTCGCGTGGGGGGTGAGCGGGGGCCCTTAGAGCACGCGCGTTATTTCACATCATGATTTAAGGTCGAAATTATGCACGGGTCAAAAGCCCTTTTTGTCTCGGTTTGACCCTTCGTCCTGACAACCGGCGCGCCGCCCCGGACGCTCCGGCCCCGATGCCTGTGGAACGTTCCGGGCCCTCGACAGCCACCGCTGACTTCACTGGGCCCCTGACCGGATCCGCGCACGTCAGAGAAGTGAATGACGGACTTCGCGCAGGTTTCCGCCGGGGTGATGACGGATGTCGAGCAGCGGTGTTACGTTCCACCGCGTGACATCGAGCATCCGACGGGCGCAGATCGTGTCGTCCCTGCGTGCCAAGGGCGCCGCCTCCGTGCGGGAGCTGGCCGAGACCCTCCAGGTCAGCGAGTCCACGATCCGCCGCGACCTCGACGTGCTCGACCGCAACGGCGAGCTGCTGCGCACCTACGGGGGAGCGGCGCTCTCCCCGCGCCCGGCGGCGCCGGAGATCTCGTTCGCGGCGTCGGCCGAGCACGACAGCGCCGAGAAGGCGGCGGTCGCGGAACGGGCGGCGGAGCTGGTGGAGGACGACATGGTCGTGGTCCTCGACATCGGCACCAGCACCCGGCTCCTCGCCCGGCACCTGCGCGGGCGTCCCGTCACCGTCATCACCGCCAACCTGGCCGTGCTGGACGAACTGCGCGACGACGACGCCGTCCGGCTGTGCCTGCTCGGCGGCGTCGTGCGGCGCAACTACCTCTCGCTCGTCGGCTCGCTCACCGAGACCGCGCTCCGCCAGGTCCGTGCCGACCTGGTGTTCCTGAGCTGCACCGGGGTGCGGCCCGACGGCCACGTCATGGACGACATGGAGGTCGAGACGCCGATCAAGCAGGCGATGCTGGAGTCGGCGGACCGGGTGGTGCTGGTCGCCTCCGAGGCGAAGTTCCCCGGCACCGGCTCGCTGCGGGTGTGCTCGCTCGACCGCGTCGACGCACTGGTCACGACGGCCGGGGCCGACCCCCGGACTCTGGAGGTCTGCCGGGAGGCGGGCGGAAAGGTGTACATCGCATGAAGCTGGCCATTCTCGGCGGTGGCGGGTTCCGGGTGCCCTACGTGTACCAGGCCCTGCTGCGCGACCCAGGCTCCCCGCGCATCGAGGAGGTCTGGCTGCAGGACTCCGACGCCGGCCGGCTGGCGGGGATGGCGGAGGTCCTCGCGGCCCTCGCCGGCGGAGCCGAGGACGCGCCGCGCGTCTTCACCAGCACCGGGCTCGACGAGGCGCTGGAAGGCGCCGACTTCGTCTTCGCCGCCGTCCGGGTGGGCGGCCTGCGGGGGCGGGTGTGCGACGAGCGCGTGGCGCTGGACCTGAACGTGCTCGGCCAGGAGACCACCGGCCCCGGCGGCATCGCCTACGGGCTGCGCACCATCCCCGTGATGCTCGACATCGCGCATCGCGTGAAGGCGCTCGCGCCGGACGCCTACGTCATCAACTTCACCAACCCCGCCGGGATGATCACCGAGGCGATGCAGGGCGTCCTCGGCGACCGGGTGCTCGGGATCTGCGACACCCCGTCCGGCCTCGGCATGCGGGTGGCCGCCGCGCTCGGCCTGGACCCGGACCGGATCCGGCTCGACTACGTCGGCCTGAACCACCTCGGCTGGATGCGCCGCGTCCTGCACGACGGCGAGGACGTCCTGCCCCGCCTGCTGGCCGACGACGACCTGCTCGGGAACCTGGAGGAGGGCGTCGTCTTCGGCCGCGAGTGGCTGCGCGACCTCGGCCTCATCCCCAACGAGTACCTGTACTACTACTACTTCAACCGGGAGGCGGTCCGCGCCACCCTGGACGCGCCGCAGACGCGCGGCGAGTTCCTGCTCAAGCAGCAGGAGGCGTTCTACGAGCGGATCGCGGCGGCGTCCGGCGGCGCGGCCATGGAGCTGTGGCGCGAGACGGTCGCCTCCCGCAGCGCGAGCTACATGGCCGAGATGAAGGGCGCCCGGACCGGCGAGGCGCTCGACGACCACTCCGGCATCGACCCCGCCGAGGAGGGCTACGCCAGGGTCGCGCTGAACGTGATGGCCGCGATCAGCCGCGACGAGCCCGCCAGCATGATCCTCAACGTGCGGAACGGTGAGACCGTCACCGCGCTGCCCCCGGACGCGGTCGTCGAGGTGCCCGTCACCGTCGACGCCCGCGGCGTGCACCCGCTTCCCCTCGACCAGCCCGACCTCCACCAGGCCGGGCTCATGCAGCAGGTCAAGGCCGTCGAGCGGCTGACCGTCGGCGCGGCCGTGACCGGTTCGCGGACCGAGGCCGCCAAGGCCTTCGCCCTGCACCCCCTGGTCGACTCGGCGCGGATCGGCCGGCAGCTGCTCGACGGCTACATCGACCGGATCCCCGAGGTCGCCGCCGTCTTCTCCCGTGAGGAGTCGTCATGACAGTGGAAATCCTGGACGGGAGCCCGCCCGTGGACCGTCCCGCGACCGGCGAGGCCGCGGCCCCCGGGCAGCCGCCCGAGCCCTCCCTGGCCGACCCGTGCACCGAGCGCGTCCCGGCGGGCGAGCTGCTGCGCGGCGGGGACGACCCCGGCCCGGCGCCCGGGCTGGACGTCTTCCTGAGCGGCCAGGTCTTCATGGACATGATCTTCACCGGGCTGCCGGGGCTGCCGCCGCCCGGGACCGAGATGTTCACCGAGGGGCTCGGCTCGGCGCCCGGCGGCGCCGCCAACATCGCGGTGGCGATGAGCCGGCTCGGCCTGCGGGTCGGGCTCGCGGCCCCGTTCGGCGACGACATGTTCGGCTCCTACCTGTGGCGGACGCTCGCCGAGCAGGAGGGCATCGACCTCGGGCACTCCCGCCGCATCAAGGGCTGGCCCACCCCGGTCACGGTGTCGCTCGCCTACGACTCCGACCGCAGCATGGTCACCTACGCCAGGCCCCTGCCGGACCTCGATCCCGGCGAGACGGGCGACGCGGAGGCGGTGCTCGGCTCCCCGCCGCCGGCCGCGCGCGCCTGCTTCGTCGACATCGAGCATCCGGTGCCGGGCTGGGCGAAGGAGATGCGCCGGGCGGGCGCCGCGGTGTTCGCCGACATCGGCTGGGACGCCACCGAGACGTGGTCCAGCGAGGTCCTCGACCGGCTGGAGCACGTGGACGTGTTCCTGCCCAACGCCGTCGAGGCCATGGCCTACACCCGCACGACCACCCCGGAGGACGCGGCCCGCGCCCTTTCCGGGCGGGTCCCGGTCGTCGTCGTCAAGCGCGGCGGCGCGGGCGCCATCGCGATCGACTCGGCGACCGGCGAGGTCGCCGAGACCGATGCCCTGCCGGTGCGGCCGCTCGACGCGACCGGAGCGGGCGACGTGTTCGGCGCCGGGTTCCTGTTCGGGACGCTCGCCGGCCTCCCGCTCGCGGAGCGGCTGCGGTTCGCCAACCTGTGCGCGGGCCTGTCGGTCCGGCACCGCAGCGGCTCGCTCGGCGCACCGTGCTGGGGGGAGATCGCCGCGTTCGGCGAGTCCGGCGAGGTGCCCGAGTCCGCCCTCGAACCGTACGCCTTCGTCGTCGACTTCATCCCCGACTCGGCGACCGACACGGTCGTCCGGGCCGAACCCACCCTCCGGGCCGACCACTAGCGCGCCGTCCCCGACCGACGCGGACGCAGCAGGACAGAAAGCAATAGGGAGCCGTAGCAATGCCGACACTGACGAGGCGAGGAGCGGCCGCGGCGGCCGCGGCCCTCGCGACCCTGCTCGCGGCGGCGTGCGCCCCGGGCTCGTCCGGCGACAAGCCGGAGAGCAAGGCGCCCGCCGCGGTGAGCACCGACGTGGCCAAGGCCGGGAACGTGACCCTCACCGTCTGGGACCAGGAGGTCCAGGGCGGGCAGAAGAAGCAGATCGAGGAGCTGAACAAGCGCTTCGAGGCCAAGTACCCCAACGTGAAGATCAAGCGGGTGTCGCGGTCGTTCAGCGACCTGCAGAAGACGCTCCGGCTCGCGCTGTCGGGCGGCAGCCCGCCCGACGTCGTGGAGGCCAACCAGGGCTACGCGTCCATGGCGCAGTACGTCAAGGCCGGGATGCTCCTCCCGCTCGACTCCTACGACCAGGTCTACGGGTGGCGCAAGCGCTACCCCAAGGGCCTGACCGACCTGAACAGCGTCACCCAGGACGGCAAGCTCATCGGGTCCGGCAACCTGTACGGCGTCTCGCTGAACGGCGAGATCGTCGGGCTCTACTACAACAAGGAGAAGCTCGCCAAGCTCGGCGTGCAGCCCCCGAAGAGCTGGGCGGAGTTCGACCAGGCCCTGGCCACGGCCAAGGGCAAGGGCGAGGTCCCGATCGCGTTCGGCAACCTGGAGAAGCTGCCCGCGATGCAGCTGTACGGCATCCTCCAGGACGGCGTCGCCGAGAAGGAGGCCGTCCGCAAGCTCGTGTTCGGCAGCGGCGGCTCCTGGACGGACGCCCCGAACGTCCAGGCGGCGCAGAAGCTCGGCGACTGGTCGAAGAAGGGCTACTTCACCAAGGACGCCAACGCCGTCAAGTGGGACGACACCCCCGTCAACTTCGCCAAGGGCGACGGCGTGTTCATGTTCGGCGGCACCTGGTGGGCCTCCGAGCTCAACGACAAGATGAAGGACAAGGTCGGCTTCATGCTGCCGCCCCCGGCGCAGGCCGGGTCGCCGTCGGCGACGATGGGCGGCGAGAGCCTGCCCTGGTCGATCACGTCCAAGAGCAAGAACCCGGACGTCGCCGCCGCCTACATCAACTTCATCACCTCCCCGGAGGCGATGGACGTCTCGGTCGAGACCGGCAACCTGCCGGCGCTCGCCGCGCCCTCCAAGCAGCCGGCCGGGCCGCTGCTGAAGGAGGTCGCGACGGCGTGGGGCGAGCTGAGCAAGAACGACGGCATCACCCCGTACCTCGACTACGCGACGCCGACCTTCGCCGACGCGTTCGGCGGTCCGCTGCAGGAGCTCGTCGCCGGGCGCAAGCCGGCCGACGAGGTCATGAAGGCGGCCCAGGACGACTATTCCGCCTTCCAGAAGAAGAAGTAGGGATCGGCCTTACCCGCCCCCGGCCGCGCCTCGCCTGCGGCGCGGCCGGGGAGCGGGACGGCGCCGGACGCACGACCAAGGAGCCCGCACATGACGACCGTCGCGCGGCGTAAGACCCCCAAGTCCAGGCGCGAGGCATCGGCCCCGCGCGCGGCACGGCGGCAGGGACGCGCCCTCTCCGGGTCCCCCGGGGAGCCAGGCCGGATCGGCTGGCTCTACGCCCTGCCCGCCCTGCTGGTCTACGGCGCGTTCCTGCTGTGGCCGCTGGCGCGGGGGGCGCAGTTCTCCCTCTACCACTGGGACGGCCTGGGCGAGGCGACGTGGGCTGGGTTCTCCAACTACACCGCCACATGGACCGACCCGTCGCTGCGCGGCGCGTTCGGGCACCTGCTCGTCCTCATCCTGTTCTACTCGGTGCTGCCGTGCTGCATCGCGTTCGTGCTGGTCGCGGCCATGTCGCGGACGAAGGTCCGCGGCCTGACGTTCTTCCGGACGGTGCTGTTCCTGCCGCAGGTCGTCGCGATGGTGGCGGTGGCCGTGGCATGGCAGTGGGTGTACTCCGCGGACGGGCCGGTCAACACGGTCCTCGGCTGGCTGCACGCCGTCGGCCTGCCGGACTGGCGGCGCGGCTGGTTCGGCGACTTCACCTTCGCCCTGCCCGCGGTCGGGGCCGTCGGGACGTGGGTGGGGATCGGCCTGGCGATGGTGCTGTTCCTCGCCGGGGTGCAGAAGATCCCGCGGGAGCTGTACGAGGCCGCGCGGATCGACGGCGCCGGGGCCGTCCGCGAGTTCTTCGCCGTCACCCTGCCCGGGCTGCGGCGCGAGCTGGCGGTGGCGCTCACGCTGACGACCATCATGGCGATCCGCAACTTCGACCTCATCTACATGGCCACCGCCGGAGGGCCGGGCGACGCGACGAAGGTCCCCGCCTACGAGGTCTACAACCGCACGTTCAACACCGGTGAGGTCGGCCTCGGCTGCGCGATCGGCGTCACGCTGGCGGTGCTGGCGTTCGCCGTCACGGCCGGCGTCCGGCGGCTCGTGGAAGGGAAGGACGCATGAACGTCCGGGCGGAACGGTTCGTCAACCACGCGATCCTCGTCGTCTTCTCGGTCATCGCGGTGTTCCCGATGGTCGGGGTCGTCGCGCAGGCCCTCCAGCTGCCGCACGCGGACCTGTCCACGTTCGGCACGGCCTGGCGCGAGGGCCATTTCGCCACCTACCTGCGCAACAGCGTCATCGTCACCGTCGTCACCGTCGTCACGGCCGCGGTGCTGTCGATCATGGCGGGCTACGCGCTCGGCACCATGCGGTTCCGCGGCTCCGGCGTGCTGTTCCTGGTGTTCGTGGCCGGGCTGACGATCCCGACCGAGGCCATCGTCGTCCCGCTGTACTTCGACCTGAGGTCGGCCGGGCTCGACAACACCTACGCCGGGCTCATCCTCCCGCAGGTGGCCATGTCGGTGGCGTTCGGCACGTTCTGGATGCGCGCCTACTTCCGCAGCGTCCCCCGGTCGCTGCTGGAGGCGGCGCGCCTCGACGGAGCGTCCGGCTGGACGACGCTGTGGCGCGTGCTCGTGCCGGTCGGCCGCCCGGCCATCCTCACCATGGTGCTGCTGACCACCATGTGGACCTGGAACGAGTTCCTGCTCCCGCTGGTCATCGTCAACTCGGACGAGGGGCTGCGCACCGCGCCGCTCGGGCTGTCCTTCTTCCAGGGCACCCACAAGACCGACTACTCACTGCTCATGGCGGGCGCGCTGATCATCGCCGCGCCCATCGTGATCGTTTATGTCTTCCTGCAGCGCCAGTTCATCGCAGGAATGCTCTCGGGGGCCGTCAAGGAGTAGGGAAAGAACAGGAGAGTTCATGCGAAGACTCGCCCTACCCGCAGTCCTGTCCGCCGCGCTCGCGGCCATGTCCGTCGCCTTCGCGGGCCCGCCCGCGCAGGCGGCCGGCCCGGGCGGGTCCGGTTCCGCCGACGGCCGGCTCGACGTCCTGTTCGTCGGGGCGCACCCCGACGACGAGGCCGGCGCACTGTCGACGCTCGGACAGTGGAACGAGTACGACAAGGCGAAGATCGGCGTCCTCACCGTCACCCGCGGCGAGGGCGGCGGCAACGCCTCCGGCACCGAGGAGGGCCCGGCACTCGGGCTGCTCCGCGAGAACGAGGAGCGGCGCGCCGTCGGCAAGGCCGGCGTCAACGACATCCACTACCTGGACAAGGTCGACTTCTACTACACGGTGAGCACGCCGCTCACCGCCGAGACCTGGGACCACGACAAGACCCTGGAGAAGGTCGTCCGGCTCGTCCGCGAGACGCGGCCGAAGGTGATCGTCACCATGGTCCCCGCCCCGCTTCCGGGCCAGCACGGCAACCACCAGCAGGCCGCGCGGCTCGCGACCGAGGCCTACTTCGCCGCCGCCGACCCGAAGGCCTACCCCGCGCAGCTCGGCGGCGAGGGGCTGAGCACCTGGGCGCCGGGACGCCTGTTCCAGACCGGCGGCGCGTCGGGGCCGGTCGGCTCCGGCTGCGCCGCCAAGGGGACGCCGTCCGCCGCGGCGTCGCTCGCCTACGGGGTGTGGGGAGGACGCGCGTCCGCCCGCAACGGCGGCAAGACGTGGGCGCAGGTCGAGCGCGAGGCCCAGCGGACGTACGTCAGCCAGGGCTGGGGCGGGTTCCCGGACGTCCCGTCCGATCCGGCCCAGATCGGCTGCGACTACTTCCGGCAGATCCACAGCCGGGTCCCGTTCACGCTCGGCAACACCGACCCGTCCGCGATGCTCGAAGGCGCGGTGGTGCCCGCGAAGGGCGGCCTCCCGCTCGGCAGCCGGTTCTGGCTGACGACGGACGCGTTCGGCGTGACCGCGGGACGCGCCTTCAAGGTGACCGCGCACGCGAGCTCGCCCGAGCGGCTCCGGGCGGCGAAGGCGTCGCTCGCGGTCCCCACGGGTTGGAACGTGACAGGTTCCGGTGACCTGGGGACGGTCGGCGGAGCCGAGCGCACCGCGACCTTCACCGTCACGCCCCCGGCCGGCGTCAAGGCCGGGCGCGCGCAGCTCTCGGCGACGCTGGCCGGCGGCTCGGCCACCGGCCAGACGGCCACGTCCGTGGAGGTCCAGCCCGCCGTCACCGGCGTCCTGGAACCGCTGCCCCGCGTCTCGGACTTCGACACCTGGGCGGGCAAGACGGGCGTTCCCGCACTGACGGGGCAGGTGAAGCGGGTGCTCACGCTGGCGTCCGGCGCGTCCCGGCAGGTGCGCGTGGACCTGTCCAACACGACCGCCTCGGCGCAGTCCGGCACGGTCAAACTGACCCTGCCCGCGGGCTTCGCCGCCGACGCCGCGTCCAAGCCCTACTCCCTCGACGCGGGCAAGACGGGCTCGGCCACCTTCACCGTCACCAACACCGACACGTCGCTGCCCACCTCCAACCAGGGCGGGACCGACGGCGACTACGACCTGACCATCACCACGACCTCCTCCTCGGGCGACGCCGACGTGCAGAACGGCGCCCTGGAACTGGTCCCGACGGCCGAACTGCCGAAGGCGTCCACCGCGCCCGCGGTCGACGGCAAGGAGTCGCCCGGCGAGTACCCGGGGCCCGAGCTGAACCTGTCCCGGCGCTGGGAGGGGACGGCCTGCGAGTCCGCCGACGACTGCTCGGCCACCGGCAAGGTCACCTGGACCGACAAGGCGCTGCACGTGCTGGTCAAGGTCCGCGACGACAAGCAGGGCACGGTGCTCGGCGCCGACGACTGCAAGCGGCACTGGCGCACCGACTCGGTCGAGATCGGGATCGACCCGCGCGGCGACTCCGAGAACACCTCCACCACGTTCAAGACCGGCATCTTCCCGAAGATGTCGGACGGGAAGCCGTGCTTCGAACGCGACGCGGACGCTCGCCAGGGCCCCGGCGAGGAGACCGCGCCCGGCATGCGGGTCGCCTCGACGGTCGCTGACCCCTACGACGGGTACGTCGTCGAGGCGGAGATCCCGTTCACCGCGCTGCCGACCGCGGTGGACCCGCGGCGCATGGGCCTGAACGTCTTCGTCTACGACTCCGACACCCAGGACAAGACCGGCCAGACCCGGATCGGCTGGTCGACCTGGAACGGTGTCCAGGGCGACCCGTACCGGTGGGGCCTGGTGTCCCTGCCCGGCCACACCCCGCCCTCGGGCATGCCGACCACGCCCCCGCCGCCGGTCATGCCGACCGACGCGACGCGGTCGGTGAACGCGCCTGAGTCGATCATCCAGGCCGTGCGCACGGGCGTCCCGCTCGCCGCCGGTCCCGCGGCGCCGCGCTCGGACACGGCGAAGATCGTGGGACGGCCGGCGGTCTCCGGCGGCTCGACCACCGTCAGGCTCCTGGCGACCGGGCCGGGCACCGCGCACGTCCACGTGTGGGACGGCAAGCTGCTCGGCACCAAGGAGGTCCGGATCCGCGGTGCGGGCACCACCACCGTGACCGTGCCGGGCGCGACCGGCACCCTCACCGTGGCCTTCGAGGCGGCGAAGGGAGGAACGGCGAGCGGCGCCGTCCGCCTGGGCGGCTGATCATGCCCCGCCGGGCCGGGGGAGCGGACGCGCCCCCCGGCCCGGCGGCATGCCGGACGGAATCCGGGCCGCGTTGAACTCCGTCCCGCCGGGGCGCGTATCCCCACGCGTAGATCGACACCCCGGAACCGGGAGGGTTCATGAGGCGCCGGAAGAGCGTGAGGAACAGTCGGCTGCGCACCGCGGTCGCGACGACCGCGGTGGCGGCCGGATCCGCCGGGCTCCTGGCCGGCTCGCTGTACGTCGTGCACGCCGAGGGACGGTCCGGCGGCCAGGAGGCCAGGCTCGCGGGCGACGCCCGCGCCGGGCGGCCCGCCACCGGGCAGGCCGCCGCGAAGGCCGCCCGGATCGCCGGCCGTCTCGGCGACCGCACGACCGGCGCCTACGTCGACCCGTCGGGACGCCCCGTCGTCACGGTCACGAACGCCACCGACGCCGCCGCGGTACGCGCCGCGGGGGCCGTCCCGAAGATGGCGGAGCGCAGCCCGGCGGCCCTCAGGAGAGTGACCGGCGCCCTGCGCAGCGCGTTCTCGGACATCCCCGGCACCGGATGGGCAGTGGATCCCGCGACATCCAAGGTCACGGTGTGGACGGACGACACGGTCACCGGCGCGCGGATGGCTGCCGTCCAGCGCACCGCGCGCCGGATGGGGGCGGCGGTCCGGATGGTCCGCATCCCGGGCAGCCTGCACACGCTCGCCCTCGGCGGCGACGCGATCTTCGGCCAGGGGGCGCGCTGCTCGCTCGGCTTCAACGTCGAGCGCGGCGGGCAGGGCTTCTTCCTCACCGCCGGGCACTGCGGCAACGAGGTGCGGACCTGGGCCGCCGACCAGCAGGGCGCCGAGACGCTCGGAACGACGGTGGACAGCGACTTCCCCGGCAACGACTTCGCGCTCGTCGAGACCGAGCAGGGCGCCGCGGGCCAGAGCGCGGTCGACCTCTACAACGGCCGGGCGCAGCCGATCACCGAGGCCGGCGAGGCCGTGGTCGGCCAGCGCGTGTTCCGCAGTGGCAGCACGACCGGCGTCCACTCCGGCAGCGTGACCGCGACGGGCGCCACCGTGAACTTCGCGGAGGGAACGGTCACCGGAATGATCCAGACGACGGTGTGCGCGGAGCCGGGCGACAGCGGAGGCCCCCTGTTCGCCGGCGGCACCGCGCTCGGCCTCACCTCCGGAGGCTCCGGCGACTGCCGGACCGGCGGCGTCACCTTCTTCCAGCCCGTCACCGAGGCCCTCCAGGTCTTCGGGGCCCGGATCGGTTGACAGCATCGGGGGGGGGGTTGGGGGGGGGGGGGGGGCCGCGGGGGGGGGGGGGGGCGCGGCCCCCCCGAAAGATAAGGTGCGGCCGGTGATAAAAGAAGAAATTTTTGGGTTAAAATAATATATGGAGAT
>NZ_JBEZJQ010000025.1:0-138902 GCF_040653135.1 Actinomadura sp. NPDC048021
CGGTGGGCGTAGCGGCGCGGGTAGTGGTGCAGCAGGTCGCCGACCGTGTGCAGGTCGAGGCCCTTCTTCAGCGCGTTGGCCGTCTTGTCGCCGAGTGCTGAACCGGCAGTACCCGGCGGTGCCGTCCGCCGCCGACCCGGGCACCTTCCGCCGTACGGCGCTGCGCGACGTCGCCGCGCCCGGCGGCCCCTCCGTCGTCCCCGACTAGGAACCCCCGTCCGGCCGCGAACGGCCGGCTCACGGCGGCCGCGTGCGACGCACGCCGCGCGCCCTCACCTCGATCTTTACCGGAAACGCAACGGCCGCGCCTGGCCGCTGCCAGTCCTGCGCCCACCCGGATGGTGCCGCGCAGCGATCACCACCGATCACCACCGATTCGCAAAGAACCGACAGGAGCAACACATCATGCGTATCTGGTCCAGGAACACCGGCCGCGCCGCTCTGGTGGCCGCGAGCGCCCTCGCCGTCGGAGCCGCCTTCGCCACCGCGGTCCCGGCCAGCGCCGACGAGTCGTTCGGCGGCGGCCACGGCGGCCGCGGCGGGGTCGACATGACCAGCGCCGGCAACTTCGGCCTGCTGAACGGCACCCAGGTGTTCGCGCCGATCAGCATCCCCGTCAACGTCTGCGGCAACGCCATCGCGGTCGCCGGGCTCTCGCGGGCCCAGTGCAAGGGCGGCGCGTCCGTCAAGAGCAACCACCGGCAGGCCGACTCGGGCTACCGGACGGCCGGCGACTGGGGCGGCGGCGGCTGGGGCGGCCACGAGGGCGGCCACGGCGGGGTCGACATGACCAGCGCCGGCAACTTCGGGCTGCTGAACGGAACCCAGGTGTTCGCGCCGATCAGCATCCCGGTCGACGTCTGCGGCAACGCCGTCGGCATCCTCGGCGCGGCGCAGGCCGCGTGCAAGGGCGGCGCGTCCGTCAAGCGGCACGGCGACCCCAAGGTGAAGATGACGAGCGCCGGCAACTTCGGCGCCGCGAACGGCACCCAGGCATACATCCCGGTCAAGGCCCCGATCAACGTGTGCGGCAACGCCGTCTCGCTGCTCGGCCTCGCCGAGGCGCAGTGCAAGGGCGGGGCGACCGTCGAGGAGGGCCACGGCCACAAGGAGCTGCCGCCCACCCTGCGGACGCCCAAGAAGAAGAAGCCGTACAAGCCGTCCAAGCACCGTCCGGCCGCCAAGCACAAGAAGCTGCCCTCGACGATGCGCTCGGAAGGCCAGCGCATCGCGAACACCGCGCCGAAGACCGCCCCGAACTACCGCCGCGCGGACGCCCTGCCCGCCGTCAAAGGGTTCGTGGACGGGCTCAGGCGCACGGTGAAGGTGCCCGGCGTGGACGTCAAGCCCGGCCAGATCGGCCCGAAGGTGCCCGCGGGCAAGGACACGCCCGTCACCCTCGGTTCTCCGATCCTGCGCTGAGCACGTGTCGGCCTGGATGACGATCCGCGGCCGATGAACAGCGGAGAAGGGGCGGCAGACGTGCCGCCCCTTCCCATGCCAGCAGAGTCCCGAGCTATGGAGAGGGAGCCATGCTCGACCGAAAGTCCCTGTTCGCGGCGGCTCTCGCCGCGTGCTGCGCGGTGCCCGTCCTCGGCGCCGTGACCGGGGCGCGGGCCACCGGAACGGCGGCCGCCGCTCCGGCGGCGGCCACCGCCGCCCGGCCCCGGACCGGCGCGATGATCGCCCAGATCCGGATCAGGCGGATGGGCCTGAAGATGGGCGTCCGGCAGGGCGTCACCGAGGCCGTGCTGCGGCGCGGCGTCGGGCACTACCCGGGGACGGCGCTCCCCGGGCGGGAGGGCAACGCCGTCCTGCTCGGGCACCGGACGACCTGGCGCGCCCCGTTCTTCCAGCTCGACCGGCTGCGGCGCGGTGACCGGATCGTCCTGCGGGTGGGCCGCCGGTCCTACGTCTACCGGGTGCGGACCAGGCGCGTCGTCGACCCGCGGGACCGGCGGGCGCTGGAGCCGGTCCCGTTCAAGCGGGCCAGCGCGCCCCACGGCAGGTACCTCACGCTCGTCACCTGCACGCCCAAGGGCTCGGACCGGCACCGCCTCGTCGTCGTCGGCAGGATGGACTCCGGGCGCTGACCCGCGCTCCCGCGGCGGGACGCTGGGACGGTGCGTGCGGCTCGCGCCGCTCAGCGCCCGCCGTAGAGGGCGATCAGCCCGTCGTAGTCGCCCTTGCCGAGCGTGGCGGGCCCGTTGTCGCAGGACGCGAGGGACGGCGTCATCGTGAGCATGCGGTGCTCGGCGCCCTCCACGTGGGAGAGGCCGAAGACGTGGCCCGCCTCGTGCGCCGCGACCGCCTCGGCGGAGTAGCTCCCGGACGGGCACGTCCCGCCGGTCCACCACCGCTTGCCCCGCGCCTGCACGGCCATGTCCGTCTCGACCGTCGTCGGGCCGGAGAACCACGTGCAGGTCGCCGCGAGGACGGGCGCCTCGGCGCTCGGCATGGCCAGCCAGCCGAACGTGTTGACCCGGTCCCGGGTCCCGCACGCGGCCGAGCTCGTCACGTTCGGGGGCCTGCTGCTCTGGCCCGCGTAGCTCTCGGTCACGTCCGGCGAAGGCGTGAAGCGCCCCGTGTTCGTGCAGTCGGTGCGGGCCTCGGGGACGGCGGCCACGCCTCTGGCGATCGGATCCCTCGGCAGCCCGGCCGTGCCGGCGTAGTAGTTCCACCGGACGGCGGTGCCCTTCGGCCACTTGCTGGACTGGGGACGGTACGCGCCGTCCTGGCACGCCTGCGCCGGCGCCCGGAACTGGCGCGGCCTGCCCTGCGGCACCCGGTCGCCGTGCGTCCCGATCGTGATCTCACCCGCCCGGGAGTTCACCCCGATGTGCAGCTCGGCGGCCCCGTCGGTGCGCAGCGCGTACGCGATCAGGGAGGTCCCGTCGGACGGGACGGTCGCCGTGAGGCCGTTCGCGCCGCGCACCGTCCGGCCGCGCAGGTCGCAGTCGGCGATCTTGATCTTCTGCGGCATCGCGCGGGCGGTGAGCGTCCCGCCGGGCTTGCACCAGCTGGGCGGGCGCCGGACCGCGGCGGTCCCGGCGTCCGTGAACGCCGTGCACGCCAGGGCGGCCGCAACCGCCGCCGCCGTGGCCGCCACCGCGGCCGCCCGTGGGGCCGCGAGTGAGGCCGGCTCCGCCGTTGACCGCCGGCCCGGCCGAGAAAAGTCGCGCATATCGGTTCTCCGATGTGTGGGAACGTCCCTCGCAGTCTTCGCGCGGAGCGGGGCCGGGAAAACCGCGCCCGGATAAAATGATCACCATCTTGACAAAGGTGCCATTCGCCAATGAGTTACTTGTGGGTATATGTCGGAAAAGGTGTGATGGAGACCGTGGGGTGGTCGCTGTAAATATGTGGTAAATCGTTCCCTATAGTTCTGCAAACGCGTTTATAGCGACCGTGTCCGGAAAAGCAGCAGGTAACGCGGCAACTCGGGATCAACTGAACACCGCTACCGATAGGCGGGCTCCACCTCCCCCCGGCCCCCCGCCGTCCGGAAGCGTTCACGGAAGCGGAGGTGCTCAACGTGCAGACGCAGACACAGGTGCGGGAGCTCATGGGGATGAGCGTGACCGACACCCATGGGACGAAGGTCGGCACGGTCAAGCAGGTCTACCTCAACGACGACTCCGGTTCCCCGGAGTGGGTGACCGTGCACACCGGCTGGTTCGGAATGCGTGAGAGCTTCGTCCCGCTGTCCGGGGCCCGCAAGGCCGAGGACGCCCTGCAGGTCCCCTACGACAAGGAGACCATCAAGGGAGCCCCGAACGTCGACGCCGACGAGCACCTGTCGCATGCGCAGATCGTGGACCTGTACAGGCACTACGGAGTGCGTCCCCCGGGCGGCCGCCGCACGGGCGGGGAGACGGACACGGGCACTTCCGAGAAGACGGCCGAGAGCGCGGGAACGGCGGGAACGACCGGCACCACCGAGCCGGGCGAGGCCGTCGGCACGCGCGGCGCCGCCGAGACCGCGGGCACCACCGGAACGGCCGGAACCACCGAGGCCGCCGGGACGACGGGGACCGCGGGGACCACGGGCGCCGCGGGAATGGCCGTCCACCCCGAGCGCGGCAAGCGCGGCCCGGCGGGCGAGCGGGCCGGCGGGCGGGCCATGCCGCCCCAGTCGGCGCGCGAGGGCGCCGAGGCGCCGATGACCGAGATCACCCGGTCGGAGGAGCAGCTGCGCATCGGCACCGAGCGGCACGAGGCGGGCCGCGTCCGGGTGCGCAAGTGGATCGAGACCGAGACGGTCGAGCAGACGATCCCGGTCTCGCACGAGGAGATCCGGATCGACCGCGAGCCCATCGCCGGCGGCCGCCCGGACCCGGAGGTGACGATCTCCGAGGCGGACCAGGAGATCATCCTCTACGAGGAGCGCCCGGTCATCTCCAAGGAGACCGTGCCGGTCGAGCGCGTCCGGCTCCGCACCGAGCAGGTGCAGGACGAGCAGACCGTCCGCGGCGAGCTCCGCAAGGAGCGCATCGAGGTCACGCGCGACGACGGCGCCCGCGGCCCCCGTCCCGAGGGGCGCGGGGAGGGCGGCGAGCCCTCGGCGTGAACGCCTTCCGCGTGACCTGACACCGACCACCCCGGATGGCGGAGCGTCCCGCCGGTCGATACTCACCCGCCGGCCGGCGGGGCACCCGCTCCGGCGCTTCGCGGCGGCCGGTCTCCGCACCGGCGCCTGGTGGCCAGGTGTGGCCGACGGGGCCGGAGTTGCGGCATGTTCCGGCGGACGCGCGCGTCCCGGAAGCACGGCGGCCGGACGGGTGGGGCCTGTGCGCCCTCCACCTGTCCGGCCTGCTTTGTTCGGTCCATGATTCAACGTGTGAACTTAGTTCCCGTCAAGCCCTCTTCCATGTTTTCCACAAGGCCGCGGCCGGGCCGATGAAGATCCGTTGACAGCCGCCCGGCGGCGGGGGAGGTTCCAGATGACGTCGCCGGCGCAGGGGTCACGGCCGTCCGGGCGAGCCGTGACCCCTGCGTCCGGCCGTGCGTGGTCCGCCGGGCCGCGCGGCGTCCTTCGGAGCGACCCAGGAGGGACGAGTTGCCACACTCCCGCAGACGTGCCGTCGCCACCCGGATCGGGCGATCACTGGTCGCGCTCGCGACCGTCGCCGCCCTTCCGCCGGCCCTCGCGGCGCGGCCCGCCACGGCCGACGCCCCCCGGCAGGCCCCGTACCTGAACCCGCGGCTGCCCGCGGCGGACCGGGTGAAGGACCTGCTCGGCCGCATGACCCTGGAAGAGAAGGTCGGCCAGATGGCGCAGGCCGAGCGCGGCGCGATCGACGGCGACCGCGACCAGATCACGAAGCTGGCCCTCGGGTCGGTGCTGTCCGGCGGCGGATCGACGCCCGCCGGCAACACCCCCGCGGGCTGGGCGGACATGGTCGACGCCTACCAGTCCAAGGCCCTGGCGACCCGCCTGAGGATCCCGCTCCTGTACGGGGTCGACTCGGTGCACGGCCACAACAACCTCGTCGGCGCCACCGTCTTCCCGCACAACATCGCGATGGGCGCGACCCGCGACCCCGGCCTCGTCCGCCGGGAGGAGCAGATCACGGCCGTCGAGACGAAGGCGACCGGCCCGCAGTGGGTGTTCGCGCCCTGCGTCTGCGTCACCCGCGACCTGCGGTGGGGGCGCGCCTACGAGAGCTTCGGCGAGGACCCGCGCCTCGTGATCCAGATGGAGACCGGCCTGGAGGGCTTCGAGGGACGGCGCGAGAGCGACCTCGCCACGAACCGCCACGTCCTGGCGACGGCCAAGCACTTCGCCGGCGACGGCGACACGGTGTTCGGCTCCTCCACCAGCGGCACGTACACCATCGACCAGGGCGTCACCGTCACCGACCGGAAGCACTTCGAGGCGGTCGACCTCGCGCCCTACGTCGTGGCGGTCAGGAAGTACGGCGTCGGCAGCATCATGCCCTCGTTCTCCAGCGTGGACTGGAAGGAGGACGGCGTCGGCGACCCGGTCAAGATGAGCGCGCACAAGGAGCTGCTGACCGACGTCCTGAAGAAGAAGATCGGGTTCGACGGCTTCCTCATCAGCGACTGGGAGGCCATCCACCAGATCCCGGGCGACTACGCCACGCAGGTCCGCACGTCGGTGAACGCCGGCATGGACATGTTCATGGAGCCCTACAGCACGCCGCAGTTCGTCCAGACGCTGCTGGCGGAGGTGCGGGCGGGCCGCGTGGCGACGTCGCGGATCGACGACGCGGTGAGCCGCATCCTGAAGGCGAAGTTCGAGCTCGGCCTGTTCGAGCACCCGTACACCGACCGCTCCAACGCCGGGACGATCGGGTCGCCCGAGCACCGCGCGGTCGCCCGTGAGGCCGTCGCCAAGTCGCAGGTCCTGCTGAAGAACTCCGGGAACGCGCTGCCGCTGCGCAAGGACCGGCGCGTCTACGTGGCCGGGGCCAACGCCGACGACATCGGCAACCAGGCCGGCGGCTGGACGGTCACCTGGCAGGGCTCGTCCGGCCCCATCATCCCGGGCACGACGATCCTGGACGGCATCAGGCAGAACTCGTCCCATGTCACCTACAGCCGGGACGCGTCGGCGCCGACCGCCGGCAGCGACGTCGGGATCGTGGTGGTCGGCGAGAAGCCGTACGCGGAGGGCGTCGGCGACGTCGGCAACGGCCACACGCTGAACCTGTCCGACGCCGACCGGGCCGCGGTCGACAAGGTCTGCTCCGCGATCAGAACCTGCGTCGTCCTGGACGTCGCGGGGCGCCCGCAGATCGTCACCGACCAGCTGGCGAAGACGGACGCGTTCGTCATGTCCTGGCTGCCCGGCAGCGAGGGCGCGGGCGTCGCGGACGTCCTGTTCGGCAGGCGCCCGTTCACCGGCAGGCTCCCGGTGACCTGGCCGCGCAGCGAGGCCCAGGAGCCGATCAACGTCGGCGACCGCGACTACCGGCCCCTGTTCCCCTACGGATACGGCCTGAGGACCCGCGTCCGACCCTGACCGGCGTCCGGCGGCGGGACCGGTCGCCTTCGGGCGGCCGGCCCTGCCTTCATGGCCCCGCAGGTCATCGGCCCGCCCGCCCAAAGCCCGGTTTATCCCGCTTCCGATGGGTGAGGCTGCCTCCAGCGCCCGACGGGCGGTGCACGCTGCTGGATCGGCACAAGGGGAGACCGGGTGGAACGGGAGCCGCGGACGGCGTTCGTCCTCGGGGGCGGGGGCGTGCTCGGCGCGCACGAGGTCGGCATGCTCCGGGCGCTGCGGGAGACCGGCGTCCGCCCCGACCTCGTCGTCGGAACCTCGATCGGCGCGCTCAACGGCGTGTTCGTCGCGGCCGGGCCGGACGCGGCGGTCGAGCGGCTCACCAGCCTGTGGTCGGACGAGTCCGTCCGCGACGTGTTCGGCTCGCCCGTCCTCGCCCGGCTGTGGAGGCTCGCCCGGTCCGGCACGCACCTGCACTCCAACGAGCCGCTGCGCCGCATGCTGGACGAGTTGCTCCCCGTCCCGTCGTTCGAGGACCTGGAGGTCCCGTTCCAGTGCGTCGCCGCCGGGATCGAGACCGCGATGGCGCACTGGTTCACCGGGGGCCCGCTGATCCCGGCCGTGCTCGCGTCGTCGGCCGCGCCGGGGCTGCTGCCGCCCGTCCGGGTGGGGGAGCGGCACTACTACGACGGCGGCCTCGTCCACAGCATCCCGGTCAGCCGGGCCGTGATGCTCGGCGCCACCGACATCTACGTCCTGCACGTCGGCCGGATCGAGCGGGACCTCGCGCCCCCGCGCCGGCCCTGGGAGGTCGGCCTCGTCGCGTTCGAGATCGCGCGCCGGCACCGGTTCTTCGAGGAGATGGCGAACCTCCCGGAGGGCCTGACGGTCCACGTCCTGCCCGCCGGGGCCAGGTCGCAGAAGGCGGGGGTCGACCTCACCCAGGTCCGCTACAGGAACGCGTCCGGAATCCAGGCTCACATCGAACGCGCCTATCAGGCATCTTTGAATTACCTGAAAGAGCGAGCGTGAGATGCTGCCACCCCGATTCGTGCGCCGCCTGGTGTGCACGCCCCTGCTGTTCGTCCTGACCCTTCTGGTCGTGGTGCTGTTCCCGGTCGCCTTCGCGGTGACGTCCCTGGCCGGGCGCGAGCGCAAGCGGGCCCAGCGCCTGCTCTGGTTCAGCCTCACGTGGGGGACGCGGGAGACGGCGGCCGTCCTGGAGTGCGGGTGGCTGTGGCTCCGGCGCCGCACCCACGACGACCGGCACTACGACATCATCCGCCGCTATGTCGGCGCCCTCTACGCGTCCGCGCAGCGGCGGCTCGGCCTGCGCGTCGAGGTGGACGGCACCTGGGACGGCACTGGTGACGGCCCTGGGGACGGCTCGGCCGCCGACCGGCCCCTGATCGTGCTCAGCCGGCACGCCGGGCCGGGCGACGCGCTCCTGATCGTCCACCACCTGCTGTCCGAGTACCGGCGCCGCCCCCGGGTGGTCATGAAGGCGCTGCTCCAGCTCGACCCCTGCATCGACATCGCCGCCAACCGGATCCCGAACGTGTTCGTCACCCCGGGCGGCGCCGCGGACGCCGTCGGCGAGCTCGCCGAGGGACTCGGCCCCGGCGAGGCGCTGCTGATCTTCCCCGAGGGCGGCAACTTCTCCCCGGAGCGCCGCCGCCGCGCGATCCGCCGGCTGGCCCGGATGCGCCGCGCGGACGAGGCGGCCCGCGCCGCCGCGATGCGCAACGTGATGCCGCCGCGGCCCGGCGGAGTGCTGGCCGCGCTCGACTCCGCCCCGTCCGCCGACGTGGTGTTCGTCGCGCACTGCGGGCTCGACCACATGGCCACGGCCGGGGACGTCTGGCGGCGCGTGCCGCTGACCGGACCCGTCCGGGCCCGCTGGTGGCGCGTGCCCGCCGAGGACGTTCCCGGCGACCGCGACGCCCGCGTCAGCTGGCTCTACGAGAACTGGGAGCGCGCGGACGCGTGGATCAGCGCGCAGCGGGCGCCCGCGCCGAAGTGACATCATGGACGCATGGGCGATGAGGGGTCCGTGCGGGTCGATCTGTGGATCTGGTCCGTGCGGCTGCTGAAGACCCGCTCGATGGCGTCGACCGCGTGCCGGGCGGGCCACGTCCGGGTGAACGACGAGCGCGCCAAACCGTCCACCTCGGTCAAGCCGGGCGACGTCGTCAGGCTCCGCCACGACGGGCGGGAGCGCGTCGTCGTCGTGCAGAAGACCATCCGCAAGCGGGTGTCCGCGCCCGTCGCGCAGGAGTGCCTGATCGACAGGAGCCCGCCCCCGCCGCCGCGCGAGGCGCTCATCCCCATCGGCCGCCGGGAGCGCGGCGCGGGCCGTCCCACCAAGCGCGACCGCCGCGAGCTCGAACGCGTCCTCGACCGCTACCGCATCCTGAACGAGCCCCCGAAGGACGACTAGGAGCCGGTGGCGTAGCGGCGTTCGGACTCCAGCGCCGACGCCACGTCCCGCGGGTAGGCGCGCCGCGCCCTGAGCAGCAGCAGACCGTTGCCCAGCAGCGGTATCAGCGCCAGCAGGAACACCCGGTCCAGGCCGACGCCCGCCGCCCGGCCCGCCCCGAGGACCCCCGACAGCCAGCCGAACAGCACCGGCGCGGCCGCCTCCCCGGACATGCGCACGATCGTCCGGATGGCCTCCGCGCGCCCCCACAGCCGGAAGTGGACGACGTCCAGCCGCACCGCGTCCAGCGGCGGGTTCGCCGCGGCCAGCGCGGCGGAGGCGAGCGTGAACAGCGGCAGCGCGACCAGCGCCCGGTCGGTGAGCAGCGCGGGCAGGAACAGCAGCGCCGACGCGGCGAACGCCACGCCCGGCACACCGACCCGCGAGGTCACCCGCCCGCCGCGCAGGAGCCGGTCGGCCAGCCGCCCCCCGACCAGCACCCCGGCCAGCGCCGCCGCCCCGGCGACCGGCAGGAACGCCGACAGCCCGCCCTGCCCGACCGCGTACCGCTCCATCACGAAGACCAGCGCGAACGTGCGCATCCCGGCGAAGAAGAAGTAGCCGACCGCGGACGCCAGGATGATGATCACGTTCGTGCGGATGGCGAGCACGTACCGGGCCGCCTGCGCCAGCGTCATCCGCTCGGGATCCTGCGCCAGGACGTTGCGCGGGTCCGGGCGCACGCCCGCCCGGTCCACCTGCCGCTGCGCGAGCTCCTCCCCGCCCCGCCCGCCGGAGGTCCCCTGCGCGCCGCGCGCCGGCTCGGGCAGCATCCTCCACAGCAGCACGGCCAGCACGAACCCCAGGCCCGCGACGAACCAGAACGAGACCCGCCAGCTCGCGAACGCGGCGATGTTGCCGCCCGCCAGCAGCCCGAACCCGACCCCGACCAGCTCTCCGGCGAGGATCCGCCCGTACGTCGCGGCCCGCTCCTCGGGCGGGAACAGGTCCCCGATCAGGGACGCCACCGTGGGTCCCGCCGTCGCCGTCACCGCGCCCAGCGCCACACGCGACGCCAGCAGCCACTCGTACGACTCCGCCAGCCCCCCGAGGACCATCGCGGCGCTCCACAGCACCACGCTGCCCGCCAGCAGCGGCACCCGCCGCACCCGGTCGGTGAGCTGCCCCACCGGCACCGTCGCTATCGCGCCGACCGCCGCCGGCGCGGCCGTCAGCACCCCGACCTGCGTGTTGCCGATGTGCAGGGAACTGCGCAACTGGTGGACGATCGCCCCGATGACCCCGGTGTCCGCCGCGTTCAGCGCGAGGACGCAGGCCATCAGCACCACGACGCGCGCCCGGCGCCTCCCGCCCAGCCGGTCCGCCAGCGCGGTGCTCATCCGCCTCCACGGCCGCGGGGCCGACGCCGGTGCCATTGCGCTCTAGTGCCCTCGCGCGGCCGGGGTATGTCCCGGCCGCGACCGTGATGACCTGGGGTTCCGCTGTCCGCCCTGCCCCGGCGTCAGTCTCCGCGCGCCCCGGCGGGCGGGGCGATGAGCGCGTACATCAGCAAAATGCACAGCGCGATCGTCAGCACCGACCAGATCGGGAACGCGGCCAGGAACGCCAGGTGCCCGAGGGCGGCGAGGAAGGCGAACACGACCCCGACCACCCGCGCCCACATCTTCCCGGTCAGGATCCCGACGCCGACGACGACCTGCAGGGCGCCGAGGACGAGCCAGTACCAGCCCCACGCGGTGAAGTTGAAGACCAGGATCTGGTTGGAGTTCACGACGTAGTAGCTGTCCTTGAACAAGGCCACCACCCCGTCGATGACGTTGAACGCGCCCACCACCATGGAGAGCACTCCCGCGAAGGTGAGCCATCCGGAGAGCTGGTAGCTCTGGCCCGTCGATACCGATCGGCCCCCGTGGGTCATCCTCGTCGTCATGAGACCTCCCGATCGAGCTGCATGTTCATGTCGAGAAGTCCCCTTTATTGCATATTAGGCAAACCATGCCGCCCAGTTATTTGACGTCCCTTTGAGGCAAATGTGGCGGCGGTGTGCCCCCACCGTCCGCTCCGCCCGCCGGGCTTCGCGGTCCGGCCTCCCCATGTTGTGCAAGAAGTCTTGCGCAATAGTTCTTGTGCATGTGACGATGGTCGCATGACCGAGCCGAACGACGTGCCCAAGGTGACCGACTCGCGAGTGCTGGCCGCGATGTCGCACCCGCTCCGGCGGCGCCTCCTGGACGTCCTCAAGGTCCACGGCCCGTCCACCGCCAGCACTCTCGCCGACCGGACCGATCAGGCCGTGGCCAACATCAGCCACCACCTGAAGGTGCTCGCCGCCGCCGGCCTGACCGTCGAGGCGCCGGAACTCGCCAGGGACCGCCGCGAACGCTGGTGGCGGCTCGCCGCACCGGAACTCCGCTGGGTCACCGGCGACTTCGACGACGACCCCGCCCGCCAGGCCGTGGCCGGCGCGGCCGTCTCGCTCGCCCTCGACCGGCAGATCGGCCTGGTCCGCGCCTGGCACGCCGTCCGGGAGCAGCGGGGGGCATGGAACGGCGCGGCCTTCTCCGCCGACACGTGGCTGCACCTCACGCCCGCCGAACTGGGCGAGCTGGAACAGGAACTCCTCGCCCTGCTCGCCCGGTGGGAGCGGCGGGACGTCCCGGACGACGGGCAGGCCCGCGAGCCGGTCTTCCTGTTCGCCCACGGCGTCCCGGCCGAACCGTGACCACCGCCCCGCCCGCCTCCGCCCCCGCGCGCGGCGGCCTCGGCGGGCACCGCGACTTCCGCCTGCTCTGGATCGGCCAGGCCACCGGCAGGCTGGGAAGCAGCGTCACCGGCGTGGCCCTTCCGCTGGCCGCGGTCGCCGTCCTCGACGCGAGCACCTTCCAGGTGGCGCTGCTCTCGGCCGCGGCCTGGGCGCCCTGGCTGCTCCTGGGCCTCCCGGCGGGCGCCTGGGTCGACCGCCTGCCGCGCCGCCCGGTGATGCTCGCCTGCGACCTCTCGGCCCTGCTGCTCTTCCTCAGCGTCCCGGCCGCCGCCTGGCTCGACCGGCTGACCGTCGCCCACCTGGCGGCCGTCGCGCTGGGCGCCGGCTGCGCGGGCGTGTTCTTCCAGACGGCCTACCAGGTCTACCTGCCGTCCCTGCTGGACCGCGGCGACCTGGCCGCGGGCAACGCCAGGGTGCAGGCGACCGAGGCCGCCGCCCAGGTCGGCGGCCCTGGGCTGGCGGGGCTGGTCATCCACCTCGCGGGAGCGGTGAACGCCGTCCTTCTCGACGCGGCGAGTTACCTCGTCTCGGCCGCCTGCCTGCTGGCGATCCGGACCCGCGAGGCCCGCCCCGCCCGCGACCGGCGCGGGACGCTGCGGCAGGAGATCGCCGAGGGTCTTCGCTTCGTGGCCCGCGACCCCTACCTGCGGGTGCTGACCCTGTTCTCCGCCGCCAGCAACATCTGCCTGTTCGGGTACCAGTCGATCCTGGTGGTGTTCCTCGTCCGCGAGGTCGGCGTCAGCCCGGCCACGGTCGGCGTCCTCGCCGCCGCGACCAGCCTGGGCGCCGTCCTCGGCGCGGCCGCGGCCTCCGTCCCGTCCCGCCGCTTCGGCTCGGCCCGCACCCTGCTCGCCGCCGAGATGGGCGCCGCGCCGTTCGGCCTGCTGGTCCCGCTCGCCGCACCGGGCGCGGGGCTGCTCCCGGCCTTCGCGGGAGGGTTCGTCATCGCCGCGGGCGTCGCCGCGGGCAACGTCCTCAAAGGGACCTTCCGGCAGGCCTACAGCCCCCGCCCGCTGCTCGGCCGGATCACCGTGAGCATGCAGCTGGTCAGCTACGGCACCATTCCGCTCGGCGCCCTGCTGGGCGGCGCACTGGGTACGGCCCTGGGCGTCCGTCCCGCCATGTGGATCACTACGGGCGCGCTGGCGCTCTCAGGGCTGACGCTCCTGGCAGGCCCCCTCCGCCACGACCGAGACCTCCCGTCGAGTCCCGGCTGAGCGCGGGTTCAGCCCGGCGATCCAGGCTTGCGCGCCAGCACGAGCCGTCCCCGCGGACTGCCGTCCGCACGCGTCCCCAAGGCCGCCAACGGGACGGTCGTCACCCCGAACCCGGCCGCTGCCAGATCGCTCCGGAGCGCGTTCAGCGGACAGGTCCGGTAGTACATGACGAACGGGGGACGCCACACCGCGTTCCGGACCCGCATGACCAGATCGAACCCGAGCAGCGCCCAGTACAGGCGGGACATGATGGGCGGCGGCGCCCCCACGGGGAAGGTGAAGAGCCCGCCGGGCCGCAGCGCCCGGTACACCCCGCCGAAGAGCGCGGGCCGCTCCGCGGGCAGCAGGTGCCCGAGCGCCCCGAAGGTGACCGCCAGGTCGAAGGCTCCGTCGAAGGGCAGGGCCCGGACATCGGCCCGCACCCATCCGGCCTCCGGATGAGCCCGCCGCGCCTGTTCGAGCATGCCCGCGCTGAAGTCGACGCCCGCACTGCGCGCATCGCACACCCGTCCGAGCACCCGCATGCCCGCGCCCGTGCCGCAGCACACGTCCAGGCCCTCACCGAACGGCCCGTACGGCAGCAGCGCCTCGGCGGTCGCGTCGAGGACTCTGTCGGGCGTCCGGAAGGGCGTCTCGTCGAACTTCGGAGCCAGCAGGTCGTACCCGCGCTCGACCGACGACAGCGCCTGAACCGCCAACTCCCGCAAGGAAGGGCCCCGAGCCGAGAACACGCCCCAACCCTACTTCCAGGGAGCCGGAAGCCCGCGCCTCACTCCTCGGCGCCGCGCTCGGCGTCCGGGCCAGGTGATCGGAGGGTGAGGAGGGCGCGGTCGGTGACCGCGCCCTCCCTGTCGACGCCCGGTGACCTACGAGGCGCGGCTGAGGAAGGACCAGCCGATCTTCGCCGTGTCACCGAGGATTCTCAGGTCCCGCTCCAGGCTGGCGCAGTGCGCGTCCTCGATGTCGTCCTCCGACCGCCGAAGCAGGAACCCTTCACTCTGCGGTTCCAGGCCAATGCTCCTGTTCCCGAACGTGCTGTACATGCCGGGCCGGCCGATGGTCGTCGCCCAGTCCCACTCCCTGTACACGGAAGAGGGCAGGACTTCTTTCATCAGCTGCCGGTCGAAGCGCAGCAGGGGACGCGGGTTGGCCATCGACATGTGCCCGCGGAGCACGTGGTACACCTCCAGGAACTGGTCGAAGGTGCCCTTGCGCAGAACTTTCCCGCGGCGGGTCGCCCGAGGGTCGTCGGAGCCGCGGCTCGCGTCCGTCCCCCGGGTGTCCCGCATCGTCCGGACGTGAACGAGCCTGAACGGGACGCCGTCCTTGCCGATCCGCCACTGGCGGAAGAGCGGCGCACGGCCGTCCTCCAGGAACATCAGCGAAGCTCCGACGGCGGCCGTTGGCACGAACACCGGGGAGATCGCTGTGGCGATCAGCAGGTCGAGCGCCCTTTTCTCAGCGCTGAGAGTCCAGGCGGGTCCGGTCAGATTCGCTCCAGGGAGATCCGAGATCGTTTCCCGGATCGCCCCGAGCCTCTGCTGCAGTGCATGCAGCGGTTCTTGTTCTTTCATTTCGTTTGCGGGCACAGGATCAAGGTGCCCCCTCCTTCAGCCCTACTCTGTCGGTGGGACGAGGGGGAAGCCACCTATTCCGGTCCGTCACTGCATGAGTCTCCGGACGACCGCACACCCCGACGCCGACCGAAATATCGCGGCGACCGCTCAGAATGGCTTGGGCCGGAATCGCGGATCGTTCCCGAACCGGGTCTTCCTACGAAGGCCGAAGCCGCGCTGCCGGTTCGGGTTCCGAGCCGGTCAGGGCCGTACGGGGGCGGGTGGGATGCCGGCCAGGCAGGAGGTGCCGGGGACCCGCAGGTCGCGGATGAAGCCCGTCTGGATCGCGGCCACGCAGCCGCTGGGTTCCTGTTCGGCCACGTGACCGACGTTGGGCACCTCCACCACCGCGGCGCGGCGGAACTGGCGCGCGGCCTGCCGGCCCACGGCCGTCGGGGTGTTGGCGTCCAGGTCACCGGACACGACCAGCACCGGGACGTCGGGGAACGGCCCGCCGGTCGGCTGCACAGGGCCGCGGCGGTCCGGCCAGCGGACGCATGCGTCGCCCTGGTCGTAGCTCATGCTGGTCCAGGCCGTCTTGCCGAACGGCCAGTAGGCCCGCTCGGGCAGTGCCGCGCGCCCGGCGGAGAACTGCCGGAGGCGGGCGGCGACCGGCGCCCGGCGGTTCCACAGCGTCGGGTAGTCGTTGCACATCACGGCCGCGGCCAGTTCGGGATTGAAAGGCTGCTGCTCCTCTCGGCGGAGCGCCGACCCGCTCAGCGGTGCCACCCGCCGGGCGGCGTCGACCAGCGCCGTGGTGTCGCCGCGCAGGGCGTCGCGGACCATCGCGGGAACGTCGCCGATCCCGGCGGGGGCCGATTTGGCCGAGTCGTAGACGATCGCGGCCAGTGCGGTGTCGTCCAGCAGCCGCTGCGGGCCGTCCAGCGTGTAGGGGACCGGGCGTGCGCGCAGCCGCTGGGCGAGCCGCGCGACGTCGCGCAGGACCCGGTCGCCGTCGCAGGCGCCGGCGCTGCGCCCGCACACCAGCCGCAGCGACCGGCGGGCGGCGCTCGCGTTGGGGCGCGCCCACATGTCGAAGTCGAGCGGGTAGGCGCTGGAGAGCACCACCGAGCGCACGCGGCCCGGATGCCGCTGGGCGTAGACGGTCATCAGGTAGGTGCCGTAGGACTCTCCGAGCAGGTCCAGCCGCTCGATCCGCAGCCTGGCGCGGACGGCGTCGATGTCGTCGGCGGTCTCGGCCGAGGTGTAGCCGCGCCCGCGAGCCCCGAGGGTCCGGCCGCACTCGCCGATCGCCCGGACGAAGCCGTCACGGGTGGCGGGCAGCGAACCGAGGGCCCCGCAGGCGACCGGGTCGGAGCGGTTCACCCCGCGCGGATCGACCAGGAGAAGGTCGTGGTCCTCCAGCAGGGCGCGGTACATCTGCGCGTACTGGGAGGCGGACGCGATCGCGGAGTTGCCGGGACCGCCGGGGTTGATGGTCACCGTCCCCTTGACGGGCCGGGAGGTGTCGCGGTGCCCGATCAGCGCATAGGCCACGGTGGTGCCGCCGAGTTCGGGACGCGCCCGTACCAGCGGCACCCGCACCGTCCCGCACACCGCACGTGCCACCGGCACGCACTCGGCCGGCCCGCTCCGCGGCGTCCCGGCCGCCCCTGCCTGCCCGGCGGCCATGCCGCCGGACGCGATCACGGCGGTCGCGGTCGCCAGCATGCCCGCCGTCCTGAAGATCAGTCCCATGCGGGGAGCATGATCGCTCGCTGGCCGACCGCGCATCGTCCCGCAAGGGGAACCCGCCGCCGATACCCGAGAGGGACTCGGCCTCGGTGCGTGCCGAGGCCGGGATGCGCGGGCGACCGCCGCGAGTCGCCCGCCCGTTTCAGCGCGAGGGGCGGGTCGCCCGCACGAAGGCGACCCGGCCGAACCTCAGGTCGGCGTGCGCGACCTCCCGGGCGTCGTCGAACCCGGCCTCGGCGAGCAGCGCGATGACGCCGTCGCCGTGGTCACGGGACGCGACCGGGCCGTGCGCTCCCTGGGAACGCTTCGACCAGGGCAGGTGCCGGAGCGCATGGGCGAGGCCGCGGCCGTGGCCGTGCTCGTGGTGGCCCTCGTCCCCGGCGTCGGAGGAGGGCCCGCCGAAGTCGGCGACGGTGACCGTTCCTCCCGGACGAAGTGCGCGCAGCGCGGCGCGCGCGAACGCGCTCCGGCCGTCGTCGTCGAGGTGGTGCAGGGCCAACGCCGAGACCACATGGTCGAGCGAGGCGTCCTCGGCGGGGAGGCGGTCGGCGTACCCCTGCACGAGCGTGAGGTCGACGCCGCGGCGCCGAGCCTTGCGGGCGGCCCTGCGAAGAGCGTCCGCGTCGGGATCGAGACCGGTCACTCGCGCGGCGGGCTGGGCGGCGAGCACGGCGAACGACAGGTTGCCCGTCCCGCAGCCGACGTCGACCACCGTCTGGCCCGGTCCGATGCCGGCGAGCCGGGCGGCGCGCTCGTGCAGGGCGCGGACCCCGACCACCCTGGAGAAGACGTCATAGAACGGGAGGAGCCAGGTCTTGCCCGCTCCAGGCAGGAACGGGCGGTCCCGCTCCTCCGGGGTTCGCTGGTCGAGGATGCGTACGTCCATGGGTGGGTGCCCCTTTGCGCGTCCGGTGGCGGGTCTGCCGCGAGAAGCCGGTGGCAGACTTGGGTGCCGTCACCGCCAAGTCTTGGACATTTCGCGGCCGACCAGCAGGACATACCTTTGGAGTCATGGGACATTCTTCGGTCGGCACCTCGCTGGGCCCCCCGTCGAGGCTGCGCACGACACGGTTCGACGGGACGCCCGTCTACCGCTACCAGCAGCGCCCCGGGCTGCCTCCCGTCACGGTGACCCGCTTCGACGCCGAGACCGCCCACGCCGACCTGCCGCCGGACCACCGGCACGCCCACGACTTCCTCGTCCTCGTCTACGTCGAGGAAGGCGCGGGCTCGGTCGCCATCGGAGGCGTCGAGCGGCCGCTGCGCACCGGGGAGGTCCATGCCGTGTCGCCGGGGCAGGTCATCGGCGTCACGGAGGTCGCCGAACTCGCCCACAGCCGCGCGTGGTCGGTGGCGTTCACACCGGACGCCGTTCCCGCCCTGGCCTCGGTCTCCCCGCTGACCTGGACGCACCACCCCCTGCTGGCCCTCTTCGCCCCTGGCGCGGGGCACGCTCGGGTCGCCGAATCCCACCGACCAGGATGGTCGGCGCTCCTGGCGGACCTGGCCGGGGAACTCGCCGACCCGAGCCGTCTCGGGGCGCGCGAGGCCGTCTCCGCCACGCTCACCCGGCTCCTGGTCGCGGCCGCGCGGCTGGCGCCCGCCGCCCCGGGCGGCCCGGACCCCCTCGTCGAGCGGGTCTTCGCCGAGATCGAGGCGACGTTCCGCGAACCGGTCTCCGCCGCGGACGTCGCCCGCGCGCTCGGCTACACCCCCGGACACCTCACGACCGTGCTCCGCAGGCGTACCGGCCGCCCCCTCCTCGAATGGATCACCGAACGGCGCATGATCGAGGTCCGGCGGATGCTGCGCGAGACCGATCTGCCGCTCGACGCCGTGGCCGCCCGGACGGGACTGCGCGACGCCGCCTATCTCGTCCGCCGCTTCCGCAACCGCTACGGCGTCACCCCGCAGCGATGGCGCCGCGCCGAGCGGGCCTGGCCATGACGACGCGGTGCCGTCGGCGTCCAGCCTCGTCGACGGCGCGTCAGGGCGTCGGCGCGTCCTGCCGGTGAGGGTTGCCGCTGGTAGGGTGCCCAGCGATCCGAGGGGGCGATCATGAGCTGTGCCGCGGAGCGGCGAACCGGACCGAGCGGCAACCGGCCGGCGAAGGTGAGCCTGTTCTTCGCCGGCTTCGGCGTCGCGGCTCTGGCGAGCTTCGCCACGGGCATCGCCTGGATCAATCCGGCGGTGTTCGTCGGTCTGGCGATGCTGTCCGCACTGGCGGCGATCATCGCCGGGCATGTCGGCCGCTTCCGGGGCCGCCGCCTCGACGGGGACGGGCGCGGAATGGCGCTGCTGGGGATCGTCCTGGGCTGGCTGCTGATCCTCGTCTGCGTGCTGGCGGTCGTCGTGGTGCTGGGGCTTATCACCGGCCTGGCCGTGCTCTCCGATGCCGCCGGCAGTGGATGACGCCGGCTCGCCGACTCTCACGTCGCCGGTCGCCGGGCCTTGACGTCGTTCATCCGTCGTAGGGGCGTTCAAGGGTGTGGAGGGACGGGCCGTCGACGACGGTGTCGGCGTGACCGCCGGCCTTGGAACCGACCTTGAGTTCGATGAACTCGTGGCCGCCACCAGCGTAAATGAGCGAAACCGGAAACGTGATGAAGGTGCCCTCGGTGTTCCAACTCGTCGACCGAGCGCTTCCGACGTCGAAGGCCACGAGACGCGGCCCGCTCGACAGAAACGCTTCGCAGTCGGAGTCCCGGGAGCTGTCGTCCTGCATGGCGCAGGCCTTCATCCAGTTGCGGCCCCGCACGAGATCCAGGTAGCTCACCAGGGCCGCGCGAGCTCGTGCCTCGTCTCGTTCCTTCGCGGCGTGACCCTTGGAGACGAAGGACCACACCCCGATGAGGCAGCAGATCAGGAGGACAGCGAGCCAAGCTGACCGGCGCGGGCGTGCCATGGCGGTGAGGCTACGCGATGCGTCCCCGACGAGATACGACGATCACGGATCGCCGTCGACGGCAGCGCCATGTCACGACAGCGTGCAATCGTCTCCGCTTCAACGGCCTTCGCTCGACAACGGCAATGAAAACGATTAACACTTTGAAACGATCTTCCGTATCGCTTGGGTCACGCTCCTGTGAGCGACTGGAAGATCGGGTCAGAATCCGGACGTTTTCGGTTACGTTTACGGCCATATCGGGCCCCCTCGCAAGGAGTACCCCCATGCGCACGAAGACGCGCCGTCTGGCCACCACCGTGGCCGCCTCCGCCCTGCTCGCAGGCGGTCTCGGCTACCTGGCCACCCCGGCCATGGCCTACACCGAGAAGTGCACCAGCTCGCAGGACACCACGATCGGCACTCCCGGCACCAACGTCAGCGTCCACATCAAGCTGTGCATCGTCGACAGCGGCGGCTACCACCAGGCGGTCGCCAACGGGACCTTCAGCGGTGGAGGCGGCACGACCGACAAGTTCGACAACTTCGACCTCAAGGTCCGGGTGGAGCGGTACGACTCCGTCTACGACACCTACACCTGCGACTTCACCAACCTGATCAACAACAACAGCAGCAGCGCCTTCTCGTGCGGCTGGGCCGTCTCCGGATCCTCCCTGAACTACGGATGGAGCGCCGACGGGGCGGTGAACTACGACATCAACCTCGACGGCCTGGGCGGCAAGACCTGGAATCTGACGGGCACCCCGACCATCTACTGAGCGGAAAACACGCGAGGCGTCCCTCCACCCGGATGGACGCCTCCCCGCACGCCGGGGGCCTGGAGCCGCCCCCGAAGCGACGGGCGCCGCCAGCCCAACCCTCGACGGTACGGTCAAGCGATCAGTGGCCGTATCGGAGGGCATCATGGCGGGTCCTGCACCTGGGCAGATCGAGCACTATGTGCAGATGTTCAAGCGATTGAGCGACCTCTCGGAGTACTTCTCCATCGAGGAGAACCTGTCGTGGACGGTGGTGCGCCCTCACAAGGCGCAGCTGACCGTGGAAGAAGTAGTACGCCGATTGCACGGCGAACCGGACGCCATCACGACGGACCGGCCCGCCGATTGCGTCTCCAACCTCGAATACGACGACCTGGCTGACACGGTTTTCCTTGAGCAGCGCGGCGACGCGGTCATCATCGTGGGATTCGGCACCGACACCGCCGAGGAAGAGACGCTGCGGCGGCTCAGCCAGAACGCCACCGTTCACACGGTGTTCTGGGCTATCAACAACTTCAACAGGCTCTCCTACATCGTCGACGGCGCGGTGGTCACCGAACTGGACACCCTGTGCCCCCTGGACCGGTGGGGTACCGACCCGGAGGCACTGGCCGACCACCTCGACGCGTTGCTCGACCTCCACGAGCGTTCCGACCCGGGCCCGGACTGGGAGACCGCGATGGCCACCCTTGAGTCGTTGACCGGGCAGCGCCTCGACGCCGACTGGTTCACCCGTCCACAACTGCTCGCAAAAGTGAACCGCCGTTAGCCGCACCCCCTGCTGTCATGACCGCATTCCTCAAGTGAGAGGCCGACGGCGGCATGCCGCCGCCAAGTTCGGAGTTTCGGCAATGCTTTTCGACGTCGCCCGCAGCGAACACGTCACCTTCTTCGGCGAGGAACGGCTCGCGACCCTGCCCGCCACCGCTTTCCCGCCCTCCGCCGCGGGAACTGAGGGCGCCCGTCTCCTGCAGACCGTCGGCGTACCGACCGGGACGTTCTGGTTGCGTGAACCCGACGAGGAATCCGGTCGGCTGGCCCTCGTCCATGAGGTCGTCAACACCGAGGGCTTCGAGGACGCGGGCGAATGGCCCGTCATCGGCTGGCTCCTCAACGCCCATCTCGCCCTCGACCCCGGTTCCGGCAAGGTGCACGCCTTCGATCCCGACGAGGAGACCGCGCAAGAACTCCACACGGACGTCTCCTCTCTCGTCCAGGTCACCTTCCGTTTCCAACGCCTGCTCGACGAGTTCACCTTCAGCGGCGACGAGGAAGCCGAGTTCGAGCGCCTGGAGCGCGAGGTCGCGCGTATCTGTCAGGAGACGAGCAGCATCGACCCGCTCCCCTTCCAGGACGACGAGACCGTCTGGTCGGTGGTGGGCGACGAAATCGCCGCGGGCCAGCGCTTCAAAGGCGACAGCCCGGGAGCCCGCTCGCATCGCTGATTGGGGCCGTCGAGTCGATTTTCGGGGCCCTAAGGCCCTAGGGACCGGGCATGGCGCTCCGTAGCGTTCCTGCTGATCAGTCGGGGGACCGATTAAGCAAGGAGCAGCATCCATGCGCCAGACCGCAATACTGATCGGCCTTTCCGCCGCCGTTGTGACGGCAGGAGGGCTGGTATCGGCGACGACGCTGGGCCCCACGCCTCTGAAGGCGACGTCGATAGGCGCCCAGGAGGCCGAGGAGATCGTCGTCCATGTGACTCCGGGAGGGAAGGCGGGAACGTCCGCCAAGCGGGGGAACACCGCCTCGTCCATGGCCGAGGCGGAGAAGATCCTGGAGGACAAGGGGGCGTCCAAGGCCACGGTGCTCGTCAAGGGCGGCACCTACAAGGACGAGGAATTCGAGTGGGACTACGCCCCGGCGGGCGGGGAGTTCACCGTCCGGCCCGAGTCGGGGACGGGGCGCGTGGTCTTCGACGGCGGCGGCCGCGACGGATACTGGGCCACCGTGCGCCCCGGCGCAGCGAAGATCCACTTCAGCGGCATGACCATCCAGAACTACACCGCGGGCGGCATCCTGTTCAGGGGCGACAAGGCCACCCGCAAGAAGATCAGCGGCGGTTCCGTCCGGGACATGACCTTCCGCAGGATCGGGACCAAATACGGTTCCGGCACGGAGGGGTACGGCGCCGTCCACATGTACTACTCGTGGAACATGAAAATCGAGAGGAACAACTTCTGGAACCTGGAGAACGACACGGTGCTCAGCCGCATCCACGGCGTCTACTTCTCCAACGGCTCTGGAAAGAACTCCGTGTCGGGCAACGCCTTCTACAAGGTCAGCGGTGACCCGGTGCGGGCGAGCGACGGTGCGAGCGGAAACCGGGTGACCGGCAACAAGTTCCAGACGACCGGCTGGTACGGCCTCTTCTCCTACTTCAAGTTCGACCGCGACCCGGTGTGCGGGAAGAACAACTACTTCGCCGGCAACACATACGGGAAGGTGTACCCCCGCCCCGGCCGCAAGAAGAGCTTCAAGAACCAGCCCGTCGATTGGGACAAGCGAGGAAAGCGCGGCGCCTGCAAGCCGGACCCGATCAAGGTCGGTCCGGGCAACCGGTACCGCCCCAACCTGCGCATCAGCATGGTAGGCACCGCCGGATGACCCTCACGGCCGACCACGTCTAGACGCACAATGCCCGTGTGACCCGTCCCAGAATCCGCGTGGCCGCCTACGTGATCAGACATCGCGACGCACCCGAACTCCTCGTCTTCGACCACGTGGGCATGCCCCAAGCCGGCACCCAGATCCCCGCCGGCGGCGTCCACCCCGGCGAGGATCTGGAACAAGCCGTCCTGCGCGAGGTCTTCGAAGAGACCGGCATGCGCACCGTCACGGTCGTCAACCAAATCGCCGTGGAAAACAAACCCCACCCCGACACCAACCAGCCGCGCAGGACCACGTACTTTCACCTTCAAGCGCCAGCCATCACGGCAGACGCATGGAACCACACGGTAAGCAGCGATGGAGACGACGCCGCCCTGACCTTCGCCTGCCGTTTCCACCCGCTACCGCTGACCCAGCCCCTGGCAGATAACCAAGACACCTGGTTGAACAGCATCAACCCCCAATGGGCCACCACGACCAACAACCGGTCCCGGACCGGCGCTCGCTCGCCCGCGCCTTCCGCACCCGTCCAAAGTCATCTGCGCTGCCTGCCCAAAGGAACGAGTCGAGGGCGTTGACGTTCGTGGAGTGCGAGATCCAGTTCGTCCGGCAGAGCTCCAGGAGTCCGAGGCGCGCAGGCGGGGCGTCGGTTGGCAGGACAGGCCCCTCGAAACGGAGACGGACCAGCGGCCGGCCCGGCCGCTGGTCACGCTCGTGTTCAGTGCAGGCGGGCCTTGCGCAGCAGGCCGACGAGGCCGTGCGTCTCGTCGTTCGGGCCGGCCGAGAACCAGACGGCGTCGGTGCCACCGGTCGTCGGCGTCCCGCGCAGGAGCGACCACAGGCCGTCGATCTCGATCGGGCGGCCGTCTGGCCGGCGCAGCGCGCCCCGCCAACGGCCATGCCGGGTGAAGGCGTTGATCCGGCCGTCGCCGAAGTTGCCGACGAGGACGTCTCCGGCGAAGTCACCGAATGATCGGGGCGCGATCACCAGCCCCCACGGCGCGTTCAGCGGACCGCGGGAGGCGAAGCGGTGATGGGAGCGACCGAACCGCCGGTACTCCACGACGAAGCCGAGCCCGGGGCCGGGGACGTCGTCCTCGGCGTCCGCATCCTGCTTGGCGTAGGTGACGAACACGGAGCGGCCGAGGACGGCGACGTTGAACGGCGCGAAGCCTCGTGGGATCGACGGGTCATTGAAGCGCTTGCCGGGCAGCCTGAGCCGCCGGAACCTCCCGTCGAAGACGTCGATGCGTCCGTTGTGGAAGTCGGTCGCCAGCAGGAACGCCCCATGGCGGGTGTGCAGCAGCGCCAGTCCCTTGTAGATAGCGCCTCGCGCGCCCGCCACGCGGACTGCGGTGGTCCCTGTGTTGCGGTTCCATGCGGTGATCGCGCCGCTCTCGCTGCTGAAGATGAAGGTGGCCGGCGCGCCCTTCACCGCGAACTCGGCGGTGTTGTTGAACACCTCTCCGGTGGGCGCGCCGCCCTCGACGGTGACTTCCAGCGCCTGCTTCTTCACGCCTTTCGCGCCGCCCGCGTACACGGTGGCGACGCCGGTGCCGTTGTTGGCGGCCCACAGCGGCCCGGTCGGGCTGAGCGCCAGGCCCCATGGGTTGACGAGCTTGGGGTCCTGAAGAGGCGCCCGGCCTGGGATGTCGGAGACCAGGTCGGTCTCGGTGAACCGGGTGTGCCGGCCCAATCCGTCGGCGCGGTCCGGGGTTTCGGCGGACGCGGGACGGGTCGGGGCCATTCCTGCCAGCAGGGCCAGGGCGGCCATGAGCATACCTAGAGTTCTTCGCATTCAGATCTCCCTGAATCGATCAGCGGGTCCGGTCGGACCGCGGCGATAATTACCCCGGGCAGGTTCCGCGAATCCGGCCGCCGCACCACGCGACGGAATCCTGACCAACAACGATGACCGCTTTACGTTTTGGGGCGATCAGTGCACCGCCCCGTAAACCCGAGCCCGAGGAACCAACCTCATGAGCTGGAAACCACCAACTCGGCCCGCCCGGACACCCAACTCGCGGGCTGAGCTGCAGGAAGGCGGGGCGAGGGGCCATCCACGGCCAGAGCACCAGAAGCCCCGCGGCAGCGACCGCCCCGCTTTCGCGCGCCCAACCACACAAGGCGATCGCCTCGGACCTCAGCCATGGGATCGCGCGCGAGTCAGGAGATTGACGCCCTCACACCAAGCCTCGGTAGCGGCGTCAGATGCCTACACCTTTGCAGTAATCACTCTTACTAGATTGGTCGGCCACTGGAGACCATGATCTGCTCCGCCCTATTTCTCGCGGGGGAAATTTCGCGAGTTAGATCAACACCATATATTCAAGGGACCTGGCCTCGTTCAGCTAAAAGTCGGCGTGGCGTCAGGGTGTCCTTGTCCAGGAAGGTCAGCCCGAAATGTCACCGAGAAGGCGCGCGAACCCGGCCTCGCCCGGTCCGGCGTACCCGCCGACCAGAACGAGTGGCGGCGCGGCTGGCCTGCGCCGGTTGCTGTCAAAATGAGACGCCCCGGGCCGTATGGCTCCGGGGCGTTTTCGCTGGTCTTTGAGGTGGGCAGGGGCGGGGTCGAACCGCCGACCTTCCGCTTTTCAGGCGGACGCTCGTACCGACTGAGCTACCTGCCCAGGACGCGTGTTGCGTGCGTCTGGCGGTCCTGACGGGATTTGAACCCGCGGCCTCCACCTTGACAGGGTGGCGAGCACTCCTAACTGCTCCACAGGACCTTGCGTCTCCGAGCCTATCGGCTCTGGAGGGGTGTCTTGGCCGGTGTTCCCGGCGCTTGGCGACGTCCGAGAGCATACGCGATGGCCGAGGGGGTCGCCAACTCGGTTACGCCGGGCGGGTGGGGGGACGATCCGGGCGGGGAGAAACCGGGCGGACAAGAGTGTTTCGTGTTTGTGCTTGGGGCTCCTACTCTGTCCGAGTTGCGCAACGGTGCGTGATCGGAGGGTGGCGCTGTTCCCCCTTGCGGGGGCGGCTGTAGAGAGGAGGCCGCGTGGTCGCGAAGCTCCCAGACCAGAGCGCGGAGGACTACCAACGCGGGCTTGGGACCCGCCAGATCCAGATGCTGGCCATCGGCGGGACGATCGGCACCGGGCTGTTCCTGGGCGCCGGGGAGAACATCGCCAAGGCCGGGCCCAGCCTGATCCTGACGTACGCGGTGGCGGGGCTGGCGCTGTTCTTCGTCATGCGGGCGCTCGGCGAGCTGCTGACGTACCGGCGGGCGGAGGGCGGGTTCGCCGGGTATGCCCGGGAGTTCCTCGGGCCGTTCTGGGGTTACGCCACGACCTGGACGTACTGGATCATCTGGGTGACGACCGGGATGGCGGAGCTGACCGCGGCCGGCAAGTACATCCAGAAGTGGTGGCCGGGCGTCGAGCAGTGGCAGACGGCGCTGGTGGCGCTGGTGGTGCTGTTCACGGTGAACCTGATCTCGGTGAAGCTCTTCGGCGAGCTGGAGTTCTGGTTCGCGATGATCAAGGTCGCGGCGATCGTGATGATGATCCTGGTCGGGCTCGGGGTGCTGGTGTTCGGGTTCAGCGACGCCGGGGACACCGCGCGGGTCGGGAACCTGTGGGACCACGGGGGCGTGTTCCCCGAGGGGGCCGGGGCCACGATCATGACGCTGCAGATGGTGATGTTCGCCTACCTGGGCGTCGAGCTGGTGGGCGTGACGGCGAGCGAGGCCAAGGACCCGGAGAAGAACATCCCGCGGGCGATCAACGCGCTGCCGGTGCGGTTCGCGCTGTTCTACCTGGGGTCGCTGCTGGTGATCCTCGCGGTGGTGCCGTGGACGGCGTTCAAGGGCGGGGCGAGCCCGTTCGTGCTGGCGTTCGACCGGATCGGCATTCCGGGCGGGGCGGACATCGTCAACTTCGTGGTGCTGACCGCGGCGCTGTCGTCGTGCAACGCGGGCGGGCTCTACTCGACGTCCCGGATGCTGCGGACGGCCGGTGTGAACGGGGACGGGCCGAAGGTGCTCGGACGGCTCAACGGGCGCGGTGTGCCCGTGCTGACCGTCGTCATCTCCGCGCTGGTCATGGGGATCGGCGTGGTCGTCAACGCGGTCGTGCCGGAGAAGGCGTTCGAGTACATCACGTCCGTCTCCACCGGTGGGGCCCTGCTGGTGTGGACGGTCATCCTGCTCGCGCACATGGCCTACCGGCGGCGGTCGGCGGCCGGGGAGCTGCCCAAGGCGCCGTACCGGATGCCGTGGGCGCCGTACACGAACTGGGCCGTGCTGGCGTTCTTCGCCTTCGTCACCGTGACGATCGCGTGGGAGGCCGACACGCGGATCGCGCTGTACGTGATGGCCGCCTGGGCGGCGCTGGTCGTGATCGGCTGGCCGTTCGTCCGGCGCGGCTCGCAGGAGGCGCGGGTCCCCGTCCCGCTCGCGGAGGAGAGCACGAGCGCCTGATAAGGGCATCCCACGGCGGGGAGGCGCCCGCCGTGGGATGATCCCTTATGGCGGTTCCTTCCTCCGGAGGCGCGCGTGACCAGCATGCTTGAGATCCGGGTGCGGTGGGTCCTGCTGGTCGTGGTGGGCGTGGCGAACGTCATCGGTTCGCTGGTGGTGCTGCTGTTCGCGACGTTCGTGGTGCCCGATCCTCCGTTGGACGACCGCGACTACGTGCATCTGGTCAACGCGGTGGCGTTCTTCAGCTATCCGGTGGTCGCGGCGCCGGCGGCGCTCCTGTGCGGTCTGTGGCTGTGGCGGCCCGTGGTCACGTTCGTCCGGGACGGGGGAGAGCCCGACCGGCGGCAGCGCCGGGCCGTGCTGCTCGGGCCGCTGCGGCTGACGCTGCTCGTCGGGGCGCTGTGGGCGGTCGGCGCGCTCGGCTGGGCGGCGCTCGACCTGATGCTGTTCACCGGACGGCTGGCGGTGAAGACGGGGCTGACGTGCCTGCTCGGCGCGGGCACGACCTGCACGATCGTCTACCTGCTGTCGGAGCGGCTGCTGCGTCCGGCGGCGGCGCTGGTGCTGGGAGCGGAACGTCCGAAGAGGCTCCGGCTGCCCGGGGTGACGACGCGGGTGATGCTCGCGTGGGCGCTCGGGACGGCGATCCCGGTGTTCGGGCTGATCTGCGTCGCGATCGCCGCGCTGGCCTCGCCGGACATCAACGTCACCCAGCTCGCGATCACGATCCTCGGCCTCGGCGGCGCTGCGCTGCTCGCGGGGGTCTGCGTGATCTACATGGCGACGCGGGCGATCGCCGACCCGATCAAGGCGGTGCGCAGCGGGATGGCGCAGGTCGAGCGGGGGGACCTCGGCGCCGAGGTGGACGTGTACGACGCGAGCGAGGTCGGGCAGCTGCAGGCCGGTTTCAACCACATGGTCGCGGGGCTGCGCGAGATCGAGTGGCTGCGCGACCTGTTCGGGCGGCATGTCGGCGAGGAGGTCGCCGACCTGGCGCTGGAGCGCGGCGTCGTCACGCTCGGCGGCGAGACGCGCGAGGTGGCCGTGCTGTTCGTGGACCTGACCGGGTCGACCCGGCTGGCCGACACGCGCAGCCCGGACGAGGTGGTGGGGCTGCTCAACCGGTTCTTCGGCGTGGTGGTGTCGGCGGTGGCGAAGCACGGCGGCTGGATCAACAAGTTCGAGGGGGACGCGGCGCTGGCGATCTTCGGGGCGCCGACGCAGGTGGAGGACTCGGCCGGCGGGGCGCTCGGCGCGGCCCGGGAGCTGGCGGTGCGGCTGCGCGCCGAGGTGCCGATGCTGGACGCGGGGATCGGCGTGTCCGCGGGCCCGGTCGTCGCGGGGTACATCGGCGCGGAGGAGCGGTTCGAGTACACGGTGATCGGCGATCCGGTGAACGAGGCGGCCCGGCTCAGCGACCTCGCGAAGGACGAGGAGGGGCGGGTGCTCGCCTCGGCGACCGTGCTGGAGCTCGCGCACCTCGCCGAGTCCGACGAGTGGGACCTCGGGCGGTCGGTGACGCTGCGGGGGCGGAGCCGTCCGACGCGGCTGGGCACGCCCCGGCGCCCCGCGCGTCCCCTGGTTCCCGCGCCGCGGCGGCCCGGGCCGGAGACGGGACGGGCGAGGTTCCCGCGCCCGCTCAGGCGCAGCAGGAGGCTGCTGTTCGGGGCGCTGGTGCTGGCGAAGGCGGCCAAGAGCGCGCGGGCCGCGGGGCCGGGCGGCGCGGAGGAGCCCGGAGGGGATTCCGGCGGTCCGGCCGTGTCTGACTCGTCCTGACGGGACCCGCTGCGTATCGTCACCTTCGGTACACAGTCTGCTACCGATCCGTAACTCCGGCGTCACCGGACGGTCCGAGGGTTGGGGCGGACAGCCCCGGCTCCCGAGAGGTGACTGATGCACCGGCGGAATCGTCTCGCGCTCATCGCCGTCCTGGCCACCGCGGCCGTCGCCGTCCCGGCGGCGCCCGCCGGCGCCCGGCCAGGCCCCGACCCGCTCCTGTCCGTGCTGCCGGGCGCCCCGGAACCGCGGCCGCGCACCGCCCCGGTCCGGGCTCCGGATCCGGACTCCGGCGTCCTGGACGTCGCGCACCGCGGCGCGTCCGCGTACGCGCCGGAGAACACGCTGGCGGCGTTCCGGCTCGCCCGGGCGAGGAAGGCGGACATGTTCGAGCTGGACGTCCAGGAGACGAAGGACCACCAGCTCGTGATCATGCACGACACGACCCTCGCCCGGACGACGAACGCCGAGGAGGTCTACCCGGGCCGCGGGCCGTGGAAGGTCGCCGACTTCACTCTCGCCGAGATCGGGAGGCTGGACGCCGGCGGCTGGTTCGCGAGGAGGTACGCGGGCGAGCGCGTCCCGACGCTCGGCCAGGTGCTGGCCGCGATGCGCGGGCAGGGCCTCGGCCTGCTGCTGGAGATCAAGAGCCCGGAGCTCTACCCGGGCGTCGAGCGGCGCATCGCGGCGGAGCTGAAGCGGTCCCCGTCCTGGCTGCGGTACGACCCGCGGGGGCGGCGCCTCGTCGTCCAGTCGTTCGACTGGGCTTCGGTGCGCCGGTTCCACTCCGTCCTGCCGAAGGTGCCGACCGGCCTGCTGGGCACTCCGAAGGCAGCGGACCTGCCGAAGCTCGCGAAGTACGCGGACCAGGTCAATCCGCCCTTCGGCGGCCTGACCGGGTCCTACGTCGACGCGGTGCACGACGCCGGGATGGACGTGCTCACCTGGACGGTCGACGACCCCGGCGCCATGGAGCGGGCGATCGACCTCGACGCGGACGGGATCATCACCAACCGGCCGGACGTCCTGCGCGGCGTGGTGGACGACTCCGGCGAGCGGGCGGCCTGATCAGGCGGGCCACCGGCGCGCGGGGGGGGGCCTCCGCGGCGCCGCCGGGGGCCGGCGGGGGGGGGGGGGGTGGGGCGCCCCGGGGCGGGGGGGGCGCGTTCCGGGGGGGGCCCCGGGGGGGGGGGGGCCCCCCCCCCCCCCCGCCGCCGCGCCGCGCGGTCCCTCGGCGCGCCAGGCCAGGGCGATCCGCCCGGTCAGCCGCGGCCGGACGACCGGGAGCGCGCGCAGGCCGTCCGGGCGGCCGAGGGCGGCGGACTCGGGCAGCACGGCGACGCCGAGGCCGTGCGCGGCGATCTCCGCGAGCACCGGCGGCTCGCCCGCCTCGAACGCCACGCGGGGGCGCAGTCCGGCGTCCGCGAAGGCCGCGTCCAGGACGGACCGCAGCCCGGTGCCCTTCGGCAGGCAGATCAGGCTCTCCTCGGCGAGCGCCCGCAGGGTGATCGTGGACCTGCGCGCCAGCGGGTGGGTGCGGGCGACGGCGGCGACGAGGTCCTGCTCGATGACGACCCGCGTCGCGACGCCCTCGGGAGGGCCCGCGCCGAGGCTGAGGTACGCCAGGTCGATCCGTCCGGTGCGGAGCCCCTCGGTCAGCGCGGCGGAGTCCTCCTGGACGACGGTGATCTCGATGTCCGGGTGGTCGCGGTGGAATTCGGCCAGCATGCCCGGAAGGTCCAGCGACCGGATCCAGTCGATCGTGCCGATCGTGACGTGCCCGCGGAGCAGGCCCGTCAGCTCGTCCACGGCCAGCCGGGCGCCCTCGACCGCCGCGAGCGCGGCCCGCGCGTAGGGCAGGACGGCGGCGCCGACCTCGGTCAGGCGGACCGTGCGGCCGGAGCGGTCGAACAGCGGCTGCCCCAGCTCCCGCTCCAGCTGCCGGATCTGGGCGCTCACGCCCGGCTGGGCCACGTGCAGCCTTGCCGCGGCCTTGGTGAAGCCGGCCTCTTCCGTGACCGCCACAAAGTACTCAAGCTGGCGCAGCTCCATAACCGGACATGCTAGTCGCGGCGCTTCCCAGTGCCCGGGCTTCTGGGTGACCGGTCGGTCCGGCAACCATTTCTTTTGCCGCTCTTGGCCGCATCGCTGCTGTTCAGAGGACTGATCCGGGCGTGTGCGGTGATTACCTCACCTGCGGGAGGTCGGGTGTTCGAACGGCGCACATGGTCCATACGGGTGCGGATGACCGTTATTGCCGGGACGGTCACCGCCGTGATCTGCGCCATCGTGACGACGCTGATCCTCGTGGAGGCGCGGGGATCGGAGACCGACTCCGCCCGCGGCGAGGCGACCGCGGCCGCGCTCCGGCTGTCGTACGCGTTGCGGCGCGAGCCCGTGGAGGGGCGGATCGACGGGGTGCCGGGCGTCCTGCTGCAGGTCATGGACGAGAGGCGGACGGTGATCGCGGGGTCGCCGGGCCGGGCGCTGGCCCGCCGGCCGCTCGCCCGCTTCGTCCCGTCGCAGGAGCGCGTCTACACCTCGCGGAAGGTGTGCTCGCCGGTGCGGCGGCACCGGTGCCTGTGGGTGATCGGCTTCCGCGTCTTCAAGCCCGGCGGCGACTGGCTGATCTACGCCGCCGTCCCGATCGTCCCCTGGTACGTGAGCCCCGGCCTGATCATGTTCCTGGCCAGCGTCTCGCTGCTGGTGATCCTGCTGGGCTGCCTGCGCGCCTGGGCGACGGTGGACCAGACCCTCGCGCCGGTGGAGGCGATCCGGGCCGAGCTGGCGGAGATCACCGCGCACCGGTCGGGCCGCCGGGTGACGGTGCCGGAGGGCCGGGACGAGATCAGGCGGCTCGCGGAGGCCGCGAACGCGACCCTGGACCGGCTGGACAGCGCCCTCGAACGGCAGCGCAGCTTCACCTCCGACGCGTCCCACGACCTGCGCAGCCCCATCGCGGCCGCGCGCACCCAGATCGAGGAGGCGCTGCTGTTCCCCGACGACGTCGACTGGCCGCGGACGGCGCGCGGCGTCCTGCAGAGCCTGGAGCGGCTCCAGGCGATCGTGACGGACCTGCTGCAGCTCGCCCGGCTGGACGCCGCCGCCTGGCAGGAGGTCGAGACGATCGACCTCGGTGCGCTGGTCACCATCGAGGTGGCGAGGTCGGAGCGGACGAAGCGGATCGTCCCGCACCTCCAGGAGGGCGTGACGGTGCGCGGGGACCGGCTCCGGCTCGTCCGCCTGCTGACGAACCTGCTGGACAACGCCGAGCGGCACGCCGAGTCGCGCGTCGACATCACGGTGGCGCGGGAGGACGGCACGGCCGTGCTGGAGGTCGTCGACGACGGCGCGGGCGTCGCCGAGAAGGACCGGGACCTCGTGTTCCAGCGCTTCGCCCGCCTGGAGGACAGCAAGGCCCGCGACCCCGGGGGCACCGGTCTCGGCCTGCCGATCGCCCGGGAGATCGCGCAGTTGCACGGCGGCACCCTCACCATCGAGGACAGCGAGCGCGGCGCCCGGTTCGTCCTGCGGTTACCGCGCAACCACGACGGGAGGCCGGCCGGCTAGCGGGGGGCGGGAAGCGGAGAACCCCGCGGCGCGGTGCGCGCGGGGTCGTGGCGGGCCGGGGCGGCCCGTGCGGGGGACGGGCCGGCGGGCGGCAGGTCAGGCCGCCGGATGGGCGGCCAGGCCGCGCAGGTGGATCCAGCCTTCGAGGTGCGACTCCTTCACCCGGCAGGTGATCCGCTCGTACTCGGCGGCGGTCACGTGGCCGGGGCTCGGAACGATCACGGAGTCGTAGACGAAGCGGGACGCGATGACGCCGAGGTCGGCGCCGGTCGCGGCGAGCCGGTCCTTGAGCGGGCCGGCGTCGAGGAGCCGGGCCGTCGTGATGATGGACGAGCCGGACACACCGGGCGGGTCGGGCATCACGGGGCCGACGTTCACGGCGACCCTGAGCTGGACGCGGACGGCCCCGGTCGCGCGGTGGTTGTGGCGGCGCAGCCGCCGGCCGAGCGAGACCAGCATGGGGTCGATCACGGTGGCCGTCGGGACCTGCGGCGGGATGACGATGAGCGCGCCGTCGCCGCGGTCCTCGACGTGGCAGGCGTCCCAGGGGACGCCCGACTCCTCGAACGCCTCGCGGAGGGCCCGGTACATGGCGCGGCGCACGCCGATCCGGTCGGCGTCGTTGCGGTCGGGCGAGCTGAACCCGGCCACGTCGGTGTACACGATGGTGCAGTTCTGGCCGGCCCAGGACGGGGCGCCGACATCCGGGAGGACCATGGGCTGCGTCGGCCGTTCCCAGGACGTCTCGACGGCGGCCTCCAGGACCGGCTGGACGGAGCGGGCGGGCGGCAGCGAGTTGGCGGGCGGCAGGGAGTTCCCGGGCAGGGAGTTGGCGGGGACGGTGCGGCACGGGACGGTCGGGGCCGCCCCGGACGCGGCGCCCGCGCCGTTGATCGCGGCTGCGGGCTCCACGACGCAGGTCGCGCCGCCCGCCCGCGGGTCGGGCGCGGCGTAGGGGGCCGTCACCACGAACGGCCCGGCCATCGCGTACGGGTAGTTCGGGACCACCGGCATCTGCGCCACGGCGTACGGCTGCGGCGCCCCGTACTGCGCCGCGGGTCCGTACGGGTGGGCCGCGCCGCCGGGGTGGTGGGCCCGCCGCGGCGGCCGGCCCGGGCCCTGCTCGGTCATCCGGTCGTACATCTCGCGTTCGAGGACGGCGACCACGTGCGGGTGGTCGCTCAGGTAGGCGACGAACTCCTGCGTGGTCAGGCACAGGACGTGGAGCGCGTCCATGGCGACGACGGTCGCCGAGCGGCGGCGCAGCAGGAGGGCGGCGCGCTCGCCGATGATGTCGCCGGGCCCGCGGAAGGCGACGAAGCGCTCGCGGCCGTCCCGCTCCACGGAGATCCGCACCGAGCCGGACTTGATCACGAGGGTGTGGTCGGCGTCCTGGCCCTCGGTCCACAGGACGGCGCCGACCGGGTGGACGACCTCCCGCGCCTGCGCCAGGAACGCGGCGCGCTCGGCGGTGGTGAGCCCGTGCCAGAACCCGGGCCGCCGGACGGTCTCGGCCCGCCGCTGGACGGTCCGCTGCCGCGGGACGAGCTCGTTGGGGACAAGCTCGTCGGGGACGAGCTTGTCCGGGTCGTGGTGGCGGGCGTGCTCGTTCATCGGCTCACCCGCCCGACGCCCGGCCGGGCGGGCGGCGACGAGCCCGCCGGACTCGTGGGGTGGACGGCGGAGGTGGGGGACGGTACGTGCTGTCTGGACATGTCAGGGACCCCATGCCTCGAATCGCGGCTCCGGAATCCGCGCGGGCGCCGGGTAGGTCCGGTATGGCCCGCGGGTGACCGGAGTCACATCACCTATGGTCCGCACCGCGTGGTCGCGGTTAGACTAGATGAGTCCGCAGAGACGTTTTGGCAGGTCAGCGCGGATCTTTCTGCGTCTTCGCAGAGGATGGGCGCGGTCGGCCGATCGTCTCGTGCGGCCCCGGGAGTCGCTCTCCGCTCTCCCTCCGATCGTCGTGGCTGCCAAACCGTTGATCGGCGGGAAGCGGCGGGCGACTCTGTTGCCTTCGCTGGCAGTGCCTTCTCGTGTTCCTCGCCCGGTGCCGCCCTCAGGCGTCGCCGGAGTCTCCTGTCCCCTTGCGGCCTCCCCGTGTGGCGCGTTCGGCCCTCTTCGTCGTACCCCGCTCGCGGCCGGCCCGTCTCCGCCTGCGGTCGGTCCCGGCCCGGCTGCGCCGTTCCCCGCCGGGACCTCACCCTGTGTTCAACCTCATCCGCGCTCGGATGCGGCATCCCGTCTTGTTGCATGACGTCGTCTGCTAATCTGCTATGTAGCACATTACAACAGAGTCCGACGGTATGCAGCACTCTGGAAGCTACCGACGCGAGTTTTGGGCGATATGGCGGGGTCTGGTGGGCGGAGCGAAGATCAGATGTCTGGGACATGTAGCGTCGTGTCGGGGAGTGGGATGCCAGGTCCCCGATTGCCATGTAGCATCCAGTTGGGTGGCATGCACTACTCAGAGTGAGCGAACCAATGGTCAGTGACCAGGGCCCCGTAGTCCAGAGTGCGCTGCTGCGCACCGAGCTCGTCCGCCTGCGCAAAGAGAAGAAGCTGACGCAGGAGCAGGTGGCGCGGCAGCTGGAGTGGTCTCCGTCCAAGCTCATCCGGGTGGAGGGCGGCAAGAACGCCATCACCCGCACCGATCTGCAGGCATTGCTCGCGGTTTACGACGTCACCTCGGAGGGGCGCCAGGAGCGGTTGCAGGCGCTCGCCCGCGGCGCGCGGGAACCCGCCTGGTGGAACGCCTACCGCGGAGATCTGGACCCGAGCTTCCTCTCCTATGTCGGGTACTCCGCCGGCGCCGCGTTCATCCGGCAGTTCCACGGGACCGTCATCCCGGGGCTGATCCAGACGGCCGAGTACGCCGAGGTGCTGTCCACCGGCAAGATCTCCGAGCAGGCGCGGGTGCTGGCGGCGAAGTTGCGCATCCAGCGCCAGCAGGAGTTCGCCAAGCGGCAGAACCCGCCGCGCCAGCACTACATCATCGACGAGGCCGTCATCCGCCGGCACGTCGGCATCAAGAGCGACCCGGCGATCATGCCCGCCCAGCTCAACCACATCGCGGACGCGTGCGAGCGCGACGACCTGCTCACCGTGCGGATCATCCCGTTCAAGGCGGGCGCGCACCTCGGGCTCGACGGGCCGTTCAGCCTCCTGGAGTTCGACGGCGACCTCGACGACGTCCTCTGGCTGGAGGCGCGGCCGGGCGCCAGCGTGATGATCACCGGCGAGGACGAACGGATCACCGAGTACCGCGACACCTTCGAGCTCCTGCTGGAGCAGGCGCTGTCGGCGGACGAGTCGATCGCGCTGCTGCGGCAGGCCGCCGAAGACCTCATGGCCTGATTCCCCGACCGCAACCCGAACCACGCGACGGAGGTGACAGCCGCATCGGACACCGACAAGGCGAGTGGCCGTCATAACACGCAGGGTGATCTTGTGTTCCCTTGTAGGCGGGATAACTAGAACCGTTTACACTCGTGATCGGGAAATTTTCCACAAGGTCGTGGTTTGTCGTGCCCTGCTGGCGCTCGCCTGGCGGGTGTTCTTGTCCGATCGGTTGGCGAGACGGCACCCGCCGGCAATGGATGGAGGGTTGCTGGATGGTGTACCGGTCGGATCGGGGAGCGGCGGTGAGCTGGCGGAAGAGCAGCGCCAGCGGCGGCGGTCAGGAATGCGTCGAGGTGGCGGCGGCCGGCCCCGCCGTGCTGGTCCGAGATTCGCGAGACACCTCCGCAGGCTTCCTCACGCTCCACCCCGCCCAGTGGAAAGCCCTCCTGGCCGCCATCCGGAACGGAGAGCTCGAAGGGCGCTGAGTCACACGACTCGTTTTCTGCCTCTTGAATTGTCGATTAGTGCGGTTTCTGTTGGTATTTAAGGGCGATTTCTGACAACGAGCGGAGCGCTTGCGCCGGACCGGCCCGGACCCTGAGTGGACCCTGAAACCACCCTGAATCGCCCCTGATCACCCTGTTCCGGTGAGGGGGACCGCCCTAACTTGATCGTCAGCGGTCCCCGGTCACGGCCGGGCCGGGGACCGTCGCCCGCCTCCGAGGACGCGGGCCTCTGACGTCCCCCACCGGAAGGACCTTCATGCTGCGCGGAAACAGGCTCGCCCTCCTGGGCGCGGCCGCGGCAGGAGCCGTGGCGCTGACCGGCGTCGCGGCGCCCGCCACCGCCTCGCCCGCCTCGCCCGCGCCGGCCGCGCCGCGCTCGCCGTCGGCCGTCGACTGGCGCGCCTGCGGCGACGACGGCAAGGCCGAGTGCGCGACCCTGCGCCTGCCGATCGACTGGTCCCGGCCGGACGGCCCCGCGTTCGGCCTCGCCATCGCGCGCCGGAAGGCCCTCGACCCGGACGCGCGCGTCGGCACGCTCGTGTTCGGTCCCGGCGGTCCCGGCGACTCCGGCGTCCAGCGCGTCACCAGGCTCACGGGCGGGATCGACCGGTTCAGCGACGAACTGCGCCGGCGCTTCGACATCGTCAGCTTCGACCCGCGCGGCATCGGCGCCAGCCATCCGGTGACGTGCTCGGCCGTCCTGCTCCGGGCCGCCCCCTCTCCGGTCATCGAAAACGCGGCGCAGTTCCGGGCGACCCTCGACCACAACGCGCGCCTGCGGGCCGACTGCCGCGCCCGCACCGGCCCGCTCTACGACCACGCCGACACGCTCAGCACCGTCCGGGACGTGGACGCGATCCGCGCCGCCCTGGGCGAGCCGAAGCTGACCTTCCACGGCAGCTCCTACGGCACGCTGCTGGGCGAGATGTACGCCGAGACGTTCCCGCGGCGCGTCCGGGCGATGGTGCTGGAGAGCGTGGACGACCACAGCGTGCCCGACGCCCGGCGCTTCCTGACGTCCGAACTGGCCGCCGCCCAAGACTCCTTCGACCAGTTCGTCGCCTGGTGCGAGCGCAGCCAGGACTGCGCCCTGCACGGCAAGGACGTCCGGGCCGTCTGGCGTGACCTGCGCGCCCGCGCCGCCCGCGGGGAACTGCCCGACCCCTCGTCCCCGGGCGCCGCGCTGCCGGAGTTCGGCCTCGTGCTGATGGCCTACAAGAGCTTCTACGGCCCCGACTGGGCGGAACTGGCGTCGAAGCTGGCCGCGCTGGACGCGGCCCCGCCCCTCAGGGCCGGTTCCCGTCCGGCGGCAGCGCCGAAGGCGGAGGAGACCGCCACCGACCCCTTCACCGCGCAGTTCTGCTCCGACTGGAGCCTGCCCGTCCGCGACTACGGCGAGTACGCGAGGCTCATGCGGCGCACGGAGAAGGTCGCCCCCGACATGACGTTCGCGCGTCCCGTCATGGCGATCTCCGCCTGCCTCGGCTGGCCGCAGCCCGTCCGCAACCCTCAGCACCGCCTGCGCGTCCGCGGCAGCGCGCCGATCCTGCTGGCCAACGCCGTCCACGACCCCGCCACGCCCTACTCCTGGGCCCAGAACGTCGCGCGGCAGCTCGGCCCCGCAGGACGCCTGCTCACGTACGCGGGCGCGGGCCACGGCAGCTACGGCCGCGGCCCCTGCATGCAGAACACGATCGACGCCTACCTGACCACCCTCACCCTCCCCCCGCCCGGCACCACCTGCCCGGCGCAGTAGAGGCCGGGATCAGGCGAAGGCGGTGGCGTGCGCCTCGGCCCATCGGCGGAAGGGCCGGGGCGGGACGCTACAGGGTGATGTCCTCGGGGAGGAGGGTGGCGAGTTGTTCGGTGGTGAGTTCGATCCCGTTGTTGGCGAGTTGTTCGGTGCGGCGGGCGTGGGCGGTGATGGCCGACCGGACGAGTTTGTCGACTTCGCGGCCGTTTCCTTCGCGGAACCGGTCCCGGTGGGTGTTCAGGTAGACGGTGAGTGCTTGGCGGGTGTCCTCGGGGACGCGGTAGTCCGCTGCCTCCGCTTTCTTGACGAAGATGGAGGCGAGGCCGTCGACGGGGTAGGGCTGGAAGGTCAGCGTGCGCGCGAACCGGGACGCCAGGCCGGGGTTGGTGGCCAGGAACCCTGCCATTTCGTTGGTGTATCCGGCGGCGATCACGATGACCTCGTCGCGGTGGTCCTCCATCAGCTTGACCAGGGTGTCGATGGCCTCCTGCCCGAAGTCGTGGCCTGATCCTCCCGGGCGGGACAGGGTGTAGGCCTCGTCGATGAACAGGACCCCGCCGCGGGCGCGCTGGAACACCTCGGTGGTCTTTTGGGCGGTGTGCCCGACGTACTGCCCGACCAGGTCGACGCGTGCCGCCTCCACCACCTGCCCTTGGGCAAGGACGCCCAGGGCGGTGAGGAGTTCGCCGTACAGGCGTGCGACGGTCGTCTTGCCCGTGCCCGGCGGACCGGCGAAGATCAGATGCCCGGTGAACGGCTCGGCCTCCAACCCCGCCGCCCGGCGTCGCCGCGCCGAGGCGAGCAGGTCGAGCAGGTCCTTGATCTCCCGCTTGACCTCCTCCAGGCCGGTCATCGCCGCCAACCGGGCGAGGACATCGGTGACCTGACCGGCGTCGCGCGCTTCGCCGAACCGGGCGGCCAGACCTGTGTCGACGTCGAGATCTTCGGCGACGAGCAGGCTCAGTTCCTCGCCGGAGGGGAGTTCGGGCAGGTCGGCGAGGCGTTGCGCCTGGCGTTCGACCGCGGCCTCGAACACCTGCCGTGCCGCTCGCCCGTTCCCGAAGGTCGCGTCGCGGCGCTGCCCCGCGAAGTGCGCCAGGATCGCCGCGCGCGCGTCGTCGGCCAGCCGGTACCCGTCCCTGGTCGCGTGCGATTCGGCGATCTGGACGAGTTCGGCGGGGCTGTAGTTCTCGAACTCCACCGTGCGGGAGAACCGCGACTTCAGGCCCGGGTTGGCGGCCAGGAAGTCGCGCATCTCCGCCGAGTATCCGGCGGCGATCACCACGACCTCGTCGCGGTGGTCCTCCATCAGCTTGACCAGGGTGTCGATGGCCTCCTGCCCGAAATCGGTCCCCGTCGCCTTACGCGACAACGTGTAGGCCTCATCGATGAACAACACCCCGCCCAGCGCCCGCTGGAACACCTCCGACGTCTGCAACGCCGTCCCGCCGACGTTCTCCGACACCAGATCGGCCCGGCTGACCTCCACCACCTGGCCCTTCTCCACCACACCCAGCGCCGCGAGAATCCCGCCGTACAACCGCGCAACCGTCGTCTTGCCCGTCCCCGGCGGACCCGCGAACACCATGTGCCGACCGATCGCCGGACCGGGCGGCAAGCCCGCAAGCCGCCGCTGCTCGGCCACCTTCTGAAGATTCGTCACCTTCCGGATCTCACGCTTCACCCCCGCCAGACCCACCATCGCCTCCAACCGGCCCAACAGCACGTCGGCGGACGGCCCGCCGGCTCCTTCTCCGGTCGGCGGCGCGGCAGCGGGTTCCTGCTTCGGCTGGGGCTCGTCGGCCACCGCCGGCTCGACGACCTGCGCGGTCGTCGTGCCGTTCGCGTTCGGGTCGAGCCTGTCCGGCTTCTGGTTGCGCTCGCTGACGAGGCCGCTCACGTCCAGGTGCGCGCCCCGGTCGGCGACCACGCCCGCGCCGCGGGTGTCCACCACCGTGCAGTCGCGGAGGGTGAGCCGGCCGCCCGAGTCCACGCTCACGCCGGCGAGCCCGCTGCCGCTGATCGTCATCCCGTCCAGTACGGCGCGCGCGCCGGAGCCGAGCCCCGCGCCGACCTTCCCCGCGCCGGTGATCCGGCCCCGGACGACCGTGACGTCCGCGTGCGCGACGAACGACAGGCCGTTGGTGCTCGCCCCCGTGACCTCGCAGTCCTCCAGCAGCGCGACGCCCTTCTCGACGACCACGCCGGTCCGCCGCGGCGACTCCATCTTGATCCGCCGCGCGGTGAGCGAGCCGCCGGTCGCCACCCACAGCCCGTCCAGGTGCGGGTCCTCGATCAGGCAGTCCTCCGCGACCGCCTTGCCCTTCTCCAGGACGATCAGGGACGACCCGCGCGAGCCGTGGAACGCGCAGTTGCGGACCGCCGCGTCCGCGTGGTCGTCCACCCGGATCCCGGCGCCCTCCGGCCCGCTGATCGTGCACTGCTCGATCAGCGGGCGCGACCCCTCGGTCACCCAGATGCCGTGCCCGCCCGCCTCGTTGACCTGGCACGACCGCAGGGTCACCGTGCTGCCGCTGCGGATCGCCACCGCGTTGCCCTCGGTCCCGCTGACGCTGGTGCTCTCCATGACCCCGGACGCGGCGGCGTACACGACCGCGCCGTCCAGCACCCGGCACCCCATCAGCGCCATCTGCGCGCCGCTGGCCGCGCGCACGGCCACGTCGGAGCGGGTCATGAACTCGCAGTGCTCCGCCAGGACGCTGCCTTCCGCGGCGTCCAGCGCGAGGCCGTCGTCGCTCCAGTTGCGGACGGTCAGCCCCTGGAGGGTCACCCTTCCGGTGACCTCGACCGTCGCGTTCGTGGCGCCGTCCAGCGTGACCGAGCCCGGGCCGCCCACGGCCGTCATGACGAAATCGTCGGGACAGTGGAACCCGGTGTTGGGATAGGCCCCCGGCTCGATCAGGATGTGCCGTCCGGCGCCGTACGGCAGCGGCGCCTGCAACGCCTCCAGCACTGTCCGATACGCCCGGGGGGAGGAGTGTGACACGACCAGACGCTGCAACGGGCCTCCTCACGAATCACCGTTCATGGTGCCATGAGGCGATCCGTGCTCGCCTCGCTCAGCGGACCCCGCGCGGACGGAACTGGACGCTGATCCGGGGGCCCGTCACGCGGGCGCTCTTCGGGATCGCGTGCTCCCACGTCCGCTGGCAGCTCCCGCCCATGACGATGAGGTCGCCGTGGCCCAGGTCGCGGCGGATCGCCGGCCCGCCGCCGCGCGGACGGAGCAGCAGGCTCCTCGGGGTGCCGACCGACAGGATCGCCACCATCGTGTCGTGCGTGGCGCCGCGCCCGATGGTGTCGCCGTGCCAGGCCACGCTGTCGCGCCCGTCGCGGTAGAGGCAGAGACCGGCCGTCCGGAACGGCTCGCCGAGTTCCCCGGCGTAATGCTCGTCGAGCGCCGCCTTCGCCTCGTCCAGGACGGGATCGGGCAGTTCCGCGTTCTCGTCGTAGAACGCCAGGAGGCGCGGGACGTCCACCACCCTGTCGTACATGCGCCGCCGCTCGGCCCGCCACGGGACGGACGTGAGCAACCGCTCGAACAGCGCGTCGGCGTTGGGGATCCATCCGGGCAGGACGTCGACCCAGGCGCCGTGCTCCAGCGGCGTCCGCCGCACGGCGTCCAGAGACCGCGGACCGCTCTCGTCCGTGCTGTCCAGCAACGACCCTTGGAACATTCCTCCACTGTACCCGTCCTGGTCAAACACATGTTCGATCAGCGGCGGAAGATCACCGCCAGGACGCGCAGGGAGAGGACCGAGCAGATGACCAGGCCGCAGTAGCCGAAGAACTGGAAGAGGGTCACGTCGCGGGTCATCGCGGGGCCGTCGCGCAGGCCCAGCAGCATCACCGCCATCACGCCGGCGGTCGACGCCAGGATGGTGAGCAGCACCTGCTGGAGGAGGCCGGTGACCGTGCGGCGGTCGGACTCGTCGGAGAACAGGCGGACGTTCACGCTCAGGCGGCCCGCCTCCGCCGCGGCGGTGATGCGGTCCAGACGGCGGGGGAGGCGGCGCAGCATCGGCAGCAGGCTGAGCAGTTCGTCGTTCGCGGCCTCGCGCAGCGAGCCGGGCCGGAGCCGTTCCCGCAGGTAGGACTCGCCGAACGTGTGGGCCTCGGTGACGATCGCGAACCCGGGGGCGAGCTCGCTCAGGCCGCCCTCCAGCGTCGCGAGCGCCCGGAAGACCGCCGCGATCTCGGCCGGGACCGCGAGGTCGAACCGTGCGACCAGCCGGAACAGGTCGGTGAACATGGCCATGTCCGGGCTGGTCCCCGGGCCGAGGTGGCGGGCCATGAAGGCGCCGAGCGCGCGGGCGAGGGCCTGCTCGTCCAGCTCGTCCGGACGGGCCACGACCTCCAGGAACGCGTCCGTCACCGCGACCGCGTCGCCCCGGTTCAGGGCGATGAGCATGCGCTGGAGGCAGCCGCGCAGCTCGGTGTCGAGCCGTCCGACCGAGCCGAAGTCGATCAGGCCGAGGCGGCCGTCGTCGAGCAGCAGGATGTTGCCGGGGTGCGGGTCGGCGTGGAAGACGCCGTCCAGGACGATCTGGCGCAGCACCGTGTCGAGGAGGGTGCGCGCGAGGGCGGTCCGGTCGAGCCCGGCGGAGTCGACGCGCGGGCCGGCCTTGCTGAGCGCGACCCCGTCCAGGCGCTGCATGACGAGGACGCGGCCCGTGCAGAAATCGTCGTGGGGACGGGGGACGACGACGTCGCCGGTGCGGGCGGTCGCCGCGACCGAGGCCATGTTGCGGGCCTCGACGCGGAAGTCGAGTTCCTCGCGCAGCGCGGTCGCGAAGCCGTCCGCGAGGTCGACGACGCCGAACGACTTGGCCCATCCGGCGCGCTCGTGGAGCGTCCGGGCGAGGCGTCCGACGATGTCGAGGTCGCGTTCGACCACCGCGCGGACGCCCGGCCGCTGGATCTTGACGACGACCTCCTCGCCGGACCGGAGCGTGGCCCGGTGCACCTGCGCGATGGACGCGGCGGCGAGCGGGGTCCGGTCGAAGGAGGCGAAGACGTCGCGCGTGTCGCCGAGCTCCTCGTGGAGGACGCGTTCGATCTGCGGCCACGGGACCGGTGTGGCGCAGTCCTGCAGCCGCCCCAGTTCCCGGACGAACTCCGGCGGCAGCACGTCCCGCCGGGTCGACAGGACCTGGCCGAGCTTGACGAACACGACGCCGCCCTGTTCGAGGGCGTGCGTGAACGAGCGCGCGGTGCGGGCGCTCGGGCGCGCGCGTCCGCGCAGGTACGGACCGAGGCCGTGGCGCAGGAAGATGAACGAGATGCGCCGGTACCGGCGGGTCCGCGCGATCCGCGACCGGACGGCGCCGAACCAGTGGAGCGGCGACGGCACCGTCCCGGTCGGGACGAACGCCTCCCACAGGACCAGGATCGTCATCGAGACGAGGAGCGCGCACGCGAAGCCGAGGCAGGCGAGCCAGGTCAGGGCCGCGGGCTCCCGGTCCGCGCGCAGGTCGCCGATCAGCGCGCTGATGATCGGGCTGGCGACCGCCTGCCCGACCGCGCCCGCCACGAGCGTCCGGAACAGGGGGAACCAGGTGTCGAGCAGGCTCCTCGCCCCGTACGCCATGACCCAGGTGTTGATCGCCGTTCCGATGAGGAACGCGATGATCGTCGCTGAACTGTCCATTCCCGCCGCCCGCCGGATCGTCTTCCACGTCACGGGGGACGCTAGTGAGCGCGGGGGCGGCGCCCCTCCCGCCGGAGGGGGAGCCGCTCGTCCCGACGGGGGATCAGAGCTCGTCGAGCAGGTCCCTGAGGAAGGTCGTGGTGCGGGCGGGGCGGGCCGCGCGGATGCCCAGCAGATCGATGATCTTCTGGTAGCGGACGGCCTCCTGGCCCTCCGGGTAGCGGGCGCCGGTCAGCTGCTCCAGGTAGACCACGTCGTCCAGGTCGTACTCGGCGAACCGCACGATGGTGATCGGGCCGCCCAGCGCCAGGTGCCCGCCCGCCGCGAACGGCAGGACCTGCACCTTCACGTTGGGCATGCCCTCCGACACCGCGATCAGGTGCTCGATCTGGCCGCGCATCGTCCGCGGCCCGCCGATCGGCCTCCGCAGCGCCGCCTCGTCGATCACCGCCCAGAGCGTGGTCGCGCCGGTCGGGCGGTGCAGGATCTCCTGCCGCCGCATCCGGAGGGACAGGCGCCGTTCGAGGCCCCCGTAGGCCGCGTCATGGTGCTCCAGGCCGATGACGGCCCGCGCGTAGTCGCGCGTTTGGAGAAGGCCGGGAACGTATTGCACCTCGTAAGTGCGAATCGTCGCCGCCGACTGTTCCAGGCCGAGATACTGCTCGAACCAGCTCGGCACGATATCGCCGTAGCCCTGCCACCAGCCGGGCTTCCTGGCCTCCCGGACGAGTTGCACGAAGCCATTCCGCTCGTCCTCGTCCTCGACGCCGTAGAGGGTGAGCAGGTCGAGCACGTCGCGGATCTTGAAGCCGTGCCGTCCGAGCTCCAGCCTGCTCATCTTGGACGCCGAGCCGCGGATCGCCTCGCCCGCCTCCACCCGGCTGAGACCGCGCTCCTCGCGCATCCGCCGTAACCGCGCCCCGAGCTGCATGCGCAGCGCGGTGGGACTCGCCAGCCGATTGTCAAGCACCAGGTCTCCAGCGTTCCGTACGTTGGTCCGGCAACACTCTCGGAGGGTCTCACAGGCAATCGTGAACGCGCAGGAGACCTCTCGACAGAGATACGTATCCGGCGCAGCCGCTTTACCAATCACGCCATTGTGTTGAGCGCGGGCCGGAGCGTTCCAGAAGGGGTCACCGGCGCGGGACGAGCAGGTCCAGATCGGCGCGGGTGACCCGGGCGTCCCCGGCGATCCGGTCACGATCCGTGCCGGCGCCCTCCACGACCTCCAGCGCGCGGGTCAGCATCGTCGGCTGCTCCAGCGGGCGGGCCGGGCCGGGCTCCTGGCGCCGCCAGCCGCGCGAGCTCAGCGTGCTCATCGCGTCGCGGTACACCGGCTCCTTCATGATCCCGAGCGTGCGGGCCCGGTAGAGCAGCGCCGCCATGCTGACGCCCCAGGACGCCTTCAGCCGCGCGAGCCGGTCCCAGTCGGGGCCCGCGGGCAGGTCGCCGGCGATGTCGGCCTCCGGCATGAGGAACTCCGCCGCGAACCGGTGCGCCTGGTCCTCGACGATCTTCTCGCCGGGCTCGGCGTCGGCGTGCATCACCAGGTGGCCCAGCTCGTGGGCCGCGTCGAACCGGTTGCGCCAGTAGTCGCCCTTGGCGGGGTTGAAGAACACCATCGGCCTCGGGTGGACGCCGACGCTGAACGCGTCCACGCGCTCGGCCGCCCGCGGCAGCACGAGGACGATCACGCCGTGGGACTCCAGCAGCCGGACGACGTGCGGCACCGGCCCGGCCCGCTCGACCAGCGCCTTCCTGGTCAGCCTGGCGGCCTCGGCGGGCCCCGGGCCGGCGATCTCCTCCGGCGAGACCGGGTACTCGGGAAGGTCGACCTCGGGAAGGTCGACGAGCCTTTCGAGGACGGCGACGACGTCGGTGGCGATCCGCCCGTAGGCGAGCGCCTGGTCGCGCTCGATCTGCGTCGTCGACCGGAGCGACCGGAAGTGGGCCCCGTCCATGGAGACCGGGCTGCGGCCGCTCTGGAAGAACTCGACGGGCACGCCCAGCGCGATCGCCAGCCGCCGCACCGTCGTCTCCTCGGGCCTCTGCACGCCCGCCTCGTACTGCCCGATCGCCTTCGGCGTCGTCCCCACGGCCTGCGCGAGCTGGTTCTTGCGCAGGCCCCTGAGCCGCCGGGCGAGCGTCAGCCGCTCGCAGTCGAACAGCACCCCGCGCCACCTTCTGCTAGGCCGTCTTCGTCTCCCCGCGGAGCCGCATCGGGACGTCCTCTTCCCGGTCGTCCCACAGCGGCATCGTCCGCTCGACGAGCTTACGACGTGGATCGGCCCCGATGGTGTCGTCCAGGGGCCTGACCCAGTGCCAGGCGGTGCCGCCGTCGGCGTTCCACCGGGGGCGGCCCAGGAAGAGCTCCATCTCCAGCGGCGCCTCGGTGGCGCTGTGCGCGAGCACCAGCGTCACGACCCCGGGCGTGTCGCGCGGCCCGACGCCCAGCGGGAGGGCGAGCTGCGGGTCCTCGACGTAGGTCTGCCGCGCCACGGCCTGCTTGGTGGGGCTGTCGCGGTCCCACCGGATGCCCCTGACGTTCCCGAACTCGTGCCGCTTGAGCAGCACGCGGTACGGCCCGTACCGCCAGCCGGGCGAGCCGTTCAGATCGTCGCGGACGACCTGCGGCTCGGCCTCGAAGACCCGGTCGATCTGCGACGCCAGCGCGTCGAAGGCGCCGACCCCGTACGTCCGCTCCGTGAACCCGGCCGCCCGGCTCAGCCCGCCGAAGACGGCCAGCGTCGCCTCGCGGTGGGCCTCCCGCAGGGCGTGCAGGAAGCCCGCCGCCAAGAGCTCGTCCCAAGCGTCCCTGTCCTCAGCCACGTCTCGACCATAGCCAGGGGCGCCGACATTACGAGCAGCCCTCGAACTCGGGGACCTCGCGGACGAGCGTGAGCCCGCTCCTGCCGAACCACTTGTCCAGCAGGTGGCCCGCCGTCCCGTCCTGGTACATCGTCGTGATGGCCCGGTTCACCGCCTCGCAGCCGTCCGCGTCGTCCTTGCGCATCCCGACCCCGTACCGCTCGTCGGTGAAGGGGGCGTTGACGATCCTCAGGTCGGGGGCCGCGAACCCGGCGAGCACCAGGTCGCCGGTGGAGATGGCGTCCACGGCCCCGGACCGCAGCTTCGCCACGCAGTCGCTGTAGGACGAGCCCGGGACGAGCCGGGCGGGGATGCTCAGACCGACCACCACCCGCTCGGTCGAGACCGAGCCGCTGGCCTGGCACATCCTCCGCCCGGCCAGATCGCGCACGCTGCGGACGCGGGTCTCGCCCCGCCGGACCATGACGTCCTGGTGGGCGACGTAGTAGGGGCCGCCGAAGGCGACGAGCCTGGCCCGGTCCGGCGTGATCGAGTAGGACGCGAGCACCAGGTCGACGGCGCGCCGGTTCAGCAGCCGCTCCCGGTCGTCGGACCTGACCTCGCGGAACGTCACCCGGGACGCCCCGAGGCGGCGGGCGATGTCGGCGCCCACGTCGACCTCGAACCCCTGGAACACCCCGTTTTTCCTCAGCCCGAGCCCGGGCTGGTCCGCCTTGACCCCGATCACGATGACGTCCTGGCGGTGGATCGAGGCCCTGGCGGTCGCGCATCCCACGAGCGCGAGTGCGAGAGTCAGAAGCACGAGAATGGCGCGCACGGACCATGACTAGCGACAGGAAAAGGCCGCCGGATGAACGCGGGACGACCGTGCAATGCCGGCGGATGAACCTGTGGCGGTTAGGACCGGGCGCCGATTGCGCAGAAGTCGCCCGCAGCGTTCAGAAGTCGCCGACAGCCCGATGGCCGCCGAGGCAGTGTGCCTTCGGCGGCCATCGGGCCTGCTCGCGGAATTCAGCCGCGGACTCTGTGCGTCCCCGGCGCCAGGCGCCCGGCGGCGCCTCGCTCACTGCGGAGGGCGACGACGCCCATCATCAGGAGCCAGTAGCTGAGGATGGCGCCCAGCGAAGCGGTGGTGCCCCAGCCGTTGGCGGCGTAGAAGAACGCCGGCTCGTTGCCGAAGAAGAGCGAGGGGATGAAGGCGATGTTGATCGCGGCCAGCACGTAGGCGGACATGCCGGTCCAGCCCGGCAGCGCGCCGGTCTTCCGCACCGCGTATCCCAGCGCGACCAGGAAGAACGCCAGCAGCATGCGCCCGATGGACCCGTACAGGATGTACGTCCCGCTGACGGAGATGGTCGGGTCGATCGGACGGTCCGCGGCGATGACGGCTCCGCCCTCCAGCCCGCTGGAGACGAGGGTGACGACGACGTAGGCGATCCCGGCGGCGAAGGCGAAGTTCCCCGCCCATTCGTAACGCGGGTCGACGCTCTTCACCAGTTCCCGGAAACCCGTCACGAAGAGGAGCAGGAATCCGAGGGCCAGGATCTGCAGGAGGAGGCGGGACAGGACGTTGGAGTCCGGCGGCGAGCCCGAGTAGACGAAGTACAGCGGGACCCCGACGATGAGGGCGGCGGCGGAGGCGAGGCCGGTCCATCCGGTGAAGCGCCGGGCGAGAACTGTGTCCACGAGACTGCCTTTCTCAGGGGCGAGGAGGAATCTGCATCTGCGGAACACTTTGCCGGGCGCGCCACGGCCTGTCCGTGGGCGTGCCTCCCGCTTCGCGGTAGAGCTATGCCTACCTTCCGGGCGCCCGTTTCACTTCGCCTCGCGGCGCGCCCGTTTCATTTGGCCGGGCGACGCCGCCGCTCCCGGCTGCTCTTCACGGGCGCGGCCTTTCCGTCGGCGACGAGGCGCTCGTGCTGCTGCCATCCCTGGAGCCACTTCCACCCGGATCCGAGCGCCGCGGTCGACGCGGCCACCATGAACGTGGTCACCTGCGTCTCGTCGAGGTGGGCTCCGGGCACGAGCTGCGCCACGGCACCGGCGAGCCACCCCGCCGCCACGGCGAACACGGGCGTGAACAACGCGACGCCGCGCCCGAGCCAGGACGCCTCCCCTTCCGGCGTCTCGGCGATCTCAGCCGTTTCGGACGGGACGTTCTCAAGCGAGCCGTCGACCACAGGACCACTCTCCAGGACAGGCGCTTCCATCTCGACGGCCTCAGAGTGCCGCGCCCGAAGTGCTCCCGTCCCCGGAATTCGCCAACCGTCCCCGAAAACCGTCGATAACCGGCATAGCGGCTCAGAGGGACAGGTACTCGTGGACCGAGCGGACGGCCGTGGCGCCCTCGCCCACCGCCGAGGCGACCCGCTTGATCGAGCCCTTGCGCACGTCTCCCGCGGCGAAGACCCCGGGCATGCTCGTCTCCAGCGGCATCGGGTCCCGGCCGAGGGGCCGGCGCGGCGGGGCCCGGTCGTCGATCTCGCGGCCCGTGAGCAGGTAGCCCTGCTCGTCGCAGGCGATGCCGTCCGGGAGCCACCGCGTGTGCGGCTCGCCGCCGATCATGATGAAGAGCGCGGCGGCCGGGACGTGCTCGGTGGCGCCCGCCGCCCGGTCGGCGAGCGTGAGGGACCGCAGACGGTCGCCTCCGCCGCATCCGGTCACCTCGGTCCGCCGGCGGACGACGATGTTCGGCGTCGACTCGATGGCGCGCAGCAGGTAGGTCGACGCCGACTTCGCCAGGCCGTCGCCCCGGACGACGAGCGTGACCGTGCGGGCGTGCTTGGCCAGGTGCAGCGCGCCCTGGCACGCCGAGTTCCCGGCGCCGACGATGAAGACGTCCTGGCCCCGCATCGCGCGGCTCTCGCCCACGGCCATGCCGTAGAACACGCCGGAGCCGACGAGGGCCTCCAGGCCGGGGACGCCGAGCCGCCGCCAGTCGACGCCCGTGGCGATCAGCACCGCGCGTGCGCTGACCTCGGAGCCGTCCGCCATGCGGACCACCCGCCGGTCGCCGCGGCTCTCCAGGCCGACGACCTGCTGGGCGAAGACGATGTGCGCGCCCATCAGCCACGCCTGCTCGCAGGTGCGCTCCATCAGGTAGCCCCCGGCGATGCCGTGCGGGAACCCGGGGTAGTTCCTGATCATCGGGCTGGTCCCGGCCTGGCCGCCCGAGAAGGCCCGTTCCAGCAGCACGGTGTCGAGCCCCTCGGACGCCGCGTACACGGCCGCCGTGAGCCCGGCCGACCCGGCGCCGACGATGGCGACGTCGCAGACCTCCAGGTCGTTCTCGACGCTGACGCCCATCGCGCACGCGAGGTCGGAGACCTGCGGGTCCACGTACGCCCGGCCGTCGTAGCGGACCACCACCGGCAGCCGCGACGCGTCGGCGCCGGCCTCCTCCAGCAGCCGCCGCCCGGTCTCCCCGCCGGGCGGGTGGACGACGAAGGGCAGGTTGAAGCGCGCCATCACGTCGCGCAGCCGCAGCATCCGGGGGTCGTCCATCTCGGCGACGACGCGGAACAGCTCGAACGCCGGTTCCTGCTCCTCCGTCCACGAGGACAGGAACTCGCTCACCGCCCGGTGCATCGTCTCGTCGTTCGTCCACGGCCGGACGAGGTGGTAGTCGGCGGACCCGAGCGCGATCGCCTGGACGGCCGGACTGGTCGAGGTGTAGTCGCGGTCCACCATCAGCACGCGCCTGGCGTTCGGATACAGCTCGTGCGCCGGCGGAAGGACGTCGGCGCAGGCGTCGTCCACCATCAGCAGCGCGACGGGTTCCCCGGCCCGCGCCATCTCCCGCAGCGCGTCGCACCCCTCGCCGGGCGAACTCGCGCCCTTCACGGTGAACGCCTCGCCCAGCCGTCGCGTGAGGTCGGCGAGGAGGACCCGCCGCGAGCCCGCGTCGTGATCTACCACGAGAATGACCGGTGCCATCACCTCTACCAGCGTAATCCCGGCCGGCGGGCCGGAACGGCGACCGCGGACGGCCGATCTTCTCAAGAGCGCGGAGGCGTTTCCACGGCCGCCATCGAGCGCTTCCCTTGCCGGGCACCGGAATCCGGGCGCGGCGGAGTTGGTGGATCTCGCATGTCCGCTTGGCCTCGGCGCGGCGGGCACCGATCAGCCGATGCCGACCTTTTGCCGGATCTTTGGTCCGGCCGGAGCGGCGCACCCCCTTCCGCGGGCCCGGCCCGATGGGTAGAACGTGTTCTTGTGTTTTGCCGGAGGAGCTAGGAGGCTGGGGCGCATGGATCTGGTTGCGCTGGAAGAGATTCGGCGGCTCAAGTACCGGTACCTGCGGTGCGTCGACCTCAAGCTGTGGGACGAGTTCGCCGGGGTGTTCACCGAGGACGCGGTGGCGGAGTACGACACGCCGGTGCTGGGCGAGACGCTCAGGCTGGAGGGGCGGGACGCGATCGTCGAGTACATGCGGTCCAACCTCGGACCGGACAAGATCAGCACTCACACGGCCGGCTGCCCGGAGATCGACCTCGACGGGGACCGGGCGACCGGGATCTGGTCGCTGGACGACACGATCATCCTCCCGGGGGACCGGCTGCTCATCCGGGGCGCCGCCTTCTACCACGACGTCTACCGGCGGGACGGCGGCGCATGGCGGGTCGAGAAGACCGGGCACCGGCGGACCTACGAGTACATGGTGTCGCTGGACGACGCGCCGAGCCTGAAGTTCACGACCTCCCATTGAGCGGGACCCGGCCTTTGCCCGCTGCTTAGAACGCGTTCTAGTCTCCCTCTCGCCAGAGCACGGCCTCGCGCCCGCGACCCGAGGAGAGCCCGGTGGCCACCGATCCAGCCGAAGGCAGCACCGACCGCCCGGACGCCGCGACGCGCTCGTTCGCCGACGCGGTCGTGGAGGCGGAGCGGATCATCCGCGCCGCGCCGCACGTCAAGACCGACCAGGACCTGGCCGAGGGCCTCGACTACCTGGCCGGCAGCATCAAGGCGTCACTGCACATGGTGGGCGCCTACCAGCGGGACTATCCGTTCTTCGCGTCGTCGACCGGGCCGTACACCAAGCTCGGGCTCGACAATCCCGACACGCTGTACTTTCACGCCTACATCCGGGACGACGCCGAATACGTCGTGACCGGGCGCCGGGGGACGACCGCCGACCTCAGTTTCCAGGTCATGAACGGCGACTACTCGCCGGCCAAGTCGCCCGACAGCCTCACCGCCTTCGACGACCGCGAGCTGGACATCGCCGAGGACGGGACGTTCCGGCTGCGATTCGGCCCTCCGAGGGAGGACGCCGGGCCCGGCTACGTCGCGCTCGCCCCCGGCTCCGCGATGCTCATCGTGCGGGAGGTCTTCAGCGACTGGGAGAACGAGAGGCCGGGCGAGATCCGCATCCACCGGGCCGACACGCTCGGGACCTCCCCGCTGCCGGTCCCGTCCGACCGGATGGCCCGCCGGTACGAGATCGCGGGCAAGATGCTGGTGTCGCGGATCCGCACCTTTCTGGCCTTCCCGGAATGGCACTACCTGCAGTTGCCGGTCAACACGCTGACCGAGCCGCGGCCCACGCCCGGCGGCCTGGCGACGCAGTTCTCGTCCGTCGGCCACTACGACCTGGACGACGACGAGGTGATGGTCGTCACCTGCCCTGCCGCCGATCGTGAGGTGGCGCCCTACCAGGGCTTCCAGCTCGGCAGCATGTGGTACGTCTCGCTCGACTACATCAACCACCAGACGAGCCTCACCGCGGACCAGGCCCGCGTGGACGAGGACGGCATGATCCGGTACGTCGTCAGCGAGCGCGATCCGGGGCTCGCCAACTGGATCGAGCGGACCGGGCACCGCCGCGGCTACCTGCAGTTCCGCTGGCAGAGGCTCGCCCGCGACCTCACACCCGAGGACGGGCCGAGCGTCGAGGTCGTCCCGTTCGCGGACCTCCCGCGCGCCCTGCCCTTCCACGAGAGCCAGCGCGTCGGGAGGCGGGAGTGGGCGGAGCGGATCGCCGCCCGCCAGACCGCCGTGGCGAAGAGGATGCTGGGCTGATGGGCGCCGGACTGCTGGAGGGCAAGGTCGTCGTCGTCTCCGGCGTGGGCCCGGGGCTCGGCCGGGGGCTCGCGCTCCAGTGCGCGAGGGCCGGGGCCGACGTCGTGCTCGCCGCGCGCAACGAGGAGCGGCTCGCCGAGGTCGCCAAGGAGGTCGAGGACCTCGGGCGGCGGACCGCGACCGTCCCGACCGACATCCGGGACGCGGCGGCCTGCGAGCGGCTGGCCGCGACCGCGCGGGAGGCGTTCGGCCGGGTGGACGGCCTGGTCAACAACGCCTTCGCCACCCCGCCGCTGACCGACCTGACGAAGGTCGACCTCGACGCGGTGCGGGCGGGCTTCGAGACCAACGTCCTCGCCGCGCTCCACCTGACCCGGCTGTTCGTCCCGGCGCTGGAGGACTCCCGCGGCTCCGTCGTCATGATCAACTCGGCGGTGCTGCGGCACTCCCGCCGGACGTTCGGCGCCTACAAGATGGCCAAGGCGGCGCTGCTGGCGATGGCGCAGAACCTGGCCACCGAGCTCGGGCCGCGCGGGATCCGCGTCAACACGATCGCGCCCGGCTACATCTGGGCGCCCAACCTCAAGTGGTACTTCCACCACCTCGCGGAGAAGCGCGGCGTGACGGCGCAGCAGGTCTACGACGAGAACGCCGCGACGACCGACCTGCGCAAGCTGCCCGAGCCCGACGAGGTCGCCGACGCCGCCGTGTTCATGCTGTCGCCGCTGGCCCGCGCCGTCACCGGCCAGTGCCTGGACGTCAACTCCGGCGAGTGGCACCACTAGGAAGGGACGGACCGATGACGAACGGTCGCGACAGCGTGGGGACCGTCGAGGACCTGCACGCCTCGGCCGCCAGGATCACCGGCTCGGACGACTTCGGCGGCGACGAGTACCTCGACGGGCTGAAGGTGCTGCTGGAGTCGCTGGCCGGGGAGGCCGGGCTCACCCCGCTCGGCAACAGGGCGCAGCGCGCGATGCTGCGCGGCGCCCTGGTCGCCCGGCAGTACTCCGAGGCGGCCTGGCGGCGGCACCCCGGCCACGCGGACGTCCCCGTCGAACGGCCGATCTTCGTGACCGGCCTGCCCCGCACCGGGACCACGGCCCTGCACCGGCTGCTCACCGCCGACCCCGCGCACCAGGGCCTCGACCTGTGGCTGGCCGAGGTGCCGCAGCCGCGCCCGCCGCGCGAGACCTGGGCCGGCGACCCGGTCTTCCAGGCGATCGACGCCGGGTACCGGCGGCACCACGTGGAGAACCCCGAGTTCATGGGCGTCCACTACATCTCGGCGGACTCCGTCGAGGAGTGCTGGCAGCTGCTCCGCCAGAGCATGCTGTCGATCTCGTTCGAGTGCCTGGCGCACCTGCCGGGCTACTCGTCCTGGCTCGCCGGGCAGGACTGGACGGACGCCTACCGCAGGCACCGGCGCAACCTCCAGCTCATCGGCCTGAACGATCCCGGACGGCGCTGGGTGCTGAAGAACCCCAGCCACCTGTTCGCGCTGGACGCGCTGCTGGAGGTCTATCCCGACGCGCTGATCGTCCAGACGCACCGCACGCCGCGCACCGCGATGGCGTCGATGTGCAGCCTGGCCGCGCACGCCACCGCCGGATGGTCGGACGTGTTCGCCGGCCCCGTGATCGGCCGCGACCAGCTCGACCTGTGGGGCCGGGGCCTCGACCTGTTCCGCGCCGAACGGGCGCGCCACGACCCCGCGCGGTTCGCGGACGTCCACTACGACGACTTCGTCCGCGACCCGATCGGCACGGTCGAGTCCGTCTACGCGCGGTTCGGGCTGCCGTTCACCGGCGACGCCCGCGCCGCCATGACGAGGCTCCACGGCGAGAGCTCCACCGGCGCCGCGAAACCCGCCCACCGGTACTCGCTCGCGGACTTCGGCCTCACCCCGGAGCAGGTCGACGAGCGCTTCGCCGACTACGCCGCCGGACTCCGGTGATCCGCCGACCCGCCGACGGCACGGCTTCTCCACGCTTCAGCGGGTCGGCTCGGGCGCGCGTCGCGGAACCGGCGGCGCCGGAAGGGGCCGGGCCGTCCGGTCGGGTCCGGGCAGGAACAGGGCGGCGACCGCACCTGCCAGCGACAGCGCGCCCGTGAGGGTGAGGGCGGGCCCGAAGCCGTCGGAGAAGGTCCCCGCGGTCCCGTAGCCGCCCTCGGCGGTGAACACCGCGGCGGCGACCGCCACGCCCAGCACCGCGGCGAGCTGCCGCAGGGCGTTGAACACGCCGGACGCCTTGCCGATCTCCCGCGCGGCGACGGAGTTGATGACCGCGGTCTGCGCGGCGGGCATCGCCATGCTGATCCCGGCCCCCGCGACGACCATGGGCGCGATCAGCTCCGGATAGGCGGTCGAGGGCCCGGCGGTGAGGCCGATCCACCCCATCCCGATCGCCTGCAGGGTCAGTCCGGCCGCGGTGAGGGGACGGGCCCCGACCCGGTTCACCAGCGCCCCCGCGGCAGGCGCGATCACGGTCACGGTCGCCGTCCACGGGACGAGCTGGAGCCCGGCGGCCATCGGCCCGGCCCCGAGGACGGTCTGGAGGAACTGGGCCATGAAGAACAGCGAGCCGTACAGCGCCGCGTACATGAGGAGCCCGGCGGCGTTCCCCGCGGAGAAGCCGCGCGAGCGCAGCAGCCGCATCGGCACCATCGGCTCCCGGGTCCGCAGCTCCCAGGCGACGAAGGCGGCGAGCAGCAGGACCCCGGCCGCCAGCGCGCCGTCCACCTCGGCGGCGTCCCAGCCCGAGCCGTCCGCGCGGACCAGGCCCCAGACCAGGCCGAGCGCGCCGCCCGTCACCAGCAGGACGCCGCCGAGGTCGAAGGAGGCCCCGCCGCCGCGGCTCTCAGGGACGTACCGGAGCACCAGCGGGATGACCGCCAGCCCGATCGGCACGTTGAGCCAGAAGATCCATTGCCAGGCCAGCCCCTCGGTGACGATCCCGCCCACCACGGGCCCGGCCACCACCGCCAGGCCGGTGACCCCGGCGAAGGCGCCGAGGGCCCGGGCGCGCCGCTCGGGCGGGACGCCATGGCTCAGCAGCGCCATCGCCAGCGGCATCACCAGCGCGGACCCGCACCCCTGGACGGCGCGGGCGGCGATCAGCCAGCCGATGCCGGGGGCCGCCGCGCAGGCCGCCGAGGCCGCCGTGAACAGGCCGAGCCCGCTCACGAACATCCGCCTGCGCCCGAACCGGTCGCCCAGCGCGGCGCCGGTCATCAGCAGGACGGCGAAACTGAGCCCGTAGGCGTTCACGGTCCATTCGAGCTGTTCCATGGTGGCGGACAGGTCGAGCCGGATCCTGGCCAGCGCGGTCGTCACCACCGTCGCGTCCAGCGCCACCATCAGCGACGCCGTCGCGGTCAGGCCGAGCAGCCCGCCGCTTGTCCTCTGCGCCATGCGCGTTCCCTCCAGGTGATCGGGCGAGCCGGCCGGTGGCTCGCCGTCGCCTGTACAAACCGCCCGCGCGGGCGGTACTCAGCGGGTGGAGGCCGACGAATCCGGCCCCGCTCTCCGGTCAGTACAGGGGGAGGTGCGTCCTATGAAGACCGATGAGAGAGATGCCGGTCCCGAGGAGTTCGGACGGTTGACGGATCCGTTCAGGCGGGAGCTGCTGGCCTACTGCTACCGGATGCTGGGTTCCGTCCACGACGCCGAGGACCTGGTCCAGGAGGTGTACCTGCGAGCGTGGCGAGCGTATGCGTCCTTCGACGGACGGGCGTCGCTGCGCACGTGGCTGTACCGGATCGCCACGAACGCCTGCCTGAACGCTCTGGAGCACAGCAGCCGGCGCGTGCTGCCTTCGGGCCTGGCCTCGCCGTCCGGCGACGTGCCGCCGCCCGGGTCGCGCGCCCCGGAGGTGCCCTGGCTGGAGCCCCTGCCCGACCGGCTCGTCGGCGGTGCGCCGGAGGACCCTGCTGCGGTCGTCGCCGAGCGGGCGAGCCTGCGGCTGGCGTTGATCGCCGCCTTGCAGTACCTGCCCGCCCGGCAGCGGGCCGTCCTGGTCCTGCGGGACGTGCTGGGCTGGTCCGCCGCGGAGGTCGCCGGAACGCTCGGGATGACCGCCGCGGGGGTCAACAGCACGCTGCTGCGCGCCCGGTCCCGCCTGGAGCGGCTGGTCCCCGCCGGCGACGAGATCGCCGAGCCGGACGAGCCGGCGCGCCGCGAGCTGCTCGACCGGTTCGCCAAGGCCTTCGAGACGGTCGACATCGCCGGGCTCACCCGGCTGCTCACCGAGCAGGCGGCCTGGGAGATGCCGCCCGTTCCGCACTGGTTCAGAGGCCGGGAGGCCATCGGCCGGCTGCTCGCCGCGCGGCTGCCCTCAGGCCGCGATCCCCACCTGCTCGTGCCCGTCCGCGCGAACGGCCAGCCGGCCTTCGGCGCGTACCTGCGCGGCGAGGACGGGATCCTGCACGCGCATTCCCTGATGGTGGTCACTCCCACCCGCTCCGGAATCGCCCGCATTTCGAGTTTTATGGCCCCTTCCCTTTTCGACGACTTCGGCCTTCCCCGGGTGCACGAATGATCACTTCCGCCGCGCCGCCGCTTTTACGGGGCGCGGCGGAAGGGTAGGTCACGAGGCGAACCGCAGGTGCTCCTTGGGGGACGAGCCCGATGACGAAAGCGCTGCCGCCCACCAGCCGGAATCGCGCGAGCCTGGCGTACCGGCTGCGCTACGCCGCCCAGAATCCAGACAAGATCGGTACATATCTGTCACGCATGGCGCGCGACCTGAAATTCCGGGTCTCCAGCCGCGACCACGTCGCCTACTACCGGGCCGTCATGAGGGCCGACGCGGCCCGGAGCCCGGAGGCCGCCGTCGGCAGCCCCACCCGCGAACGCTGGCTCGCCCTCGGCCAGATGCAGTTCGACTACCTGCTCAGGCACGGCCTCAAGCCGGACGACCGGCTCCTGGAGATCGGCTGCGGCAACCTGCGCGCCGGCTGGCGGTTCATCGACTACCTCGACGCCGGCAACTACTACGGCATCGACATCTCGCCCGACATCCTGCTCGCCGCGCAGCACACCCTCGTCCGCAACGACCTCCGCGAGAAGCTGCCGCACCTGACGCTGGTCGGCGACCTGAAACTGCGGTTCCTGCCCTCGGAGCACTTCACGGTCGTCCACGCGCACAGCGTCTTCAGCCACTCGCCGCTGGAGGTCATCGACGAATGCCTCGCGAACGTGGGGCGCGTCCTCGCCCCCGGCGGCTTCTTCGACTTCACCTTCGACCGCACCGAGGGAACCGAGCACCACGTCCTGCGCGAGGACTTCTACTACCGCACCGAGACCCTGACCTCCCTGGCCGAGCGCCACGGCTTCACCGCACGCTTCATGGACGACTGGGAGGACCTCCCGCACGGCCAGTCCAAGATCCGCGTCACCCGGTGAGGCGGTACGGGGGCCGCGGCTCCCGTACCGTGGCACCGTGACCCGTCCTACACCCGCCACCGGCATCATCCGGGCGGGGGAGGGAAAGCAGAAGCGGTGTGGGATCCCCCCAGGCCTCCGTCGCCGAGCAACGCCCCCGGAGGCTCCGCACGGCCGATCTGAGGACCATGATTCTCTTCACCAACGCCAAGGCCGGCACGCATGACGCCCAGACCTTGGACCGGGTGGCCGCGCTGCTCAGGGACGCCGGGCGGGACGTCACCGTCTGCCCGTGCGTCGCGCCCGACGACCTCGACGAGGCGCTGGACAGGGACCGCAAGGCGGTCGTCGTGGCCGCGGGCGGCGACGGCTCCATCAACCGCCTGGTCAGCACCCTGCACCGGCGCGGCGAGCTCGACCGGACGGTCGGGCTGCTGCCGATGGGCACCGGGAACGACCTCGCCCGCAACCTCGGCATCCCGCTCGACCCCGACGAGGCCGTCCGCCTCCTGCTGGACGGCGGGCACCGCGAGCTGGACATGGTCGTCGACGAGGACGGCCGCGTCACCCTCAACGCCGTGCACGTGGGCATCGGCGCCTCGGCCGCCGAGAGCGCCACGCGGTTCAAGCGCACGCTCAAGGTCGCGGCGTTCCCGCTCGGCGCGGTCATCGCGGGCCTGCGCCACTCCGGGTGGCGGCTGCGGGCCGAGGCGGACGGCGAACTCGTCGCCGAGGGCAAGTTCCTGATGGCCGCGCTCAGCAACGCGCCCGGCATCGCCGGCGGCTCCGCCCAGCTGGCCCTGGACGCGCATCCGGGTGACGGGAAGATGGAGCTGGTCGTCTCCGCCGCCACCGGGCCCTTCGCGCGGATCGCCTACGCCCTGCGCCTGCGCGACGGCAGCCACCGCCACCGGGACGACGTCCTGCACGTCACGGCCCGCAAGGTCACGATCAGCGGCGAGGAGTTCCGGAGCAACAGCGACGGTGAGGTGTCCGGTCCCTACACCAGCCGCACCTGGACCCTGCACCCCGGCGCCTGGCGGCTGATCGCCCCGCCCCGGCCCGCCTGAGGACGGGCCGCCGCCGGAACGTCAGGCGGTGCTCTCCTCGGGCTTCCGGACGGGGACGAGAGGATGCAGCTCGTGGGTGCCGGGCCGCACGACCGCGTACGAGCTCTCCGGCACCTCCGTCCACGCGCCCTCGAGATGGTGGATCGGCTCGGACACGACGAACCGCGCGTCCGTCCCGAGCCGCTGGAGGACGTCCAGCCCGGGGTAGAGCGAGCGCAGCTCGGCGATGTCGGTGGAGTAGAAGAGCGACCTCGTGCGTCCCTGACTGGAGTAGCGGAACACCCAGATCGACTCGCCCTCGCTGGTGGCCACCGTCATCTGCAGCGGATCGGGCACTCCGTGGCGACGCCCGAGGTCCTCGACGAGGCCGATGGTGCGGGCGACGGCGCCCGGCGGGTCCTCCCGCAGGCCGAAGGTGAGGGCCAGGTAGAACAGGGCCTCGGAGTCGGTCGTGCCCTCGATCTCGGGGTAGAGCGAGGGATCGACCGCGAGCATGACGTCCCGCTTCAGCCGTGGGTAGTCGGCGATGGCCCCGTTGTGCATCCACAGCCACCGCCGGTACCGGAACGGGTGGCAGTTGCTGCGCTGCACCGCGGCGCCGGTCGAGGCCCTGACGTGGGCGAACAGCAGCGGGGTGCGGATCTCCCGGCTGATCTCGCGCAGGTTCGGGTCGTTCCAGGCGGGAAGGACGCTCTTGTACACGCCCGGGATCGGCCGGTCCCCGAACCAGCCGACGCCGAAGCCGTCCCCGTTCGTGGTCTCCGCCCCCAGCCGGGCGTGCAGGCTCTGGTTGATCAGGGAATGGGCCGGCCGGAAGAGCAGGGCCTCCGCCAGGGCCGGGTCCCCGGAGTAGGCCATCCACCTGCACATCGCCACCACCTCGCATCGACTCGCCGCCGCGGCGACCGGGAGCCCGTCCCGGGATTCGGTCAGGTACGAACCCCCTTTACTTCCTCCCTACCCGATGAGACCCGCGCGCACCAGCGCGAACGGGGCCGGACGCGCGGCACCGCGGGCACGTGTCGGCGTCGTGCCCGCGGTGCGACGCGGTCGGAGAAGGAGCGGACGGTCAGAAGACGAAGCAGTCCGCGTACCGGGTCTCCCGGCTGAGCGCGGCGGGCACGAGACCGCCCGCGTTGCGGGTGACCTGGGCCGCCTCGGTCGAGTGCGGGGTGGTGCTCTGGCAGGACGTCGGCGAGCTGTGGCCGGACATCAGGTAGTCACAGCGCCCGTTGCGGTTGTCGGGCAGGCCGAGGGCGTGACCGAGCTCGTGCGCGGCGATCCTCGGCGGGTAGAAGCCGTCGTTGACCGCCTCGCGCCCCATGTAGATGGTGGCGCGGCCGAAGCCGTTCATGTAGGTGCGGGGCCAGCCGTTGTCGGCGTACACCTTCACGGTGGCCTGCGCACCGGTCGCGGCCCTGAGCTGGATCGCCGGCACGGCCGCGTTCCACGCCGCGGCGCCCTGGTCGACGGCCGCCCTGAACTCCTGCGCGGCACTGGCGTCGTAGTAGATGGTGCGGACCGCGACCGGGGCCGCGGCCGACGCCGGCTCGACGGCGAGGGCGGGCACCAGGAAGGACAGGCCGAGCGTGACGGCCAGCGCCGCCATGATCCTGCGAAGTGACATGGGAGCTCCTCGGGGGTGGGGGGCGGGGGGTCAGCGGCCGATCTGCTGGTTGATCCAGGACAGGTACGGCGCGATGCCGGTGTAGAGCGTGGTGGTGGCGCACTCGCCCAGGTTGTCGCCGGGGCCGTGGGTCTCGCCGACGAGCGTCCAGTCGCCGCGGGTGCCGACGACCGCCGGGCCGCCGGAGTCGCCGTGGCAGGCCGAGTGCGTCCGGTCGCCGGAGACGCACACGTCGTTGGCGGTGCCGCCGCCGGTCGCGCACCGGCTGCTGGGCAGGATCGTCAGGTCGATCTCCTGGAGGACGGTGGCGGTCCTGCAGCTCGGCCAGCTCATGCAGCCGAAGCCGAGCAGCCGCACGGGGGTGCCCGCGGCGGGGTTGGACTGCGCCATCTTCACCGGGGCGGACTGGGCGGGGGTGGAGAGGTGCATCAGTGTGAGGTCGGTGCCCGACCGGGTGGTGCGCCGGTCGATCTGGCGGACCTCGCCGCCGGAGTTCTTGTAGGTCGAGCCGATCCGGGCCTGCGACGCCGAGCCGCAGTGGTTCGCCGTGACGATCCACTGGGCCGCGACCAGGCTGCCGCCGCAGCCGTTGCTCAGCGACACCATCCAGGAATAGGTCTCGGTGGCGTTGTGGCCGCCGATGATCGGCACACCGCCCTCACCGGGGGGCTCGGCGGCGTTCGCGGACGTCACACCGCACATCGCGAGCGCGAAGGCGCACGCGACCAGCGTCGCCTTCAGCAGTTTGCGCATGACGGTTCTCCAATCGGGGGGTCGTGCCGCCGGGGCCGTCCTGCTCGCGCGCGGAGCGGGGGGCGCGGCCCGGAACGGCGGGTTCGCTGCTCGTCCTCGGCTCCGTCGCGGAGCACCGCCCGCCTTTCTCGGCGGGCTTGCGGGAAAACGCGTTCGCGATAAAGATGACGGCGGCCGGCACGGGCCGGACCGGCATGCTCCTGCGCATGCGACGGCGAATTCGTCTTCTCGCGGGGACCACAGCTACGGGAGAGTAGCCGAGGAAAACGAGCCCCCTCCAGAAGGTGAAAAGCGCTAGATGTTCAATGTGTATTTCGAGGGGCATAGAAACCCGCCGGTTCCAGCGCGTTCACCCGGCGTTCGCAGAGCGCGTCCGCCGCCCGCCGGAGGCCGGGCCCGGCCGGGTCGGGGCGGTCAAGCGCAGCTCCCGCAACGGTCGCGACGAATAAAAGAACAATTCCGAACATCACCCGTCAAAGCGGACCGTTTTCTTTGCCTTTTTGCCGCCTCCCTCCCCTTCCTTGACCCGCGTTTTGCTTTGCGCATGGGTAACTATTCACGACACGGAATACCGACTGCGGTGTGGTCGCCACAAGCCGTGGCGTTCCGTATTGGTCGGACAAGTCGCCCGCGCCCCATGCAACGAAAGGAGAAAAGGTGAACTACGGAGAAGAGCTCCGACGCGAGATCAGGTCGGAAGGCACCACCCCGCTGATCGGGGTTTTCGACATGTTCTCCGCCTCCGTCGCCGCGCAGCACTACAACGGACTCTTCGTGTCCGGCTTCGGCTTCGCGGCGTCGCACTACGGCCTTCCCGACATCGGCTTCATCGCCTGGCCCGACATCGTCGCGTTCGTGCAGCGGCTGCGGCTCGCCTTCCCCGGGCGGCACCTGCTCGTGGACATCGACGACGGCTACGTGGACCCCGAGGTCGCCTGCCACGTGGTCGAGCAGCTGGAGCTGATCGGCGCGTCCGGCGTGATCCTCGAGGACCAGCAGCGGCCGCGGCGCTGCGGGCACGTGGACGGCAAGCGGATCCTGCCGCTGCAGGAGTACCTCGACAAGCTCGACATGGTGCTGCGGACCCGGCGCGACCTCGTGGTGGTCGCCCGCACCGACGCCGGCGAGGAGGACGAGGTGCTGGCCCGCGCCGAGGCGCTGGCGCGGACCGACGCGGACGTCGTCCTGGTCGACGGCGTCCGGAGCGTCGAGCAGATCCGCCGGGTCCGGACGGTGATCGGCGACAAGCCGCTGCTGTTCAACCAGATCGCGGGCGGGAGGTCGCCCCGCATCTCGCTGCCGGAGCTGACCGAGCTCGGTGTGGAGGTCGCGATCTACAGCACCCCGTGCCTGTTCGCCGCCCAGAGCGCCATGGAGGAGGCGATCGTCCGGCTCAAGCGCGACGACGGCCGCCTGCCCGAACCCACCGCGGGGAGCGTCGGCGTCCGGGAGTCGCTGGCCCTCCTCGAACGCAACATCAGCCGCAACCACCCCAGGCCGGAACTCGCCGCGATGTTCCCGGGCGGCGGCGCCTTCTCCCGGCCCGTCGCGGCCGGTCACAGCAGGAAGACGAGCATGGCGGCGACCACCACATCGATCACGCCGCAGGCTTCGGCGTAGGAGCGGGAGACGACCTTGTCGAGCTTGAGGTGGACGGCGTCCCACACCCCGTGCAGGAACCAGCCGGCCGCGACGAGGTAGCGGCCGAGGTCGGGGTCGACCGCAAGGCTCGCGAACGCGAGGGCGCCGAACCCGACCATCCCGGCCGCCTGCGCCCCGAAGACGGCCCGCCCGTCCGGCGCCTCGGCGAACGCCCCCCAGACGAGCAGGACCAGCGCGGCGGCCGTGATGACGGCGGACAGCGGGACCACGTCCAGCATGCCGATCGCGGCCATGGCCACGACCATGGACCCGACGACGGGCCAGGACGCCCCGCGCCGGCCGATCCGGGCGAGGATCAGGTACTCCAGGGCCAGCAGGAGCAGCAGCTCGCCGAACCCGGAGACCGCCTCGTCCGGGTCGCCGAGGCCGCCGCCCCAGATGAGCGCCGCGGCGGCGAGGGCCGCCGCCGTGGGCCAGCGACGCATCAGCGCGTGACCCCGGCCATGGCGCGTGGCTTCCTGTGCTGGCACGGTGCTCCTCCTCGGGTGGGCGACGCATCCACCCTCGGGCGGCGCGACGGTCCCGGGTAGTGGCGGACCACCACGTGCGCGGATGACATCTGTCATGCGAATACCGGACAAATGACACCCGCCCCGGACGCCTTCCGCTGGAACAATGGCGGCGTGCGCACAGGGGCCGACGAGGCAGGGCTGGCGGGGTTCCGCCGCTACACCTGGTGGGCGGTGCCGGGCACCAACGTGGCCGTCCTCATCCTCCTCACCGGCGAATGGATCCTGGACGGCGACGTGCCGGTCCAGCCGCGCGCCCTCAGCGCCGCCGCGCTGGCGGTCGAGGTCGCGGCGGTGGTGGCCCTGCTGAACGCGCGGCTGTCGGCCGGTGCGCGGCCCCGCCCGCCCGCGGGCTGGCCGGCCGCCGGAGCGCTGGCCGCGCTCGTGCTCGCCGTCTGCCCCCTGGCCGTGCGCGACTACGGGCTGTGGCCGATCGCGCCCGCGATCATGACGGCGGTCGCCGCGACCTACCTGGACCGCGGCCGCCGGCTCCGGCTGATCGCCGCCGCGGTCCTCGCCGCGGCGCTGCCCGGCGGCGCCGTCAGCCTCCTGAGCGGGGACGGCGAACTGCCGTACGCCGCGCTGTTCCCGCCCGGGGTCACCGCCTTCGTCGCCTGGGCCACGCTCGGCCCCCTGTGGGCCTGGGACATCGCGGGGCGGCTGGACGAGGCGCGCCGCCTGTCGGCCGAACTCGCCGTGAAGGACGAGCGCCTCCGGTTCGCCGCCGACCTGCACGACATCCAGGGCCACCACCTGCAGGTCATCGCCCTGAAGAGCGAGCTGGCCGCCCGGCTCGCCGAGACCGACCCGCCGCGCGCCGCCGCCGAGATGCGCGAGGTCCGGCGGCTGGCCGCCGACGCGCTCGGCGACACCCGCGCCGTGGTGCTCGGCTACCGCCGCACCAGCCTGGACGACGAGATCGCCAACGCCACCCGGATCCTCGCCTCCGCGGGCATCGACGCCCGCACCACCGCGGAGCCCGCCGCCATCGGCGACACCGCCCGCCATCTCCTCGGCCTGGTGATGCGGGAGGCGACCACCAACCTCCTCCGCCACAGCCGGGCGCGCCACGCGTCCGTCGACTACCGCGTCACCGGCGGCGTCGCCCGCCTCCGGGTGGGCAACGACGGCGCGTCCGGCCCCGGCGCCGACCCTGGCACCGGCCTGACCGCCCTCGCCGGCCGGCTGCGGACCGCGGGCGGCGACCTGACCTGGACCCGCGACGCCGACCGGTTCGAACTCACCGCGTCGCTGCCCGCCGCGAACGGCGACGACCGATGATCCGACTCCTGATCGCCGACGACGAGGACCTCCTCCGCAGCGCCCTGGCCTCCCTGCTCGCGCTGGAGGACGATCTGGAGGTGGTCGCCGAGGCGGCCACCTCCACCGACGCGGTCCGGCTGGCCCGCGAGCATCGCCCGGACGTCGCGGTCCTGGACCTGGAGATGCCGCCCGCCGACGGCCTGCGCGCCGCCGAGGAGATCACGGCCGAGCTGCCGACCCGGATCGTCCTGGTCACCCGGCACGCCCGGCCCGCCGTCCTGCGCCGCGCCCTGGCCGCCGGCGTCCGCGGCTTCGTCCCGAAGACGACCTCCGCGTCCCGGCTCGCCGAGATCATCCGCGACGTCGCCGCCGGCCGCCGCTACGTCGACGCCGACATCGCCGCGGCCGCCCTCACCGAGGACGAGTGCCCCCTCACCGACCGCGAGCTGGAGGTCCTGCGCGCCGCCCGCACCGGAGCCTCGGTCAACGAGATCGCCGCCCAGGTCCACCTGGCCCCCGGCACCGTCCGCAACTACCTCTCCACCGCCATGACCAAGCTCCGGGCCCCCACCCGCCACGCCGCCGCCCACCGAGCCTGGCAGCAGGGCTGGATCTGACCCCGCGCCTACATCCGTGGGCGGGCGCGGGGCCGCCGCTCCGTCCGGAGTCGCAGGTCCAAGACGGGACGCCGGGCTGAGGCCACGGGGCGCCGGGTTCCCTAGCGTCGAACCGGCGGGTCATCCCGTCCTTGCTCTCGAACGAGTGCCGCCGGACGGCGGACGTGATCAGACGGGCGGTCGTCATCGTGGCGGGTCTCAGCAGCGTGTCCCCTGGAGTCAGAAGCGTGTCCACCGCGCTCGCGGCGGTCTCGGTCGCCGGGGCGCTGATGGCGTGCCGTTCGCCGCATGAGCCCGCGCGAGCGCCGCTGACCGTGCGCGTGGATTCCGGAAGCGTGCGGGGCATCGCGAAGGGGAGATCCCGGCAGTTCCTCGGCATCCCCTACGCCGCGCCGCCCACCGGAGCCCGGCGTTGGACGCTGCCGCGCGAGCCGGCTCCGTGGCGCGGCGTAAGGGACGCCGGACGGCCGGGGAAGGACTGCGCGCAGGGCTCGCCGGGGCCCGAGAACCCGTCCGGCGAGGACTGCCTTTACGTCAACGTCACCACTCCGCGCGGACGCCACGGTGCGTTGCCCGTGATGGTGTGGTGGCACGGCGGCGGCTTCACCCAGGGGAGCGGGAAGGACTACGACGCCGTCCGGCTGGCGACCGAGGGCAAGGCCGTCGTCATCACGGTGAACTACCGGCTCGGCATATTCGGCTACCTGGGGCTGCCCGGGCTGAAAGGGTCGGGCGACTTCGGCTTCGCCGACCAGATCGCGGCGCTGCGGTGGGCGCGGCGCAACGCCTCGGCGTTCGGCGGCGACCCGCGCAACATCACCGTCTTCGGCCAGTCGGCGGGGGCGATGTCGGCCTGCGCGCTGCTCACCTCGCCCGCGGCCCGGGGACACTTCGACAAGGCGATCATCTCGTCGGGTGCGTGCGGGCTGCGCTGGCCCGCCGGCGGCCTGTTCCCCGGAGCGCCCGCCGACCGGCCCTACGTCCCCGTCGCCCAGGGCCGGGAGGACGGCCTGGCCGCCGCCCGGGAACTGGAGTGCGCGGGCACGGACGCGCTGGCGTGCCTGCGGGGCAAGACCACCGCCGAACTCCTCCCGCACTCGCCGTCCTTCGCCGACCACCTCGCCTACGGCACCGGACTGCTGCCGCGGGACCCGGCGGCGGCGCTGCGCGCGGGCGCGTTCACCCGCGTACCGGTGATCATCGGCGGCACGCGCGACGAGGCCCGGTCGTTCGTCGCGGGCGCGATCCGGTACGACCCGAAACTGATCACGGCGGAGACCTATCCCCGGCTGCTGGAGGAGGCGTTCGGGCCCGCCGCGGGCAGGGTCGCCGCCCGGTACCCGCTGTCGCGGTACCCGTCCGCCGGGCTGGCCTGGGCGACGGTCCTGACCGACGCGTCCTGGGCGTGCTCGGCACTGGCCGGCGCCCGGGACCTCGCCGCGCGCACGACCGTCTACTCCTACGAGTTCGCCGACGAGAACGCGCCCAACGTCAACGGCCTGCACGTCCCCGACGTCCCGCAGGGCGCCGCCCACGCCACCGACCTGCCCTACCTCTTCGACCTGGGCGGCAGAGACCTGCTGGTGAACCGCGAGCGCAAGGGGCTGGCCCGGACCATGGTCGGCTACTGGAGCGCCTTCGCCCGCTCGGGCGACCCGAACCACCGGGGCGCGCCGCGCTGGCGGCCCGGCACCGCGCCGCTGAGCCTCGCGCCCGGCGCGATCCGCACCGTCGACGCCAGGGCGGAGCACGGCTGCGGGTTCTGGGAGACGGTCGCCCGGTGACCGCGGCGGGGCTCCCGGCAACGGGACGCCGCCGGCGCGGCGCGCTGCGATGATGGGCGGGCCGCCGGCGGCGGGACCCGACCCGGCCGGGGGTCCGGGGCCGCGCCCGGCCGCCCCGAGGGAGCCGCCATGACGATCAAGGTGCTCGTCGCCGACGACCAGGACCTGGTCCGGGCCGGATTCTGCATGATCATCGACGCCCGGGAGGACCTGGAGGTCGTCGGCGAGGCGGGCGACGGCGACCAGGCCGTCCGGGAGGCCGCCCGGCTGCGCCCCGACGTCGTCCTGATGGACGTGCGGATGCCCGGCGCCGACGGCATCGACGCCACCCGGCGGATCACCGCCGCCGCCGACCCTCCCAAGGTCATCATCCTGACCACGTTCGACCTGGACGAGCCGCTCTACGCCGCGCTGCGGGCGGGGGCGAGCGGCTTCCTGCTCAAGGACGTGCGCCCGCCGGAACTGGCCGACGCCGTCCGGGTCGTCGCCAGGGGCGAGGCGCTGCTGGCCCCGACCGTGACGCGCCGGCTCCTCGACCGGTTCGTGGCCGTCCAGCCGGCCGAACCCGTCCGGCCCGCACGGCTGGCCGAGCTGACGGACCGCGAGGTGGAGGTGCTCACGCTGGTCGCCCGGGCCGCCTCCAACGCGGAGATCGCCGGGTATCTGTCCCTCGCCGAGGCGACCGTGAAGACCCACGTCTCGTCGGTCCTGCGCAAGCTCGGCGCCCGCGACCGCGTGCACGCCGTCGTGATGGCCTACGACCTCGGTATCGTCCGGCCCCGCCCCTCAGCCTGAAGTCGCATCCGCAGGACCCCTCGCGCGGCCGAGGCCCCCGCGCCCGCGGCGGGCCTAACCTGATCACAGGAAGTAAGAGGACCATCACCAAGGGCGGTGCGCGGATGTTCAGGTCACGACGGGTGCATGAGGACGAAGAGTGGGAGGGCGTCGTCGACGGCAAGTCCCGGAACATGCCGGACGGGTCGAACCTCTACCACTACCTCAAGGTCACCTTCACCGGCGGCGGCAGCAAGAAGATCCGCGTCGACGGCTCCCTCTGGAACTCGGTGAGCGAGGGCGACCGGATCGTCAAGCGCGCCGGATCCGACCCGGCCAAGCAGTAACGGCACCGTCCCCCGCGCCGCCGGGTCTCATTTCAGGGACGCGGAGTGGTCGGGGACGTAGGTCTGCATGTCGCGCGGCGGCCGCTCGTATCCCCTGGGGGGCGGCCGTTCGGGGAGCGCCAGCCGCGGCGGCTCCACCGTGCGGTAGGGGATCGTCGACAGCAGGTGGGCGATCATGTTGATCCGCGCGCGGCGCTTGTCGTCGCTCTCCACGACGTACCAGGGCGCCTCGGGGATGTCGGTGTGCACGAACATCTCGTCCTTGGCGCGGGAGTAGTCCTCCCAGCGGGTGATGGACTCCAGGTCCATCGGCGACAGCTTCCACCGCCGCGTCGGGTCGGCCAGGCGGCTGCGGAAACGGCGCTCCTGCTCGGCGTCGCTCACGGAGAACCAGTACTTGCGCAGCAACAGCCCGTCCTCGACCAGCAGCCGCTCGAAGATGGGGCACTGGTGGAGGAAGCGCGTGTACTCCTGCTTGGAGCAGAAGCCCATGACGCGCTCGACGCCCGCCCGGTTGTACCAGGAGCGGTCGAACAGGACGATCTCCCCGGCGGCCGGCAGATGCTCGACGTAGCGCTGGAAGTACCACTGGGTGCGCTCGCGGTCGGTCGGGACGGGCAGCGCGGCGATCCGTGCGACGCGGGGATTGAGGTACTCGGTGACCCGCTTGATCGTGCTGCCCTTGCCGGCCGCGTCCCGTCCCTCGAACACCACCACGACGCGGGCGCCCTCGCTGCGCACCCACTCCTGGAGGTTCACCAGTTCCGACTGGAGGCGGGCGAGCTCCGGCTCGTACACGCGCCGGGACAGCCGCTTGTCCTTGCTCATGCAGAGATCTCTACCCAGGAGGACGTCCTGCCCGCCGCGCCGCGCGTCCCGTCTACGGTGCCGCGGCGTCCAGGTAGGGGGCGAGGAGTTCGTGGGCGAGGCGGCGGGCCGCGCGTTCGGCGAGGCCGTCCTCGATCATCCGCGTCAGGGCGTAGACGATCGACTGGACGAGTTCGGCCGTGCGGTCGGGGTCGGAGGCGCCGTGGTCTGCCAGGGCCACGCGGAGCGGCGTCTGGAGCTCGTCGTGGAGCAGCCGGCTGGAGTTGGCCAGCGTGTCGGTGCGCCCGGTGGCCGCGAGGGCGCGGGCCAGCGCGTGGTCTCCGCGGGCGACGAGGCGGAGGTTGGCGTAGACGTAGGCCAGGATCCGGTCGCCGGGCGTCCTCGCCTTCGCCATCCGCGCCTCGACGTAGGCCGACCAGCGCGGGAAGGTGTCGACGATGAGGGCGTCGAGCAGGTCGTCGCGGGACCTGAAGTAGGCGTACACGCTGGAGCGGGCGAGCCCGGCCCGGCGGGCGACGTCCGCGAGGCCGGGGGCCCGCTCGGGGTCCTCGGACAGCAGGGTGCGGGCGGCGTCGAGCAGGGCCGCCCGCTGCGCGGCCCGGTGCTCCGCCACGGTCGGCGCCTGGATCTTCGGCACGGGCCCCTCCGGTCCGGTCGTCCTCGGCGGGCGGCCCGGCCGGGGCGTCAGGCGAGCGCGGCCAGGCGTCCGTCGATCATCTCGTACACGGTGTCACAGTGTTCGAGGACATCGTGGTCGTGGGTCACCATGATGGCCGCCACGCCGCACTGCCGCGCCTCGCGGGCGAGCAGGCGGACGATCTCGTGGCTGCGCGCCCGGTCCAGGGCGGCGGTGGGCTCGTCCACGAGCAGCACGCTCGGCCCGGTCACCAGCGCCCGGGCGATGCCGACCCGCTGCCGCTCCCCACCGGAGAGCTGGTGGGGGTGCCGGTCGGCCCGGTCCGCCATTCCCACGTCCTCCAGCAGCGCGAGAGGATCGCGGCCGGAGCGGGCGCGGCGCGGACGGAACCGCAGCGGCAGCCGGAGCTGGTCGACGGCGGTGAGCGCCGGGACCAGGTTGCCCGACTGGAAGACGAACCCGACGTGCTCGCGCCGCAGTCTCGCCCTGGCCCTCGCGCCGGCGGCCGTGATGTCGAGCCCCGCGACCGTGACGGTGCCCCGGTCCGGGCGGGCGAGACCGCCCGCGACCGCGAGCAGGCTCGACTTGCCGGCGCCGGACGGGCCGACGATGGCGGCCAGCTCGCCGGGGCGCACCGCGAGGTCGACGTCGTCGAGCGCCTGGACGGTCTCGGAGCCGTCGCCGTGCCTGAGGCTGACGCCCTCCATGACGAGCCCCGGGCGGTCGTCCGCGCCGGGTTCGCGGGGCCCGGCGGCCTGTGTGGTCTTCCCTGTCATCGGTTGCCTCCAAGCGCGGTGGCGGGGTCGATGGACGCGATCCGGGCGACGGCGGCGCCGGCTCCGGCGAGCCCGAGGAGGACGAGCCCCGCGGCGGCGGCCGTGACGCTCGGGGCGCTGAGCGCGAACGGCATCCCGCCGCCGGTGATGAGCGAGCCGAGGCCGACGCCGATCCCGGCGCCGATCGCGACGGCGGCGACGAGCAGGAGGAACGCCTGGGTGAGCGCGTCGCGCAGCAGCCAGCCTCTCGACGCCCCCATGGCGCGCAGCACGGCGACCTCGTGCTTGCGCTGGATCGCCCAGACGGCGAAGAACGCTCCGACGACCAGGGCGGAGATGGCGTACAGGAACACCTGGATGAGCTGGAGGGTGGAGGTCTCGGCGGAGTAGCCGGGCGAGGCGCCGTAGGAGTCCTCCAGCGTGAGGCTCTCGGTCCCCGCGGCGGCGTCCCCGGCGGCGAGGTCGACCGACGCTCCGGGCTTCGCGCGCACCGCCACGGCGGTGATCTCCCGCGTGGCGTGCGCGGGCACCGGGTCGCCCGGGGCCGCGCCCGCCTTGATCAGCTGCCAGGTCCGCAGCGGCACGTAGCCGACGTCGACATGCCCGAAGGTGTCCTGCCGCGGGGTGGCGCCGACGACGCGGAGCCTCGTCCCGAGCCGGGCGACCGTGATCGTGTCGCCGATGCGAAGGCCGGCGTCCAGGGCCGTGGCGCTGACGACGACGCCGTCCGCGTCCCTCAGGCGCGAGCCCTCGCCGACCTCGGGCGACAGGAACGAGTCCGGCGCCACTCCGAACAGCGCGAGGTCGACGTCCACGCCCCGGTCGCTCTTGGTGTTGACGAGCGTGTTCCCGTAGGGGGCCGCCTGCTGCACGCCCGGACGGCTCCGCCAGGCGTCCACGGCGGACATGTCCACCACGCTCCGGGAGAAGGCCGAGTCGTGCTGGACGTCGCGCTCGAACGCGAAGGAGGTGACCGGCAGGTTCTGCAGGCCCGACACCCCGTCCCTGACCAGCCCCACCGACAGCCCGGACAGCATGACCATGAGAACCGCGATCAGGCCCACGACGGCGCCCATCAGCCCGAACCGGACCTTGGCGAACCGCAACTCACGAAGCGCGAGGAACATCAGTCCCACCCCCGCGCACTTATCGACATCATGTCGACAAGATAGCAACACAATGTCGCGAACCAGCTCCGGGGTCCCGCTACCGGCGGGACCTGCCGCGGCCGGGTGGGGGGAGGGGGGTGACCGGGTTCGTGGCGGCGGGGGCGGGGGCCCGGCCGGGGAGCATCAGGGCCGCCACCAGCAGGGGGGCGAGGGCGGACACCGCGCCGCCGAGCGTCATCGCCAGGCGCGGGCCGACCAGCTCGGACAGCCGGCCGATGAGGGGCGCGCCGAGGGGGTTGGTGCCGAGGAAGACCAGCGTGTACAGCGCCATCACCCGGCCGCGCATGGCCGGGGCGACGTCGAGCTGCATGGTGGAGTTGGCGGTGGTGGTGAACGTCAGCACCGCGGCGCCGGTGGGGACGAGCAGCGCCAGGAACAGCCAGTACCACGGCATCAGCGACACCGCCATCTCCAGCACCCCGAACAGCGCCGCCGCGCCGAGCAGCAGCCGGCGGGTCGGGCGCACCCGCCGGGCCGCCACCAGGGCCCCGGCCAGGGAGCCGGCGGCCAGCATGGTGGAGGCCAGCCCGAAGGAGGACGCCCCGGTGTGGAAGACCTCCTTGGCGATCAGCGGGATGGTGACCGCGAAGTTCATCCCGAACGTGGCCACGAGCCCCAGCAGCAGCAGGACCGTGACCAGGTCCCGCCGGGCCCGCACGTACGCCAGGCCCTCCCGCAGCTGCCCCTTGCCCCGGGGCACCGGTTCGGCCGAGCTCAGCTCGCCGGCCCGCATCGCCGCCAGGGAGGCCAGCACGGCGACGTAGGACGCCGCGTTGACCAGGAAGACCGGGCCGGTGCCGATCGCCGCGATCAGCAGGCCCGCCACCGCCGGGCCGAGGACGCGGGCGATGTTGAAGCAGGCGCCGCCCAGCGCGATGGCGTTGGGCAGGTCGGTCCTGCCGACGATCTCCACCACGAAGGTCTGCCGGGCGGGGTTCTCCACGACGGTGGCGACCCCCAGGCCGAGCGCCAGCAGGTACACGTGCCACAGCCGGGCGCTTCCGGTGACGGCCAGCACTCCGAGGACCAGCGCGAGCAGGCCCATCGCCACCTGGGCGAGCACCAGGACCCGGCGCTTGGAGTAACGGTCGGCGATCACGCCGCCCCACAGCCCGAACAGCAGCATCGGCAGGAACTGCAGGCCGGTGGTGATGCCCAGCGCGGTCCCGTCGCCGTGGCTCAGTTCGAGGATCAGCCAGTCCTGGGCCACCCGCTGCATCCAGGTGCCGGTGTTGGACACCAGCGAACCGGCCGTGAACAGGCGGAAGTTGCGGTTGCGCAGCGAGCGGAACATCGGCGCCGCCAGTATCGGCGCCAGCCGCGACCGGCCTCCGTCCCGGTCGCCGTCCTCCTCGCCGTTCTCGTCTGCAGGGTTCATCGCCTCTAGGTTCACTCATGAAGCGGAGCGCCGCCCGAGGCCGCGCCGCGACATGCGGTACTCCCCTCGGGGACAGCTCTGGAACGATGTATCCAGGCGCTACGATCAACGGCGAGCGAAGAAGAACGGCGGGGGGCGGGCACCCCCCGCCGTTCGACTGAAGCGGTCACGGTGTTAGGGCACCGTGCCCGTTACTGCATGCCCGGCGGCTTGCGCCGTCAGGCGGTGTCAGGCTCACCCAGGGCCCGCGCCTTCTTGGCGCGGGCCTTCCTGATCTGCTCCTTCGTCTTCTCCTCGACGAAGATGAGGCCGACCGCCAGTGCTCCCAGGCAGACCAGGAGGTACCCGGCGATCGTGTCCTGCGTGAACTTCGGGGGCTTCTGGCCTGCGACCAGAGTCCCCCAGAAGAGGCCCAGCAGCGGCTTGGCCGGCTGCAGCTGAGCGTGTGCGGAGATGGTCAAGCCCCGCTTCCAGGCGGCGCTCGAACACAGCGCGCTGATGGTGGCCAGCGTGCCGACGCCCAGGGCGCCGATCGTGGCCCACGCGCTGTGCTGGCTCACGACCGTCGGGCCGTGCGCGCTCAGGAAGAGCACGAACAGCACCGGAACCGAGACCAGCCCCTTCAGGGCACTGGCCGTCAGCACGGCCTCCTTGCGGGTGCCGGCCTTCAGCTCGGCCTCCTTGACGGCGATGGCCGCCAGCTCGGCCTCCCGGGGAGTGGTCGCCGCCAGCGCGGCCTGCTTGGCGGCGTTGACCGCCTGCTCGGCCTCGTTGGCGAACTCCTCCTCCAGGCGGCCCAGACCGGTGAAGATCCGCGCCATGGCCCAGTACATCATCCCGTTGAGGACGACGCTCAGGATCCCGATGGGCGAGAGCTGCCAGGCCGCCATGCCGTACAGGAGCGTGGCGCCGGTGCCCGAGACGAGCACCCACCCGACTATCTGCCAGTTCTTGCGCCCCGACACCAGGGCCGCGACCATCGGCCCCACCATGAGGGCCAGCACCGCGACCATCGCGTAGGGCATGTGGTGCAGCGCTTCCTGCCCGCTCCAGATGCTGACCGGTGAGGTGCATCCGAAGATGAGCGCCGAGCGCTTCACCCGCCGGTCGACCTGCCGCCACTTGGGGCGGACGACGAGCCAGAGGGCGGTGCACGCCGCGACGTCGGTCAGGAAGGCGGTCACGAAGGCGGGCATGCCCGTCGCTCCCGACTTCAGGAGCAGGACGTTGTTGCCCGTTCCGACGACCATCGCCACCACGGCGACCGTCCACGCGATGGCCGGGCGCCGCCTCTTGGCGGGTCCGGTCACCTCGTTGGTCAGCCACTCGCGGGCGAGCCTCACCCGCCGCGGCACGAAGCCGCAGATGGTGAGGACGAGCGCGAGCGCGCGACCGCGTTCGCGGTTTTCGAGGTTCCTCAAGGGGACCCCCTCCTTTGTGAGCGGTGCTCACGAGGAGGTCCGGGGTCTTCAATCCCGGTCCTCCTCGCTGCACCCGATTGACGGGCGCAACTCGAAGACCGGGATCGGTCCTATTTTGTTGAGTTGCGTAAGGCCGAACGTAACACAAGAGGCCGACCGTGTCGGCTGGTATTCTGGTCGGCGTGCAAGCCCCTCGATTCACGCGGCGGCCTCTTCACCCGTCGGCAGGGGCGCATGGGAGGCGGCGACCCGGCTCTGTGGTTGAGAAACCCTTTGTGAGGCAGGGCCGGGCCGTCGTTTTCCCAGTTCAACTGATGAGTAGGAAAATATCCTTCGAGTTGCGCGGGAATGGGCGCGTCCGGGGAAAGCGCAGATGCGCAACCCGGCCCCCGTGACCGGATTCGGTCGCGGGCCTCTCCCGGATGAATGACGTGGGGGAGTGATGCGGGCACGGCGAGCCGCGCCCGCATCGGGTAATGGAGCGTCAGGGGTTCACTGCGGCCAGTGACGAATGGCTCGCGAACCAGGCGATGGTGTCGGTCAGGCCGGTTCTCAGGCTCACTCGCGGTTCCCAGTCGAGTGCCCGGCGGGCCAGGGCGATGTCGGGGCGCCGCCTGGTGGGGTCCTCGTCGCGGGCGCCGACATGGTGGATCGGCGACGGCGAGTCGCACAGCTCCCGGATGAGCTCGGCGATGGCGACGACCGTCAGCTCGTCGGGATTCCCGATGTTCATCGGCCCCGGATGCCCGGTCAGAGCGGCTTTGACCAGCGCCTGCGCGGTGTCGTCCACATGGCACAGGGAGCGCGTCTGCCGCCCGGTGCCGTGCACGGTGAGGGGCCGGCCGGCCAGCGCCTGACGGATGAAGGTGGGCACGAGCCGGCCGTCCTCCGCCCGCATGCGGCGGCCGTAGGTGTTGAAGATGCGCAGGACCGTGGTGTCGACGTCATAAACGGTCCGGTACGCCTCGCAGGCGGCCTCTCCGAACCGTTTTCCCTCGTCATAGCAGGAGCGCGGCCCCATGGGGTTCACATTGCCGTGGTAGGACTCGGTCTGCGGATGTACGGACGGGTCTCCGTAGACCTCGCTGCTCGACGCGTACACATATCGGGCGCCTTTCGCCCGGGCGAAGTCCAGAGTGTTGAGAGTTCCAAGAGAACCGACACGGAGGGTCTCCACCGGGCGCGCCAGATAGTCGACCGGGCTGGGCAGCGAGGCGAGATGCACCACGGTCCCGATCGCGCCCGTCAGGTCGAGGGGCTCGTTGATGTCGTGTTCGATGAGTGCGAACCCGGGCCGGTCCGCGAGATGTGCCACGTTGTGGGGTCCACTCGTGGCGAAGTTGTCCACGCAGTACACCCGGCACTCCATGTCCAACAGCAGTTCACACAGATGTGAGCCGATGAAGCCGCTTCCTCCGATTACTGCGACGGACGATAATGAGTTCACCTATGCCACCCTCTACTGAGTGCCGGATCCACGCTGTGCACGGATGAAGTCGATGATCACGTCGATGTCCGGGTCGTAGCCCCTCGCGGTGGCGACGCGGAGCGAGGGGACCGCGAGCGACACCTCCTCGAATCCGCTCGCGGCCCCGCCGCCCGTCCTCCCTCGCCGGGCCAGCGCCGCACGCCGCGCACCGGGGCCGTCGGGCTGCTCGCGGAGCCGCGCGGCCACGCGCCGGCGCGCCAGCCCGGGATCGATGACGCAGTGCACGAGCCTGATGTCCGCTTCGGTCTTGATCGAGTCCAGCCCCAGGCGCCATCTCCGGTGCTGGAACGCCGCCTCGGCCACGACCGACACCTTCGAGGACAGCAGCAGATCGACCGTCTGGAAGAAGGCGTCGAAGGCCATGCGCGCGACGGAGTCCTTGGCGGCGACGCCGAGGTCGTGACCGAAGGTGTGGAAGATGCCCTCGTTGATGGCGTCGCGCGACACGAGAGGGCACGGCAGCGCCCGGGCGAGCAGGCCCGCCATGGTCGTCTTGCCCGAGCCGGGAGGCCCGCTCACGATGACGAGGGTCGGACGGTGCGCGCCGCCGGCCGGCGCGGCGGACGTCCCGGCCGGGGCTCCTGCCGGATCCCCGTCCGTGGCGGCGCGGCGGTCACCGTGTCCCACTTCGTCGGCCATTCCTTCGGTCCTCAGCCGAGCGCGCCCGGCGGCGGGCCGGCCTCGTCCGCCCAGGCGACGGGCAGCCCGCGCCGCGGCACGGCGAGGGGCGGCGGCCCTCCCGAGGGCGCGAAGCCCACGCCCAGCCACGTTCCCGCCGTGATCGCGGCGTCGCCGGGGCCGCCCCCGGCCGAGGCCGCGGCGGTCCCGTCGTGCAGGAACCGCAGGTCGGCGCTGACGCCGGCCGCGTCGCCCACCGCGCGCAGGAGCGCGGGAGCACGCGCCGCGAGGCACCCGTAGATCCCCTGCCCGTCGTCGGCGGGCAGCCCGTCTCGCACGAACGAGGCGACGCTGACGACGACCCGGACCCGCTTCGACGCCGGGCCCGCGGCGTCCCGGACCGCCGCGGCCAGCGCGGCGCCGACCGCCGCCTCGACGGCGTCGGCGCCGGGCCGCCGGGGCACGGGCCCGGCGCGCAGGTGGCGCAGGCGCCGCAGGGTGCCGTCGTGCCGCTCGGCGACCGCGGTCCTGATGCGGGTGTGCCCGAGGTCGGCCACCACCGCGGCCTCGGCGCCGGAGCCCGCGGGCACGTGCCGGGCCGCGCCGATGAGCGGGGCGAGCTCCGGCCGGGGCGACACGGCCACGGGGCACGGGTGCGGTGCGAGACCGGCCGTCGCCCGCGCCCCCTCCAGGACGAGCGGTCCGCACCCGCCCGCCAGCAGACCGCCCCCGAACCACACGCGCTCGACGGCCGTCCACCGGGCGAGGAAGGCCCGGCGGTGCGGCGTGCTCCCCTGGCGTTCGGCGGTGGCGGGATCGCGCAGTGTCGCGACCAGCGCACCGAGGCGCATCCCGAAGGCGTGCAGGACGGCGGCGGCCGAGCGCGCCGCCTCCGCGTCGGACGACGCCGCGGCGCGGGCGAGATCGTCGGCCAGGCGGTCCCTCCGCAGGCCGGGCAGGCCGAGGTCGGCGGCCAGGGCGTGCAGAGCGTCCCGGGAGCACGCGTCCTGCGCGAGCCGTCCTTCGACGCCGATCGACCCGGCGGGCCCGAGGACCACGTGGTTCAGGGACGCGTCGCCGGTGAGCTCCCGGGGGCGGTCGAACGTCTCGGTCACGATGCACTCCGGGGGTCGCCTGCGCTCGTCGCGCGCCGGGCCGTCACGCGCGCCGCGGCCGGGGCTATCGTCGCGGCGTGACGCCTTCGCCCCCGCCTCCGGTCCGCCCGGCCGCGCGTCCGAGACTGATCGCGACCGACCTCGACGGCACGCTGCTGGGGGAGGGCGGCGCCGTCAGCGCCCGCAACGCCGCCGCACTGCGCCGGGCGGCGGGCGCCGGCGCCCGGGTGGTGCTGGTGACCGGGCGGTCGCAGCACCGGCTCGCGGAGGTCTACTCCCAGCTCGGCGCGCGGTACCTGGCGGTCTGCGCCAACGGCGGCGTGGTGTACGACCCGGCGGCGGAGCGGGTGCTCGCCTGCCGGCCGATGGCTCCCGCGCACGTCCGGCGGGTGTGCGCGCTGCTCCGCGAGCGGGTGCCCGAGGTGGTCTTCGCCGCGCACGTGGAGTGCGGCGGCCGGGTTCTGCACGAGCCCGGCTGGCCCCGGAGACGCGGGGCCGCGGCCGCCCCCGCGCCGGCCGTGCCGCCCGACCTGACCGGCGGGCCGGTGGTGAAGCTGCAGGCGCGCGCTCCCGGGCGCGAGCCGGAGTCGTTCGTGGCGCTGGTGGCCGCGACCGTCGGTGATCTGGTCGAGGTGACCCGGCAGGGATACCTCGGCCTGGTCGAGATGAGCCGGCGGGGGGTGACGAAGGGCAGCGCCCTCGCCGCCGTCGCCGGTGAGCTGGCGGTTCCGGCGGAAGACGTCCTGGTGTTCGGCGACATGCCCAACGACGTTCCGATGATGCGGTGGGCCGGGCGGTCGGTCGCCGTGGCCAACGCGCACGCGGAGGTCCTTGCCGCGGCCACGGACGTGACGCTCGCCAACGTCCAGGACGGGGTCGGCGTCTACCTGGAACGCCTGCTGGACGGGCACGCCTGACCGGTGCGGGGGCGCCGGAGGCCGTTGCCGGCGGTCGCGGCCGCCGGGGCCGCGCCTGGGGCGGCCACGTCGCGACCGCCTACTGCTCAAGGCCGAACGCCGCGGAGACTCGCCGGACGAGGTCGTCCTCGGTGACCTCGGGGTCGACCCTGAGGCCCGTCAGATCCAGGTCCCGGGTCTGCTCGGCGAGCCGGTCGGTGAACATGGCGTCGCGCTGGAGCAGGTTCCGCAGGGCGTGCCGCGGATCGCCCGTCTTGGCGACGAACCCCCACGCCGGGCCGCCGCGGCCGTCGAACACCGCCTCGCGGAACGCGGGGGTGGGAAGCAGCCACACGGCGTGGCTCATCTCGGTGAGCAGGGGCCGGACGAGGTCGGGCAGCAGCCGGAAGCCCTCGGCCAGCACCGGGCGGTCGGCGGGAAGGGCGAGAAGGTCGTCGACGATCAGGCCGAACCCCTCGCCCCGGTACCAGTGGAAGGTGTCGAGCATCTCGCGCGGGCTCCTGGCCACCCACCGCTGGTCCATGTCCATGGCCGCGAACTCGCGCAGGTAGGGGGCCTCCTCCGCGGGCATGCGCCGGGCGTGGTCGGGCATCACCGCGTCGGTGTCGTACAGGTGCATCCCGTACCGGTCCGCGATGCGCCGGGCGATGGTGGACTTGCCCGCCCCGCTGCCGCCGCCGATCCAGTAGACGTGCCGCAACCGCTCCCGCGCGACGTCGGGGTGCGTCCCTTCGTTCAGGGCAGAGTGCATTCGTCGGCTCCTCGCGAGTGCCTATCGGCTTGAGGTCTCACCGCTGCTGCGGCGGTCGGCGGTCTGGTAGAGGTCAGCGTACTGACGGGCTATCCGGCTCCAGGCGTACTCGCCGACGCGCGCGTCGGCGGCCGGGCGCAGCTCACCGTGCAGGGCCGCGGCCATGTGCTCCTGGAAGCCCGCGACGTCGTACGGGGACACGGAGGGGACGTCGGGGAAGTCGTTCAGGATCTCCGGCACCTGGTCGGTGACGACCAGAGGGCAGCCGCAGGCGATGGCCTCCAGGGCGACCATGCAGAACGTCTCCAGCAGGTTCGACGGCACGACGGTGACGTCGGCGGCCTGGTAGTACGCGGGCAGCTGCTGGTGGGGGACGAAGGAGTGGAACGACACCGACGCGTCGATGCCGAGCTCCGTGGCGGCGCGTTGCAGGTCCTGCCGGAAGGGGCCGTCGCCGACGACGAGCAGCCTGCCGTTCTCGACCTTCCCGCTGATGCCCGCGAACGCCGACAGCACGGTCTCGACGTTCTTGTCGGCGGCGAGGCGGCCCACATAGAGCACGATCTTGGCGTCGGCGGGCAGGCCCAGCTCGGCGCGTGCGCGGTCGCGGTCGCCCTTGGCGAAGTGCTCCAGATCGATGCCCGGCGGGATGACGGCGGAAGGCGGCAGGCCCGCGTCCGTCAGCGCCCGGGCCTGCGCCTGGCCGATGGCCACGATCCTGGCTCCGGCGCGGATCCGGCTGATGCGCCGGGCCAGCAGCTCGTCCGCGCGCGCGTCGGTTCCGGTGGGCAGCCACCGGCCGACCCGTCCCCAGTGGGTGACGACGATCGGGCCGTCGGCCCGGTCGAGCAGCGCCTCGGCGTCTTCGAGGCCCTGGACGTGGATCACGTCCGCGCCGGCGAACTCCGGCAGCGCCGTGACCGCGGCCAGCCACCGGCGCCGCCGCAGGCGGCGGCCGATCGCGCGCACCCCTCCCGGAGCGGCCGCGATGGCGGTGTCGAGCCAGGTCGGCCAGCGCAGGTAGTGCGGATCGAGGTCGTCGAGGCCCGCGAAGTAGGCCATCCGCGGCCCGCCGACGAACAGGCTCACCTCGGTTCCGAGGGACGGCAGCGCCCGGGCGATCTGGATCATGCCGATCTGACCGCCGGGCACGCCGGACCGGCCGGGGACCCCGCTCTGGCTCCTCATGATCATCAAGGTCTTCACGAAGTCCCCCGCTCACCCGTCCCGGCCGCCGCCGGCGCGCGTCCGGCCGCGTCGCGGGAGAGGACGCCGGCGGGCACGGCCGACATCCGGTAGATGGACACCCGGCCGCGCTCGGCCCCGTACACCTCGACGGGCAGGGACATCTCCCAGCCGACCCGTCCGTCGTCCGTCACCTCGAAGGCGGCGCCGGCGGTGGAGTTCGTGACCAGGACGCCGCCGCCCGGCAGCGGCTCGGCGCCGCCGGCGAGCGGGCAGAAGAACGACTCCGGCGGGGAGGCCGTCCAGCTCCACCCGATGCCGCCGGTGGCCGGGTCCACCGCGACCAGGCGCGAGCGCCGTCTCTCCACGCCGTTGTCGAAGACGAGGATCCGGCCGTCCGGGAGCAGGGTGGGCTGGTGCGGCCTCGACAGTTCGCCGGGCCCCCACCACCAGACCACCCGCTCGTCGGCGAGGCTGATCACCGCTATGGCGTCGAGTTCCCGCATGCAGACCAGCAGGTCGCCCTGCGACCAGAGGCCGGCCGGATGGGGTGGCAGCACTTCGAGGGTGTTGGTGTGCAGGACGTCGCACGGGGACCCGGGCAGGGCGCGCAGGAGCCGCAGGGCGCGGCGCCGCTCTCCCGCGTGGCCTCCCGTCCGCAGGATCGCGCGGGTCTCGGCGGCCACCGCGTCCGGGACGCCGTCGTCGGGGACGGGCCACCCGCGCCTCCGGAACGCGGCGGCGCGCCGCCGGATCTCCGTGTCGATCAGCCGCCGCAGGCCGGGGTCCGTCCGCAGGAGGTCGTACAGCGACGCCTCCCTCGTGACGGCGCCGTCGGCGGAGATCGTCGTGATCAGGTTGTCGAGCACGACGTGGCCGGTCCGGCCGTCGTCCACCCGGCGGGGGGCCTCGCCGAGCACGAGGACGGTGCCGTCGGCGTTGATCGCGAGATCGTGGTGCGCGGCCACGTCGCACGCCCATTCCAGCCGCGAGTCGCGGGTGAGCTTCAGCAGCGCGTGCAGCGGCACGATCGCGAAGAGGCGGCCCGCCTCGTCCATCTCGACGTGGTTCCAGCCGCGCAGGTAGCTGGGCGGGTCGTCCTCCGGGCGGGGCTGGCCGTGGGTGTGGCTCCAGGTGTGCAGGATCGTCCCGTCGCGGTCGACGACGTACGCCGTCGGGACGGGATAGCTCGACGCCGGCGAGAACAGCAGGCCGCGCGGCTCGTCGGACCGCGGGCTCACGCGATCGCCTCCGGCCCCACCGGCGCGGCCGCGGTGAAGAACCGGGCGATGTGGGCGTCGTCGGGCGGCAGCCCCCGGGTGATCCGCTCGTGCAGGTAGCCGAGGATCTCGTCGAACAGCAGGTTCGGCATGCGCCTGCGCCGCGCGATGAGGTCGTCGCGGTACCGCTCCAGCGCCACCAGCCAGGCGCGGTACCCCTCCACGACCGGGTCCGCCACCGGCCACTTGGCGTTGATGTAGTCGCGGGCCAGGGCGAACTTCGACGGCGAGATCAGCTGGGCTCCGGACACCACCCCGCTGGTGTCGGGGATCTGGTGGTACACGGAGGTGATCTCGTCGACGAACGCGACGCGGTAGTCCAGCTCCGCGGTCAGCGCGATCCACAGGTCCCAGTCCTCGCAGACGTCCAGCCGCGGATCGAACCGGACGTCGGTGCGCCGGAAGTTGCGCACGATGACCGAGCCGGTGTGCAGGTAGTTCGCCACCATCAGGAACCGGGGGTCGTAGGGGTAGGCCTTGAGCCGGTACCCGCCGAGGTCGTCCGGGAGGGCGTCCAGCCGCCGCTCGGACACGACGGCGCCCGAGTAGACGAAGTCCGCCTCGCCGCGCCGCAGCGGTTCGCAGCCGGCGGCCAGGTGCGAGGGCAGGAAGACGTCGTCGTCGTCGAGGAACGCGATGTACTCGCCCTGGGCGGCGTCGATGGCGACGTTGCGCGGCACGGACGCCCCGCCCGAGCACCGGTCGAGCTCGATCAGCGTGACGCGCAGCCGCGGCTTCCAGGCGTCGACGAGGTCGCCGACGGACCGGCCGCCGTCGTTGACGACGATCGCCTCGACCGCGTCCCGGTCGTCGGAGAGCCTCCGGGCGGCCGTCATGACGCTGTCCAGCGCCGCGTCCAGCGCGGCGGCCCGGTTCAGGGTGGGGATTATGACGCTGACCAGCGGCTGGGAGCGGGGTGTGCGCGGGTCAGCCGGCATGTCCGCCTCCTGTGGCCGTCCGCGTGTACCAGCGGTCGCCGACGACCATGTCGTCGATGCCGCGGTCCTCGCAGTAGGCGGCGAGGTCCGACATCCGGTTGATGAAACCTCGCCGCAGGTGGTTGAGCGAGGTGTTGCACAGCACGCCCAGCCCGGTGCGGTCGGCGAACGCGCTCAGCAGGCCGTGCAGCGGCGGGTTGCCCGCCGCGGTGACGCTCTGGGCGCGGGCCGAGCCGTCGACGTGGGTCACCGCCGCCAGCCGCGGCGACCGGACGCGCCGGAAGTACAGCATGTACGGGTCGGGGAAGTCCTCGACGAAGGCGTCCGCGAGGTCCTCCTCACGGCAGCACGGCGCGATCGGCCGGTACGGCTCCCGCTGCTTGATCTGGTTGAGCCGGTCCCGGGTCGCCGCCGAGTAGGGCTCGGCCAGCAGCGACCGGTTGCCCAGCGCGCGCGGACCGACCTCCCAGCGTCCCTGCACCCAGGCGACGATCCGGCCCGACGCGAGCGCCGCCGCGAGGGCGCGGTCGTCGAGGGGCCCCTCGTGCCACCGTCCCGGATCGGGGCGGGTGTCGTCGACGAAGTCGAGCCCGGCGTACACCGACCAGTCGATCGGCGTGGTGCGGCCGCGGTGGGCCAGCGCGTCGATCGCGGTCCCGATCGCCGACCCGGAGTCGCTGGTGCACGGCGGAACGAACACCGAGCTGAAATGCCCGAGATCGCGCCACGCCGCGTTCCAGTCGCAGTTGAGCCCGCAGCCGCCCGAGATCCGCAACGGCGTGCCGGCCGGCAGCTCGCGGACCGCGACCTCGGCGAACATGTCGAAGATCCGCTTGGTCAGCAGGGCCGCGGCCGTCTTGGCGGCCTTCGACTGGACGCCGGCGTTGTAGAGCACGGTGTCGGCGAAGTCGGCCTTCGGCGCCGGGTTGACGGCCGGTGCGGCCAGGATGCGGTCGACGGCGGACTCGATGTCGGCGTCGGCGTCCTTCGCGTCGGCGTACGCCGCCAGCGCCATCAGCTTGCCGCTGCCGTCCGTGCGGGGCGTCTGCCCGTGGTCGGGGAACGTCGGGTCGGCCAGCGAGAAGAGGAACGCGTAGCGGTCGCCCGGGTGGGGCAGCACCGGCACGGTGCGCACGACCTGCCAGTCCCGGTCGACCAGGTAGAACGAACCGATCACGCCTTCCCACACCAGGACGGTGCTCAGCTCCTCGTCCCCCGGCGGCGCCATGCCGACGGCGGTCATGAGGTGCGAGCGCTCATGGGACGAGGTGAAGTACTCGACCTCGGAGCCGAAGAAGCGGATCCGGCTGCGCCGCACCGCCGAGACGCCCGAGTAGCCGGCGCCGATCACTCCGCCCGTGCGCGGTTTGGCCCAGCCGCCGAGCGCCACCACGTCCGGCATGCGGTCCAGCCGCTGCGCGGCCTCCAGCAGCGTCGTGGGGGTCAGCGGCGCGTACCGGGGGAACGTGTCCTTCTCCGACTCCAGGCACCACAGCAGCCGGCCGTCCTCGACTACGGCGATGGATCCGTCATGGCCCGGTTTGATCGCCATGATCAGCATTACGGGTGGACCTCCTGCGGGGATTCGCCGAGCTCGCGGGTGACCGCGGCGACAAGGTTGGTGACGATCTCGGTCATCAGCCGTGCGCCGATGGCGGGGCTCGCCGCCGCCGCCCGGTAGACCACGCCGGTCTTGGTCCGCAGATCCTGCGGCACGGGGAGGACGAAGTAGCGCGCCCGGCGGGGGATCTCGTCGTCGGCCAGCAGCTCCTCGCGGACCAGGTGCGGCGCGGCGTGCATCACCAGGCTCGTCTCCACCATGGCCGCGTGGTGGTCGTCATGGCGGGCGACGCCGGTCTCGGCCGCGATGGCGTTGCGGCTCTCCTCGGTCACCACGTCCCACCAGGTGACGGCCATGATCCGGGCCTGCGGCGCGGTGTCGGCGAACAGCTCGGCCGCCTCCCTGAGCGCGCCCAGGTTGACCTTGTGCGAGTCGAGCAGCACGAACCTGCGGGCGCCGTGCCGGTAGGAGGCGCGCAGGATGTCCAGCACCAGAGCGGTGAAGGTCGCGGCCCGCACGTTGGTCACGCCGGGGAACCGGCCGCCGCTGGCCGCGGGATCGGTGGCCAGGCCGTAGGTCAGGGGCGGCAGGACCAGGACGCCGAGCCGCTCCTCCAGCTGCCGGGCGAGGTGGTCGGAGATGATCGTGTCGGCGGAGAGCGGCAGGTGGGGGCCGTGGCCGTCGATCGAACCGATCGGCAGGACGACGATCCGCCGTCCGATCTGGTCGTCGTACTCCTGCCAGGTCATGTCCGCTATGCGCATCAGTGCGTCTCCTCTGTGGAGGGCCCGGCCGGCGCCGCGTGCGTGAGCGCGCCGGGCGCGCCGCCGCGGCGGGTCCGGCCGGCGGCCGCGGGCGCGTCGCGGTCGACCCAGCCGAGGCTGGGGGGCGGCGGTCCGGCCGCGGGGCGGCGCCGCCGCAGGTGAAGGAAGTCCTCCTTGTTGCCGCAGCCGAATCCGGCTCCGCAGGCGGCCCAGGGCTCGCGGGCCGGACGGAGCTCGAACCCCTCGTCGAGGACGTTGCCGATGCGGTCCTTGTCCAGGGCCTGGTAGCGCGAGCACCGGTACACGTCGCCGCGGATGCCGATGTAGAAGTAGTCGTGGCCCGCGCTGCACGTCTCCCCGCGCAGGTCCCGCATCGCGGCCATGTTGAGGTCGAGCAGCTCGGGATGCGCGCCGAGGCGGATCGCGCGGTCGATCCCGTCCTCCGCCCGCTCGCGCAGCACGGGCACCATGGCGCCGAGCTCGGTGTGCACGCCGTGCGGCGTGAGGGGGTCGTAGCCGAGGTCGAGGTTGAACCGCAGGCCCGCGTCCTCGGCGGCGCGCCCGAGATCGACGACCTCCTGCTCGTTGTCGGGGAACAGCAGGCCGTTGACGACGACGAAGCAGCCGTAGCGCTCCTGAGCGAAGCGGGCGTTCGCGATGAACCGCGCCAGCGGGATCTCCGTCGGGTGGTAGGTCACCCACAGTGAGATCTTGCCGATGTCCCCCTCGCGGTCGAGCTGCTCAAGGCGGCGCTTCAGCAGCGACCCATTGGTCAGCAGTTCGACGAAGTCGATGTTCGGACGCGTGCTCAGCCCGGCCGCCTTGGACAGGAACGGCCGCGAGGCGAACGGTTCTCCCAATGTCGCCAGCCGGACCCCGATCTGGAACGGCCGGTCGGCGATCCAGTCCACTATCTTCTCGAAGCGGGACCGGTCCTCGTCGGACCAGTCGCCGGAATTGCTCTTGGCGTAGTCGTTGACGGAAACGCAGTACGCGCACCGGAAATTGCAGAGACGCTGTCCGGAGACGTACCAGATGCGAACGCTGCGGGGAGCGGTCTCCTCAGGCACGGCCCACCCCCCGGTGGCAGCCTTTCACCGGGAAGCTGGCGAGCGGGCGGAACTGCCGGCGGGGAAAGTCGGGCAGCTGGTCATGGCACGTTCGGCAGAGATAGTCGTCGGGCGCGTCGGCGACACCGAAGACCCTGCGGCGCAGCCGGACCGCCGCCTCGCTCGTCATCAGCTCGTGCACGGAGCCGGAGCGGATATTGCCGAACTTCTCGCGCTGGTAGTAGTCGTTGCAGCAGATGAACATGTCGCCGCCGACCGAGAAATGCGCGTGGTTCACCGGCCAGCCGCAGCCCCGCAGCCTGCCCTCGACGCGGACGTCCTGGTGGTAGTCCTCCGCCAGCGATCCCGCCCGGTCCGACAGCAGCGTCGAGCGGACCGCGACGCCGCGCGGCTCGAACCGCGCCCGCAGCTCGCCGAGCCGCCGCCGCGCGTCGTCCCCGCCGCCGTTGACCACCATCTCCATCGGCAGCCCGGCGTCGAGCGCGGCCTCGACGCCGGCCAGCGTCCGCGCGAGTCCCCTGGTGCCCGTCAGGTCGCGGAACGAGTCCTCGTCGAGCGCCGGCAGGTTCACCACGAGCTGGAACAGCGTGTCCCCCTGGCGGAGCAGGGCGACCTTCTCCTCGGTGAGCCTGCTGGCGTTGGTGAACAGGCGCAGCTTCAGCCGGTGCTCGCGCAGGACCGCCAGGCGCTCGGCGAAGAAGCGGTCCAGCGTGGGCTCGTTGTAGAAGTGGAACGTGACGTACCGGATCGTGTCGTACGGAGCGATCTTCTCGATGATCTCCTCGAACAGCGGCATCGGCATCGTCGCCGCCGGCTTGCGGTCGAGTGAGACGGGGCAGAACCCGCAGCCCCAGTTGCAGTGCGCCGTGACCTCGATCTGCGCGGTGGTCAGCAGGTAGTCGGCGCACAGGTCCGCGGGGGGCTGCAGCCAGCCGCGGCCGGCCAGGTCGTCGACGACCGCGGGGCCGTGCGCCGCCGCGAGCACCGGCCGCTCGACGGGCGATGCCGCGGCGTCGTTCAGGGCGTCGAGCGCGGCGGCGTCCCCGTGCCAGACCACGGAACGGTCCAGGCCGATCGCCCCGAACGCGGCCCATTCCGGCGCCGTCACGTCGGGATATGCCGGCGTCAGTTCGTCGATCGCGTAGACGACCGGGCTTTCGTCGCCGGGGCGGACGAATGTCAGATAGGGCGAGGTCTGCAGCAGATCCGAAGTCCGCCGTACGCCCGAGGCGGACGCGGGGGTTGATTGCTCAATTCGAGGGGATAATCCATCCGTTCGCAGGTCAGACCCATTCACTCGGGCGCCTCCCAGTTGCCGATGGCTTCAGGTGGTCACACACAAGCGTCATACGGCGGGCGCGGTTCGACATAAACCGCCGCCCGCGGCGGGAGCATCTGGGTGATCTTGACCTAACTTCCCGTGGATTTCAACCCCTTGTCCGCCGGGCGGCTACGGGTTGACGGCGAACGGGGAGGTCGCGCGTATGGAGCGGCGCTCCGCCACTTTTCGGACGGTCGATTAACCGGCCGCCCAGGCTTCCATTCGCCGATGGCGTATCAAGGCTGATCTTTCAACTATTCCGGTGAAGGCGGCCGGCTCGAAAGGGGCGGGCGGCCCGCGGGAAAGGGCGGGCGGCCTGCGGGAAAGGGGCGGGACCGGCATCGTCCGCCAGGACGGCCGGCCCCGCCCGGCGAGTCATCCCTTGACGGTCAGTAGCGGCCGCAGCTCGACCACCGGGTCCGCGACGCCGGCCCGTTCGAGGCTGGACACGACCGGGCCGATGTCCTTGTACACCCACGGCGCCTCCTGCTTGAGGTCGCGCCGCCAGGCGGCCATGACGTCCGCGCGGCGGGTGACCGCGGGGTCGCGGTGGTCGAGGGGCGTGACCACGCGGAACCCGGTGAGGAACGCGTCGAGTTCGGCGTCGCCGGCCCGGGACGCCGCGCCGCGCGGAACGCGGCGGCCGGCGCCGTGGCACGCGCTGGCCAGCGTCCGCGGGTCGCCGCGCCCCCGCAGCACGTAGCTGGCCGCCCCCATCGACCCGGGCACGATGACCGGCTCGCCCCACATCGCGTACGGCCCGCCCGCCGTGTCGGCGTACCCGCCCGCGGGCGTCGCGCCCTTGCGGTGCACGACCGACCCGTCGTCGTGCCGCCACAGCAGGTTGTGCGGGGCGTCGTAGACCAGGTCGCCGGTGAGGTCGCCGCACTCCGCGGCGAGGCCCTGGCGCAGCATGAGCGAGAGGAAGAACCGGTTGCCGACCGCGAAGTTGGCGGCGTTGCCGAACGCGTCGAGGTAGCGCCGCAGCGCGGCCTCGTTCCGCTCGCCGAGCAGGATGGGAAGGATCTTGTTGTCCGGCAGCGGGACGGACGCGGGCCACGCCTTCCTCGCCCGCTCCAGGCCGTCGGCGTTCGCCTGGTGCCCCAGCGACAGCGAGCCGCTGTGCACCATCAGCACGACCTGCCCGGGCTCGAACCCCCAGGCGTAGGCGGCCTGCCGGTCGTGGACCGACGCGACGTACTGCAGTTCGGCGAAGTGGTTGCCGCCGCCGACGCTGCCGATGATGCTGTCGTAGCTGGTCCCGCCCGCACTGTCGATCCAGTCGCGGAACGGCTCGGCGGTCGTGACCGGGTACCGCTCGCCGTGGATCCGGCCCGGCCGCCCGTCCTCGGGCCGGTACTGCGACCAGATGCCGCTCGCGGGATCTCCCGGCGCCGCGAGCAGGCCGGGCAGCCCGTCGCGCAGCAGGGCCTCGCGCTGGAGCCCCGACAGCGCGATCCGCCGGCCGCCCTCGAAGAACAGGTGCCGCAGCCGCCCTTCCAGCGCGTCCAGCCGGGGACGGACCTGGTCGACGGTGAGCGAGGTCGTCTCCAGGCGCATGCCGCAGTTGATGTCGTTGCCGACCGCCTGCGGGATCAGCGCGCCGCTGGTCCGCAGCACGGTGCCGATGGGGATCCCGGCGCCCTTGTGGAGGTCCGGGGTGAGCGCGACGCGGTCGATGACCGCGCCCGGGTGCCCGGTCGCGTCGGCGAGCCGCGCCAGGGTGCCGGCGGTTTCGAGCACGGTGAGGATCTCGTCGATGGCGCTGGGCTCTATCGGCACGTCGGCGCCGGCGCAGATCTCGACGGGGATGTCCCACCGGTTGGGGAGACGGAGCCAGCCGTCGTCCATGCGGACGAGGCGGGAATCCTGCGGGGACGCGGTCATGGGCTTTCCTTGGTGGCTGCTGGATTTCGGCATGGGTCTCAGACGTGATCGTCCAGAGCGGACGCACGGGACATCGCTCCGTGGGCGATGGACTCCCCGAGGTTCAGCAGCCGCGAGGTGGGACGAACATTAGCCGGGCCCGGCGGCCCGGCCAACCGGATTAGTCCGGCGGCACGCGAACGGCGGGGAGGCAGAGCCTCCCCGCCGCCGGGTCACTCAGAGCCGTCCTGACGACTCTGGATCACCGCCGCTCCTAAGGAGGCGACGAGGATCAGGCCGATCGCCGCCAGTCCCAGGGGGCCGGGGGCGGTGTGCGCCGCGACCATCCCCAGGAACGTTCCGAGGAGGGTTCGCAGCGGGGAGAGCATCACGGTCGTGGACGCGAGAAGCCCCCTGTCGAAGGCCCACACCATGACGACTCCGTTGAGAAGCGAGAGGACCATCCCGCTGCACGCGCAGATCAGCAGATACAGCCAGTAGCCGTCGGTGATGCCGGCCCAGTCGCTCTCGAACGCCAGCGCGCCCAGCCCGAGGACGACGAAGCAGGGGATGCCGGCGAGAGTGTTGATCTTCCCGCGGACATCCTTGCCGAAGACCTCCATCTTCCTGCTGTAGTAGGCGTAGGTGGCCGCGGTGAGGAACAGGGTTCCGAGTCCCAGCCCCCAGTCCGGAACGAGCAGGCCCAGCACCTGGATCCGCGGTATCGCGTCGGTGAAGGCTCGCCCGCCCGCGCCGCCGGCCGTGTCGGCGGACAGGAGCCAGATACCGAGCCCGGCCAGGACCGGCCACATGGCGGTCGAGTACCTCCCGCTCCTGGCGTCCCGCACGACCCTGGGGCCGATCAGGAAGATGGCACTGAACAGGAACGAGAGCGGCTGGAGGAGTTGCAACTGAACCCACCGCAAGCCGTTCTGGTAGGCCAGGTTGTTCACCCCCATGCTGAGGCCCAGCAGGAGGGACGGCATCCATACGGACCAGCGGCTTCGCAGCGACGGTCTGAAGAACACCCACATGACCGGCGTTCCGAAGAACACGGAGACGCAGGCCGCCGTCAGCGGCCCGACACTCTTGGTCACGCCCGTCAGCGCCAGGATGAAGCCGTTGGCGACACCCGCCGCGCTCGCGATCATGACCATCGCGAGCATTCCTTTGTCCGCAGCCCGGAGATCGCTCGACAGCGTCTCCAGGTATCTGCGGACGCCTGCGAGCAAAACTCGCGGGCGCCATTTCTTTTCCACCGGAACCCCTTTGTTTGTTGGGGCGCACAAAGGGATCCCGGAGGCGTTGGCCCCGGCCCTTCGTGCGCCCGCTTCCACGGACGACTGAAGAGCCGAGACGGCTTTTTCAGTTTTTATTTCGCGGCGATCTTATCAGGCGAGTGGAAGGGGGAACGGAACCGTTTCCGTCCGAGAGGCCGCTCCGCCTCGTGCCGCCAGGGGCCGGGCGAACGCCGCCCGGGTGAACACGCCCCGGGTGCTCCGCGGCCGGTGCAGGGGATCGCCGGAGGGGTCCTCGACGCCGATCTGAAGGGGCGGTGGAGGGCTGGGACCCCATGCGACTACGGAGTGCCATCGGAGGCGTCACGGGAAGTGACGACCTGGACGGCTAATGATCATGCAGCAGTGTGGGTGGTACCCCCTACCGGATTCGAACCGGCGCTACCGCCTTGAAAGGGCGGCGTCCTAGGCCGCTAGACGAAGGGGGCCCGTGGTGGCGGACTTGGTCGCCACTCGACTCGCCAAGTCTAGAGGACGCGGCGGGGCGGCGTGCAAACGGTTACCTCGGAGAGGTGGTGCGCGACGGGGTGACGGTCGGGGACGGGGTGCGGGACGGCCAGTCGGACGGGAACTCCGAGGGGAACGGGGACGTCGGGGACGCGGGCGGGGACGCGGCCGGGGGCTGGGGCGTGACGGGGCGGTCCGGGGCGGGTTCGAGGTGGCGTTCGATCTGGGCGGACGTGAGGCCGAGGCCGCCGAGGCGCAGGTCGTCCCAGCCCTGGAGGCGGTGGCTGGCACGGCTGAAGTAGAGGACGGACAGCTCGATGGGGGTGGGCTCCTCGTGTTCGAGGCCGCGCAGGCCGGCGCCGCCGGTGGAGCCCTGGACGAACAGGCGGGTGCCGGTGGGCAGGAGCTTGGTCGAGCGGGTGTGGGTGTGGCCCGCGAGGACCATGGGGGCGACGCCGGAGAAGCCTTCGCCCTCGGTGGGGTCGTGGGTGACGACGAGGTCGGGGAGCCTGCCCGCCTTGCGGAGCTCGTCGGCGTGCCTGAGGCCCTCGGCGCGGAGCTGGTCGGCGCCGACGTAGTCGTCGCGGGTGCTCTTGTCGGGGGTGAAGCGGGGGTCGCCGAGGCCGTACACGCGCAGGCCCGCGACCTCGCGGGTCTCACCGTCCAGGACGATGGCGTTCTTCTCCCGCCCGACGGCCTTCTGGGTGACCTTGGAGTCGTGGTTGCCGCGGACGTAGACGTAGGGGACCTTCAGGCCGGAGATCTCGTCGGCGAACTTGTCCTCGGGCTTGCTGCCGTGGTCCATCAGGTCGCCGCTGTCGATGATGAGGTCGACCTTGAACTGGGTGCTGACGGACTTGATCACGTTCCAGGCGGCGGGGTTGAGGTGGATGTCGGAGACGTGCAGGACGCGGATGGTGGAGGGGTCGGGCTCGTAGGTGGGGAGGGTGGAGGTGGTGGCGTACAGCTCGGAGACGTTGCCGACGAGGCGGGCGAGCTGGGCGCGGTAGGCGGAGAAGCGCTCGACGATGCTGCGGGCGTCGCCGACGACCTGGGGGGCGTTGGCGAGCAGGCCGGTGTAGCGGGGCTCGGCGATGGACTGGGGGTTGAACGTCCCCCAGGTGATGAGGGTGAGGGCGACGAGGCCGGCGGCGGCGGAGCCCAGGCCGAGCAGGGCGCGCCGCCAGGAGCGGAAGAGGGCCAGGGACGCGACGAAGCTCGTGGCCAGGCCGATGAGGACGGCGCGCAGGAGGAGCTCGGCGAGGCCGTGCCGGAGCTGGCCGGCGATCTGGTCGGTCAGGCGGTCGACCTCGGTGTCGTCCTCGATCAGCTTCTTGGCCTGGTCGGGGCGCAGGTCGGTGAGGCGGGCCTCCAGGGAGACCGGGCCCCCGTGGGTGTCGAGGCGGAGGGAGCCGAGCGGGGGCAGCTTCAGGGTCGTCCCGCCGTGCAGGGACGGGTGCAGGGTGAGCTGGACGTCCGCGGGGCCGACGGGGGTGACGTAGCTGCCGCCGGCGAGGAGGCCGAGATAGCCTCCGGCGAGGCCGACGACGATGACGAGGGAGAACCGCGTCCAGCGGCTGGTGAGGACGGGCCGGGCGCGGCGGGTGACGGGCGAGCAGGCGGCGCGGGCGCGCGCGGCCTGTGCGCGCACGGCGGCGAGGGCCTGGGTCGACGCGGCGCGGACCTTGGGCACGTGTTCCCCTTCTGTCGAGCAGAATGACCAGTGTGATGGAGTTGTCGCGAGAGGCGTTCGAGGACCTCGTGGCGGAGGCTCTCGACAGTGTGCCGCCGGAGCTGACCGCCCACATGCGCAATGTCGTCATCGTCGTGGAGGACGACGCGCCCGAGCGCGGCCTTCTCGGCCTGTACCAGGGCATCCCCCTCACCGAGCGGGGCGACTGGTACGGGGCCGTCCTGCCCGATCACATATCGATCTACCGCCACGAGATCCTCCGGATCTGCGACACCGCGGAGGACGTTGTGGAAGAAGTCCGGATAACAGTCGTACACGAGATCGCGCACCACTTCGGGATCAGCGACGAGCGACTGCACGAACTCGGATATTGATCAGGGAAATGCGCACTGTAGGTCACGCGACTGCCACGCAGCGTGAGTTAATAGGGGAGGGCGCCCGGCACCGGGCGGGCTGAACTGGAGCGTGCGTGGCGGGAAGGCAGACCGGCCGGCATCGTCGTCCGCCGGATGAGCAGGCGACCTACCGCGAGGTGTTCGCGGTGGGCGAGTTCCGCGCTCTCTGGCTCGCGCAGGCCCTGTCGTTCGTCGGCGACCAGCTCGCGCAGGTCGCGCTGGCCGTGCTCGTGTACGACCACACCAGGTCGACGCTGCTCACGGCGCTGATGTACGCGCTGACCTACATCCCGCCGATCGTGGGCGGGCCGGTGCTGTCCGGCCTCGCCGACCTGTTCCCGCGCCGGACGGTCATGGTCGTCTGCGACGTCCTGCGGGCCGGGCTGGTGGCGGTGATGGCGCTCGTGCCGATGCCGGTCGCGGGGCTCGCGGGGCTGGTGTTCCTGACGGTGCTGCTGGGGACGCCGTTCTCCGCCGCGCGCGCCGCGGTCATGCCGGACGTGCTGGAAGGCGACCGATATGTGGCGGGCTCGGCGATCGCGAGCGTCACCCAGCAGATCACGCAGGTCCTGGGCTTCCTCCTGGGCGGCGCGGCCGTCGCCGTCGTCGGGACTTACGAGGCCCTCGGGCTGGACGCGCTGACGTTCGGCGCGTCCGCCGTCGTGCTGATCGGCGGGCTGCGGCGGCGGCCCGCGCAGCGGAGCAGGGAGCCCCAGTCGCTCGGGCTGTGGCGGGGGACGCGCGACGGCGTGCGGCTGGTGTTCGGCGATCCTGTGCTGCGGTCGCTGGTGCTGTTCGCGTGGCTGTGCGCGTTCTACGTGATCCCCGAGGGCCTGGCCGTCCCGTACGCGGCGACGTTCGGGGGCGGGGCGGTGACGGCCGGGCTGCTGCTGGCGGCGATGCCGGCGGGCATGGTGGTGGGGTCGCTGCTGTTCAGCCGGTTCGTCCGTCCGGCGAGCCGGCTCCACGTCATGGGCTGGATGTCGATGCTGGCGTGCCTGCCGCTGATCGGCGCGGGCGCGCATCCGCCGCTGTGGTGCGTCGTCGTGCTGTGGGCGCTGTCGGGCGTCGGCGGCGCCTACCAGCTCGCCGCCAACACCGCGTTCGTGGGGGCGGTGCCCGCGTCGGGGCGGGGGCAGGCGTTCGGGCTCGCCCAGTCCGGCATCCTCGCCGGTCAGGGCGTCGGCATCCTCGTCGGCGGCGCCGCCGCCCAGGTGCTGGGGCCGGAGACGGTGGTGGCGCTCGCGGGCGTCCTCGGCCTGTCGGCCGCCGCGATCCTCACCCTGGGCTGGAACCAGGTCCGCGGCGGCGTCGTCGCCGGGACGCGCGAGCACGTCGAACCCGTCGTCGTCACCCCCTCCGCCGGGGGCGGCGACGAGCTGTCCGGCATCCCGGCGTCCTAGGCGTGGGTGCGGTTCTTGTTGACCGCGTCCTTCGTCTTCTGCACCGCGTCCTGGACGGTCGGGGAGTCGCTCGCCTTCTTGAACAGGTCCTCGGCGACCGACTTCTGCGCGCCCTCCTCGGGGATGAGGAGCCACGCGATCGCGTAGAGCGCGACGCCGGCGCCGCCGAAGATCGTGAAGATGGCCAGGCCGAGCCGGAGGATGTTGGGGTCGACGCCGAGGAACCGGCCCGCGCCGGAGCACACCCCGGCGACCATGCGTCCCTCGTGCGTGCGGCGGAGTTGCCTGCCCGTGGTCTTGTCCATGTCCATGCCTCGATCATGCCCAGCGAAAGGTAACTCTGACATCCGGATTCGCCCTGATTCATCCCTGATCGCACCCCTGCCCGGTCAGGGTCGGCCCAGCGACGTACCCTCGTCGCGGACGGCCCCGGACGGAGGAGACCCCGCATGGACGTGCTGCGCGTAGACGACCGGCTCACCGACGAGGAGCGGATGGTCCGCGACACCGTGCGCGCCTTCGTGGCGGAGAAGGTGGCGCCGCACCTGGCGGCCTGGTTCGAGGACGGGACGTTCCCCGCGCGCGAGCTGGCCCCCGAGCTGGGCAAGCTGGGCCTGCTCGGCATGCACCTGGAGGGCTACGGCTGCGCCGGGACGAGCGCCGTCGCCTACGGGGTGGCGTGCCGGGAGCTGGAGGCGGCCGACTCGGGGCTGCGCAGCTTCGTGTCCGTCCAGGGCTCGCTGGCGATGGCGGCGATCCACAAGTACGGCTCGGAGGACCAGAAGAACGAGTGGCTGCCGAGGATGGCCGCGGGGGAGGCGATCGGCTGCTTCGGGCTGACCGAGCCCGACCGCGGCTCCGACCCCGGCGACATGCTCACCCGCGCCGTCCGGGACGGCGCCGGCTGGGTGCTGGACGGCGCCAAGATGTGGATCACCAACGGTTCGATCGCCGACGTCGCGGTGGTGTGGGCGCGCACCGACGACGGGATCCGCGGCTTCCTCGTCCCCAAGGGCACTCCGGGGTTCACCACGAGCGACATCCACCGCAAGCTGTCGCTGCGGGCATCGGTCACCTCCGAGCTGGTGCTGGACGGCGTGCGCCTGCCGGAGTCGGCGATGCTGCCCGGAGTGAAGGGCCTGAAGGGCCCGCTCGGCTGCCTCTCGGAGGCCCGGTACGGGATCCTGTGGGGCGCGGTCGGGGCCGGGCGGTCCTGCTACGAGGCGGCCGTCGACTACGCCAAGACCCGCGTGCAGTTCGGCAAGCCGATCGGGTCGTTCCAGCTCACGCAGGAGAAGCTCGCCTGGATGGAGGTCGCCCTCGGCCAGGCGGGCCTCGTCGCCCTGCACGTCGGGCGGCTGAAGGACGAGGGGAACGCGACCCCGCAGCAGGTCTCGTTCGGCAAGCTCGCGAACGTCCGCGCCGCGCTGGACGTGGCCCGGGAGGCCCGCACCGTCCTCGGCGCCAACGGGATCACGCTCGAATACCCGGTGATCCGGCACATGAACAACCTGGAGAGCGTCCTGACCTACGAGGGCACCCAGGAGGTTCACCTGCTGACCCTCGGGAAGGCCGTCACCGGGCTGGACGCCTTCCGTTAAGCAGTGCTCGACCCCTCCGCGTAGGGTTAATCACTGGACGTCCTGTATCCGACCTGGGCAGACTCGCCCGGTCAAGCGATCTACACGAGGGAGCGGCATGAGAGTCGGCATCGTCGGGGCCACCGGACAGGTCGGGGCCAAGATGCTCGAGATCCTGGCCGAACGAGGATTTCCGGTCGACGAGCTGCGGCTCTTCGCCTCCGCGCGGTCCGCGGGCCGCAGGCTCCCGTGGAACGGCGGCGAGGTCACCGTCGAGGACGCGGCGGCCGCCGACTACACCGGGCTCGACATCGTGCTGTTCTCCGCGGGCAAGACCACGTCCAAGGAACTGGCGCCGAAGGTCGCCGCCGCCGGAGCCGTCGTGATCGACAACTCCTCGGGCTGGCGGATGGACCCGGACGTCCCGCTGGTCGTCGCGGAGGTCAACCCGCACGCCGCGAGGCAGCGCCCGAAGGGCATCATCGCCAACCCGAACTGCACCACGATGGCCGCGATGCCGGTGCTGCGCCCCCTGCACGCCGAGGCCGGGCTGACCGCCCTCGTCGTCTCCACCTACCAGGCCGTCTCCGGCAGCGGCCTCGCCGGCGTCGCCGAGCTGCACGACCAGGCCGCCAAGACCGTCCAGACCGCCGACCGGCTGACCCACGCCGGGACGGCCGTGGAGTTCCCCGAGCCGTCGGTCTACGTGCGCCCGATCGCGTTCAACGTGCTCCCCATGGCGGGCTCGATCGTCGACGACGGCCTCGCCGAGACCGACGAGGAGCAGAAGCTCCGCAACGAGAGCCGCAAGATCCTTGAGCTTCCGGACCTGAAGGTGTCGGGCACCTGCGTGCGCGTCCCCGTGTTCACCGGCCACTCCCTGCAGGTCAACGCCCGCTTCGAGCGCCCGCTCAGCCCCGAGCGCGCCAGCGAGCTGCTGGCGGGGGCGCCCGGCGTCGTCCTCTCGGACGTCCCGACGCCGCTCCAGGCCGCCGGCCAGGACCCCACCTACGTGGGCCGCATCCGCCGCGACGAGACCGTCGAGAACGGCCTCGCCCTGTTCTGCTCCGGCGACAACCTGCGCAAGGGCGCGGCCCTCAACACCGTCCAGATCGCCGAACTGGTCGCCGCCGAGGGCTAACGGCGCCCCCGCACCTCCAGGGTTTCGAGAAGGGCGGCGGTGCTCCGCGCGATCTCCTCCACGGCCCGGTCGAACGCCTCCGCGTTATGCGAGGCGGGCGCCCGGAACCCGGAGATCTTGCGCACATACTGGAGCGCCGCCGCCCGCACGTCCTCGTCGGTGACGTCGTCGGAGTACGGCGGTCGAAGCGTTTTAATACTGCGGCACATGACTCAAGTCTGCCCCGCCCCACCGACAACCCGCACCGTGCCGCCAGGCAGGCGAGGCGATTCCGTCGCTGTGCCCTCCCCCGCCGGGCCCGAGGCCAGGCGGAGGAGGGCACTGCGATCGACACAGCCTGCGGCTACTTGGTGATCTTGATGGTGTCGAGGCCGGCCTCGATGAGGCTGCCGGTTCCGTTGTCGGCGGCCTCGGCGACGATGCGGACGGTCTGGCCGGCGTAGGCGGAGACGTCCGCGGTCTGCGTCTGCCAGGAGCCGGCGCGGTTGGCCGCCGCTCCGGCCTGGTCGAGGACGGTCGTGGAGCCGTTCGGCCCGACCACCCGTACCCGCAGGTAGTCGACGGTGGAGCTGTTGTTCAGGTGGGCGAGGTACCAGGAGAACGACAGCGTCTTCGAGCCGGCGGGCAGCGCGATCGCGGGCGACTGGACGGTGGTGGTGCCGCCGTCGAGGTCGTAGGTCCCGGCGTCGGTTCCGGCGGCCGCGCCCGTCACGAGGGCGCCGCTGCCGCCCGCGGCGGCGAGCTGCAGGTTGGTGCCGGAGTAGCTGGTCGGCTGCGGGGTGCCCCGCTCCCAGCGGCCCGCGGTGGCGGTGTCGGTGCCGTTCGGGTTGGTCGTCCAGCCGGTGCCCGATTCGAGGTCGTCGGTGAAGACGGTGTCGCCGGGCGGTTCCGTGGTGCCCCCGTCGCCGCCGAGCGTCCAGACGGCGTGGGCGATGGCGTCGGCGTTGCGGTCGAGGGCGGTGTCGTCGATGTTGGACGTGGTGTCGCAGGACGAGTGGTAGCAGCGGTCGAACGCGACGCCGGCCTGGCCGCCCCACAGCTGCGCCTGCTGCGTCGTCTTGCGTCCCTCGGCGCCGGTGAACAGGCCTCCGGCGGCGATCCCGTACCGGATGAACGGCCCGTAGTCGGAGCGTCCGTCGAACGCGGTGTCCTGGACGGGCACGTTGATCGACTGGAAGTAGGCGCGCAGCGTCTGCTCGATCTCGGCGGATCCGGCGGGGCCGCCGCTGCCGCTGGAGCCGTCGCCGTCGTAGGCGAAGTAGCCCGGGTTGGGGGAGCCGACCATGTCGAAGTTCAGATAGCCCTTGATCTTCGACCGCTCGGTGGAGGCGAGGTTGTTGACGTAGTTGGTGGAGCCGACGAGGCCGAGCTCCTCGGCGCCCCACCAGCCGAACCGCAGGTGCCGCTTGGGCGCGTACTTCTCGCGGGCGATGGTGAGGGCGATCTCCAGGTTCGCGGCCGAGCCGGAGCCGTTGTCGTTGATGCCGGGCCCGGCCGTGACGCTGTCGAGGTGCGCGCCGGTCATCAGGACGTTGTTCGTGTCGCCGCCCGGCCAGTCGGCGATGAGGTTGTAGCCGGTGGAGCCGTTGTAGGTGAACGACTGGACGCTGGTCTGGTAGCCGGCGGCGTCCAGCCTGCCCTTCACGTAGTCGATCGAGGCGCGGAAGCCGGGGCGGCCGTGGGCGCGGTTGCCGCCGTTGGCGGTGGCGATGCTCTGCAGCTGGGACAGGTGCGCCTTGACGTTGGCGAGCGAGATGTCGGGGGCGGCCAGCGGGGCGGGCGCGGCCGCGGCGCCGGACGGGGCGAGCAGGGCCGACGCCGCGAGGGCCGCCGCGCCCAAGCTCGCGATCATGCGCGATCTCATGCGTTCCTCCAGGTAGGGCGCGGCCCGCGACGGGGGAGCGGGCCCCGTCGCGGGCCGCGGGCGGGGGGCGGTCAGGCCTTGGTGATGGTGACGTTGTCGATGCCGGCCTCGACGAGGCTGCCGGTTCCGTTGTCGGCCGCTTCGACGAGGATGCGGACGGACTGGCCGGCGTAGGCGGACAGGTCGTACGTCGCCGTCTGCCACGCCCCGGCCTTGTTGGCCGCGGCGCCGCTCTGGTTCAGCACGGTGCTCGACCCGTTCGCGCCGACGACGCGGACGCGCAGGTAGTCGTCGGTCGAGCTGTTGTTGAGGTAGGCGAAGTTCCAGGAGAACTTCAGCGAGAGGGTGCCGCTCGGCAGGCTGATCGCCGGCGACTGGACGCTGCTGACGCCGCCGTCGAGGTCGTAGGTCCCGGCGTCGGTTCCGGCGGCCGCGCCCGTCACGAGGGCGCCGCTGCCGCCCGCGGCGGCGAGCTGCAGGTTGGTGCCGGAGTAGCTGGTCGGCTGCGGGGTGCCCCGCTCCCAGCGGCCCGCGGTGGCGGTGTCGGTGCCGTTCGGGTTGGTCGTCCAGCCCGTCCCGGACTCGAAGTCGTCGGAGTAGACGGAGCCGGGCTGGCCCTGCCCGACGGTCAGCGTGTAGGTGGCCGTGCGGTCGACGGACGCGCCGTCGGCGAGCACGGTCAGCCGGTAGGTGCCGTCAGCGGTCCCGGCCGGGACGGTGACGGTCATCGTGGACGACTGCCCCGAGGTGATCGTGGACGGGGAGAACGTCGCGGTCGGGCCGGACGGGCTGCTCGTCGCCGACAGCGAGATCTGCTGGGCGGTGCCGCCCGTGGTCTGGGTGGCGACCGTGGCGGTCGCCGTCCCGCCCGCCTGGGCGCTGCCCGAGCCGGGGCTCAGCGTGACCGAGAAGTCGTTCTGCTGGGTGCCGCAGGCCGCCTCGCCGCTCTGCGCGGGAACGTTGATCGCGCTCCACGCCGCCTTCACCGCGTTGCACTCGGTGGCCGAGCCGGGGAACAGCTGCAGCGCCGCGTTGATCGTCTCGACGCGGGCGCGGGCGTGGCTCCAGCTCGTGACCTTGCGGTTCAGGCCGCCCATGAAGATCTGGCCGGCCTTCTGGATGCCGATGCCGGTGACGGTGGAGTTGTTGCAGGTGGGGCTGGTCGGGTTGCCGTTGCTCGGGTTCGAGCCCTCGGCGAGCAGGTAGAACCAGTGGTTCTGCGGGCCGGCGGCCGCGTGCACCTCGGTGCTGGGGATCGAGGACGAGTAGCAGTTCGGGTCGCCCAGCGCGGACGGGTTGTACATGTTGCGGATAGGGCCCTGGCCGACCAGGTCGACCTCCTCGCCGACCAGGTAGTCCGGCGGGTCGAGGGTGGCGGGCTCGTTCATGTAGTGCTCGGTCAGCGCGCCGAAGATGTCGCCGGCCGACTCGTTCATCCCGCCCTTCTCGTTCCCGTTGCCGCCGCTGTCGCCGCCGGGCGTGGTGGTGAAGACGGCGTGGCCGTTCTCGTGGCCGACGACGTCGACCGAGGTGGCCTGCTTGGTGCCGGCCTGGTTGTGGCCGAAGTTGGTGTAGCTGCCGTTCCAGTAGGCGTTGACGTCGCTCAGGCCGACGCGGAGCGGGAAGCCGCCGCCGCTGCCGTTGATGCCGTTGCGGCCGAGCCAGGAGCCCAGCATGTCCCATTCCTTCTGGACGGCGTAGAGCGCGTCGACGCAGGCGGTCTCCAGGTCCGTGCCGCTGCCGCTGCCCCAGGCGCTGTCGGTGCCGGTGTAGGCGGAGCCGTTCTGGCCGCCGCACCGGATGCCGGAGCGCTGCGGGTCGGTCATGGACGTGGCGGCGGTGCTGAGGTCCACGGTGCCGTGGTAGTAGCTGCGGTCGTCGGCAGCGTCCCGGACCTCGTCGTAGGTCTTGACGACCTTGCCGCTCTTGGCGTCGACGAACACGTGCAGCTTCGTCGGGGCCTTCTTCTGGGTGCCGCTGACGACGGTCTCGTAGACGAGCCGTCCCGCGCCTTCGGCGAGCACCGTCAGGCGGGGCGTGGAGGCGGTCTCGACCTTGGACACGCGGGCGCGCGAGGTCCTGGCGGCCTCCGCCTCGCCGACCGATGCCCTGGTCGACACGTCGAGCGTGCGGGTCTGGTCGACGGAGGTGCTCAGCACGCCGCCGCTCGCGTTGGTGGTGACGACGAAGTCGCCGCCGTAGACGGGCAGGCCGTCGTAGGTGCGCTCGTAGGCCACGTACTGGAGGCCGCGCAGGCCCGAGGTGACCCCGCGCCGGACGATCTTGTCCTTGGGGGCCTTCTTGAACGCGGCGGGCTTCGCCGCGACCAGGCGGTCGGCCGAGGCGGCGGCGACGGCGCGGGGGTCCGGCTTGGCCGGGGCGCCGGGGGCGGTGCGGGGTGTCGCACCTGAGGCGGGCGAGGACATCGCCACGGCGAGGCCGACGGACAACGCCGCCGCCCCGATCGCGGTCTGGTGTCGCACGGGGGTGCTCCTTCCACGTGCCGGGCGGGCGGAGGGGGTGGGCACGTGGAGGCCCTTGTAAGAGCGCTCCATGAACCGCCGCCCGCCCGGCGGGGGGTTTGGATGGGGGACTCATCCGGATGAGCTGACCCGAAGTGCACCCTGGTTGGAGAAAGGTGTCAATAAATCCATTTGGTTCTGGATTTTCAATCCTGCCGGGCGCCTCTCTGAAATCCATTGAATTCCGTGGCGGAGCAGCGCGAACGGGCCGGGCCGGGAGATCGGCCCGGCCCGGCGGGCAGGGAACCGCGAGGGCGGCGCGCGCGTTGAGACGCCGGCCGCCCGGCGGGGTCGGTCAGGGGGCGATGCGGCGGCAGAGCCAGGAGAGCGCCAGGGGGTAGCGGTAGTCGATGCCGCCGTGACCGGCGTCGAACAGCTCGAAGTGGATCGCGTCCTCGGCGACGCCGGCGTCGAGCAGCGCCCGGTGGAACGCCTGCGCGCCGATGTCGAGGTACCACTCGTCGCGCGTGCCGCCGTCGATCCAGATCGCCCGCTGCGAGCGCATCGCCTCGGCGTGCTCCGGCACCATCCGCACCGGGTCCCAGGCGAGCCAGCGCTCCCACACCCGCGGCCGGAGCACGCCGGTGACCGGGTCGAACGGCAGCTCGGGCGTGCCGTCCTCGCGCGCGGAGTAGCACGCGGCCATGCCGAGGATGTTGAGCAGCTCCATGTCCTCGGGCTTGGTGAACGAGGTGCGGCCGTTGAAGTCGTCCCACCAGCGCAGGATGTCGCCGTCGTACTTGCGCAGGTGCCGGACGCACTTGGGGAACTCGGTCAGGTAGCAGTACTCGAACAGGGCGTCGCCCGCGTGCGTCGCGAGCGCGCCGAACAGGTCGGGACGGAGCATCGGCGTGATCATCGCGCCGTAGCCGCCGCTGGACTTGCCGCTGATCGCCCGGTGCTCGGGCGCGTCGAGCGTCCGGTAGTGGCCGTCCACCCATGGGACGATCTCGTCGCAGATGTAGGAGTGGTAGCGGCCGGTGCCGGGGGAGTCGACGAACTGGCTGCCGCCGTGCGCCGTCCAGGCGTCCACGAAGACCACGATCGCGGGCGGTGCCTCCCCGGAGGCGAACACCTCGTCGGCCGTCTCGGGGAAGGGCCGCCGGTAGGGCGTCCGGTTCCGCCAGATCCCGACATGGCCGGTGAAACCGGTGATCACGTAGACGCTGGGGTAGCGGCGGTCGGGTTCGTCGTCGTAGCCCGGCGGTACGTACACCAGCACCGGCCGCTCGTGCGGGTCGTCCAGCGGGTTGCCGCGCAGCAGCTCGCTGCTGACGACGTGGTCTTCGAGGCGGCCGGCGAGATCGGCGGACCACGGCTGCATTGCGTACTCCCTCGTCGCAAGCGGATGATCACCTTGACGCTAACCCATGGCCGGGACGGCGGGACGGGGCCGCCGCCGGGCGCGGGTGTCACAACGCGGCCGCGTTCTCCGTCCCTCTTGGGAAGGAAGGGGACAGATATGACCGACAACGCCGCACTGCTGCGGGACCTGCACCGTCCGGGCGAGCCGCTGCTGCTGCCCAACGTGTGGGACGCGGGGAGCGCGAAGATCGTTCAGGAGGCCGGATTCCCGGCCCTCGCCACCGCGAGCGCCGCCGTGTCCGCCATGCTCGGCTACCCCGATCACGAGGGGGCGCCTGTGGAGGAGATGCTCGCCGCCGCGGAGCGCGTGATCCGCGCGGCGACCGTCCCCGTCACCGTGGACGCCGAGGCCGGGTACGGGCTGCAGCCGGGTGAGCTGGTCGAGCGGCTGCTCGCCATCGGCGCGGCGGGCTGCAACCTGGAGGACACCTACGCCGGGGAGCTGGCCGAGCCGGAGGCGCAGGCGGAGTACATCGCGGCCGTCCGGGAGGCGGCCGGCGACGCCCTGGTGATCAACGCCCGCGCCGACACGTTCGTGGCGAAGCTCCCGGACCCGGTCGAGTCCGCGATCGCGCGGGGACGGCTGTACCTGGAGGCCGGGGCCGACTGCGTGTACCCGATCGCGGCGCCGCCGGACGCCGTCCCGGCCCTGGTCAAGGGGATCCCGGGCCCGGTCAACGTGAACAACTTCCCGGGCACGTCGCTCGCGGAGCTGGCGGAGATGGGCGTCGCGCGCGTCTCCTACGGCCCGATGCCGTACCTGCGCGCGCTGGACTCCCTGAAGGAGTTCGCGGGCCGCGTCCTGGCGATGGAGAACCCCTACGCCTGACCGGGCCGCCCGCCGCACGGACGTTCGGTCTCGGCCTCCGTGCGGGCCGCGTGTGAGGGCGCTCTCTTCCCGGGCGCCTTGCAAGTGCGCACTTACGATGGCACAGTGAGACGAAATTCGACTCGTTGTATCAATCGTGGGCGCAGGCGCGAGCCCGTACGGAGGTGGGGCCGGCATGACCGCGACCGTGGAGGAGACGCCGCCGAAGGTCGTCCTGGACTCGATCAGCGGGGTGGCCCTGGCCGCCGCCGCGTCCAACGTCGTCATGCAGCTCTCCCGCCTCCCCATAGGGCACGGCGTCGCGGAGAGCACGGTCGACAGCGGCCGCGTCGACAAGCACCCGGTCAAGCGGGCCCGCACCACGCTCAGCTACATCGCCGTCGCCATGCTCGGCACCGAGGCCGAGCGCGAGGCCATGCGCCGCGAGGTGAACCGCGCGCACCGGCACGTCCGCGCGAAGGAGCCCGTCGCCTACAACGCGTTCGACCGCGACCTCCAGCTGTGGGTCGCCGCGTGCCTCTACGTGGGCGTCGAGATGATCTACACGATGCTGTACGGGACGCCGTCGCGCGACCAGGCCGCCGACCTGTACCGGCACGGCGCCCGCTTCGGCACCACCCTCCAGGTCACCCCGGACATGTGGCCGCCGGACCGGGACGCCTTCGAGGACTACTGGCGGGCGGGCCTGGCGAAGATCGAGATGGACGATGTGACCCGCGGCTACCTGCGCGACCTCGCCGAGATGCGCTTCCTGCCCGCGCCCGTCCACCGGACGTTCGGCCGGTTCCACCGCTTCCTGACGATGGGCTTCCTTCCCCAGCCCTTCCGCGACGAGCTCGGCTTCCCGTGGACGCCCCGCGACCAGGCGCGCTTCGACCGCTTCGTCCGCGTGCTGGCGGTGAGCAACCGGGCCCTGCCGCGCCCGGCCCGCGAGTTCCCCTTCAACCTCTACCTGCGCGACGTCCGCCGCCGCCTCAGGACCGGGCGCCCGATCGTCTGACCCCCCGGCGCCCGGGTCAGCGGCGCGCCGTGACGCGACACCCGGCGGAGGGCCGCCCGTCCGTCGAGGACGTCTCCATGCTGGGCGCCCTCGCCCGCGTCCCCTGACCCGCCTCGCTCAGGCGCGCGCCTTGGTCACGGTGGCGACGAGCTCCTCGACGTCCGCGAGCGTGGTGCGGTGGCTGATGACGCAGGCGCGCAGGGCGGCGCGCCCGTCCAGCCGGACGGGGCTGATCCACGCTCGCCCGCTCCCCACGACCGCGCGGGCGAGCGCGTCGTGGCGCTCCCACGTCCCGTCGGCCGGGTCGGCGAAGCACACGACGGGCAGCGGGGTGTCGTTGACGATCTCCCAGCCCGCGGCGGCGAGCCCCTCGCGCAGCGCGTCCGCCAGGCCGGCGTCGCGTTCGAGCTGCTCGGCGTAGCCCGCGCGGCCCGCGACGGCGAGGCTGAGGAACAGCTTGAGCCCCATGAACCGCCGCGACCACTGCTGGCTCGACGTGTAGGGGTCGACGGTGCCGTGGATCTCGTCCGGCATGTAGGACGTGGTGACCCGGAAGGTCTCCGCCAGGCCGCCGGCGTCCGTGCCGAGCAGCGCGCCCGCGCCCATCGGGACGCTCAGCCACTTGTGCGCGTCGAGCGTGATCGAGTCGGCGCGCTCGATGCCGTCCAGCGCGGGCCGCAGCCGGTCCGACAGGGCCGCGGCGCCTCCGTAGGCGGCGTCCACGTGCAGGCGGAGGCCGCGGTCCGCGCAGAGGTCGGCCAGGTCGTGCAGCGGGTCGATCGCCCCGGCGCCGGTGGTGCCGGCGGTCGCGACGACGAGGAACGGCAGGTCGCCGCGCGCGCGGTCGGCGGTGACCAGCTCGGCCAGCCGGGCGGCCTCCATCCGCAGCCCGGGCCCGGTCGGGACGAGGCGCACGGCCTCCCGCCCGATCCCGGTCGCGTGCGCGATCTTCAGCCAGGCCAGGTGGCTCTCGGCCGACGCGTACAGGACCGGGCGGCCGGGGAGCGCCCGCAGCCCCTTCTCGCCGTACTCGGGCCAGGTCCTGGTCAGCGCCAGCAGCACGGCCGTCAGGTTCGCCTCCGCGCCTCCGCTCGTGAACGACCCGGCGACCCGCTCCGGCGGGTAGCCGAGCCGCCCGCCCAGGAACCGCAGCAGGTGCGCCTCCATCTCCGCGGCGGCGGGCGCGTGCGACCACGCGGCCAGCTGAGGGTTGAACGCCGCCGCGAGCGTCTCGCCGACCACGCCCATCAGCGTCGGTGTCGGGTTGAACAGCCCGAAGTACCGGGGATGCGTGGTGTGGACGGTGGTCGCCCGCAGCAGCTCCGCGACCCCGTCGACCGCCTCGCGGGGCGGGACGGGACGGGCGAAGTCGTACGCGCCGATCGCCGCGCGCAGCTCCGCCACGTCCACGGGGGCGCTCACGTCCCGTCCGGCGATCCGTTCGCGCTCGTCCCGCAGCAGGTCGACGACCTGCCGCCACACGCGCTCGGCCGCTTCGGGGGGCGGGTCGAAGGAGGCTCGTCCAGAGGGGAAGTCGTCCATGCGTCCGAGCCTGGCGCGCGCCGCCCCCGGCCCCAAGTGGCAGAAGTGACCATCACCGCTAAATTAGTGACATGCACACACTCGCCGTCGCGGTCACCGAAGGGGTGCCGATCTTCGAGCTGGCGATCCCGTGCGAGGTGTTCGGGTACGAGCGCCCGGGGCTCGCCGACTCCTGGTACGACTTCCGCCTCTGCGCCGCCCCCGGCACTCGCACCGCCGCCGGGTTCGTCCCGCAGACCGGCCACGGTCTCGACGCGCTCGCCGACGCCGACACCGTCGTGATCCCCGCCTGCGCGAGCGTCGTCGACGAGCAGCCGCCGGACCTGGTCGACGCGGTCCGCGCCGCGCACGGCAACGGCGCCCGCATCGTCTCGCTGTGCACGGGCGCGTTCGTCCTCGCCGCCGCGGGGCTCCTGGACGGGCGCCCCGCGACCACCCACTGGATGCACGCGGGCCAGCTGGCCGCCCGCCACCCGAAGGTGCTGGTGGACGCGTCCGTCCTCTACATCGACGACGGCGACGTTCTGACCAGCGCGGGCACCGCCGCAGGGCTCGACCTGTGCCTGCACGTCGTCCGCAACGACCACGGCGCCGCCGTGGCGAGCGCCCTGGCCAAGCGCCTGGTGATGCCCGCGCACCGTCCCGGCGGGCAGGCCCAGTACATCGACGCGGCCGTCCCCCCGGCGGACGCGGACGAGCTGGGCCCGCTCCTCGACTGGGCGCGCGAGCGGCTGCACGAGCCGCTCACCGTCGCCGCCCTGGCGCGCCGCGCCAACGTCACCACCCGCACGCTGATCCGCCGCTTCCACGCCGCGACCGGCACGACCCCCATGGCGTGGCTGCGCGGCATCCGCGTCGACCGCGCGCGCGAACTCCTGGAGACCACGTCCCTCCCGGTCGACCAGATCGCCGAGTGCTGCGGCCTCGGCAGCCCGGCCAACCTCCGCCACCACTTCACCCGGGCGGTGGGCGTCCCGCCGACCGCCTACCGCCGCGCCTTCGCGCCCGTCCCCTGACCCGTCCCGCGCCGGGACGTCACGGTTCGAGCGCTCCGACGATCGCGATCTCCACCGGGGAGGCGGCCGCCGGACGCTCGACGCGGAGGGGCCCGGCGGGGGACAGCTTGGGCTGCGCCATGAAGCGGGGGTGCTCGCCGAGGTGCGGCTGCCCGGCGTGGACGAGGAAGGGGTGGCACAGGTAGACGTCGCCCGCGCGGCCCGTGGCGAGGGCCGTGGGGCGGTGGGCGCTGGCGGCGTCCGCGCGCCGGGCCAGTTCGCGCGCGTCCAGGCCGTCCTCGCCCTCGGGCGCCAGGACGCGGGCCGTGTCGCGGTGGGAGCCCGGGCGGAGGCGGGTGGGAGCGTCGTCCTCCCCGACGTCGGAGAACAGGAAGAACATCTGCAGGGCCCGGTCCTTCGACGCGATGTTCGCGCGCCAGGTCATGTAGTCGCCGGCGAGGGAGCCGGGGCCGGGGAAGCTGACGTCGACGTGCCAGCCGTCGACGACCGACGCCTCCGGGGAGGGGAAGCGGACGACGAAACCGCCGAGGCTCGTGCGCGGCGCCCAGCGTCCCGGCCCCACCAGGGCGTCGAAGGCGGCGTGCAGGCGCGGGGTGTTGGCGGCGGCGGCGAAGGGCGGCTGCGCGTAGTCGGGGCGCGAGGCGATGTTCGGCCACGTGGACGGGTCGCCGGGGTCCGCGTCCAGGTCCCGCCATACGGCCTCGCGGCATTCGTCCGCGAGGGTGCGGGGGAACGCGGCCTCGACGTGGACGAAGCCGTCGGCGACGAAGGCGGCCATCTGCGCGTCGGAGAGCATGAGCCCACGATGGCCGCCTCGGCGGCGTCGCCGCCAACGGTTTATCCGGGATCAGAAGACCGGGGCGCCGTCGCGGACGAGCCTCCAGTTCCCGACGTGGAACGTGGCGGGGTCGATGGTCCCCGCGGCGGACGCGTACTCGACGATCGCCTCGCGGATCGCCACCTGCGCGTTGTAGACGACCGGCGCCGCGGCGACGTGGGGGAAGCCGCCGCCGCCCGACTGGCGGTAGTTGTTGACCGCGACGACGAACTTCTGGTCGTCGGCGACCGGCGCGCCCTCGTAGGCCAGGCCGGTGATGCGCGAGCCCTCCGGCTTGGCGATGTCGACGTCGTAGGTGACGCCGGAGAACTGGTCGTAGTTGTAGTCGGGGCGGTTGTTCGCGTTCGTCCACGAGGCCGGGTCGACCGGGGCGCCGGGGTCGACCTGCTTGAAGTACCGGGCCGAGTACTCCAGGTACGCCTTGATCTGGGAGCCCGTCAGGATGCTCGCCAGCAGCGTGTTGTCGTAGATGTAGAGGCCCGCGATGTCGCGGATGGTGACCTTGCCGGCCGGGAAGGTCGCGGCGCGGCTGAACGGCGCGGCGATCGAGACGACCGGCAGCGACGCGTTCTCGGTGCCCGCGACCGCCTCCCTGACCTTCGCGGTCTGCACCTGGTGGACGTAGTCCAGGATCGCCGTGTCCTTCCAGCACGACTCCGCCGCCGACATCTCCTCGGTGGAGGTGGCGACCTCCTTGTTGACGTAGGCGACCACCGCGTCGTGCTGCTTCTTGACGAGGGTGACGAGCGCCGGGTCCTCCTCGACGGTGTTGCTGTTGACGGTCGTCGCGGACTTGCCGGTGACCGTCCAGCGGCCCCGCTCGTGGACGAGGGTGAGGTCGAAGACCGACAGGCGCTGGCCCCAGCACTTCGGCTCGCTCATCACGACCGTCCGGCCGGTGGCCTTGTTGGTGACGAACCGCTCGGGGATCTCCAGGTGCGCGTGCCCGAACAGGATCGCGTCGATGCCCGGGACCTGCTCGGCGACCAGGGCGGCGGCGTTCTCGACCGGCAGGGCGTCGCCGTAGGACGAGGTGCCGCTGTCGCCGGAGTGGGCGCTGACGACGACCACGTCGGCTCCCTTCGCGCGGATGACCGGAACCCAGCGCCGGGCCGTCTCGACGAGGTCCAGGAAGTCGAGCCTGCCGGAGACGTTGGCCTTGTCCCAGATCGCCACGCCCGGGTTGGTGAGGCCGAGCAGCCCGACGCGGATCGGCGGGTGCCCGGGGACCCGCATCGTCTTGATCATGTACGGCCGGTAGGCGGGGCGGCGGGTGCCCGCGTGGACGGCGTTGGCCGCGAGCACCGGCGCGTCCATCTGCTCGATCCACCGGTTCAGGAACGGGATGCCGTAGTTGAACTCGTGGTTCCCGAGGGCCACGGCGTCGTAGCCGACGGCGTTCATCTGCCGCGCCATCGGGTGGGTCGCGCCCGTCCTGGTGATCGGCTCGACGGAGGCGTAGTAGAAGCCGAGCGGGGTGCCCTGGAGGGTGTCGCCCGCGTCGAAGAGCAGGGTGCGCTCGCGGCCGCGGTCGGCGCGGATCTCGTTCACCAGGCTCGACACGCGCGCCAGCCCGACGACGTTGCCGCCGCTGTCGCTGTACTCGGCGTCCTTGTAGTAGTCCCAGTCGACGGCGTGGCTGTGCAGGTCGGACGTGCCCATGACGGTGATCGTCACGGACCGGCCGCCGGCCGCGGCCCGCGCGGAGCCGGGCCATCCGGCCAGGGCCAGCGCGCTCGCGGCGGTGAGACCGCCGAGGACCTGCCGGCGGCTGACGTCCGGCACGCGGCACGAGCACCAGCGGGGCTCGGGGGCCTGGGGACTGTGGCGGTCCGGATTCTGCATGGCGCTCTCGTTCCTTCGGCGGAGGGGACGGCAGAACGATAGAGGCGCAGCTCACGATCGCTTTCGGCGAGATCCTCCGATCCTTGGACGGGTTCGTTGGCAGTCCTTGTGCACGGCGCCTGACCTGGGTCTATCTGATCTTGTGCCTGAGACGTGCGGACACCGCCCCGCGGCGGCCGGTAGCGTCCCACGGGCCAAGATCAACTCGACCGATCGGAGCTGTCCTTGCGGACGCGCGACAGGAAGACGACGGGAACCTGGCGGAGGATCGCCTGCGCGGCGGTACTGGCCGGCGGGACGGTGCTGGTGGGCGGCGCGGTCGCCGCCCCGGCGGCGCACGCCGGCGAGCCGCCGCCCACCCCGAAGATCATCGGCGGGACGCCGGCCGACCAGGCGTACCCCTTCATGGCCTCCTTGGAGTACGAGCGGAACGGCAACCCCGACTCGCACCGCTGCGGTGGCGGGCTCATCGACAAGGAATGGGTGGTCACCGCCGCCCACTGCGTGACCCAGGCCGGCCAGAACGGGGCGCCCTTCTCGGTGATGGATCCGGGGCTTTTCCATGTCCGGGTCGGATCCGGTGACCGGACGCAGGGCGGCAGCATCGCCAGGCTCAAGGGGATCGTCGTCCACCCCGGCTACCGGTCCCTGGACGATCGTTCCGAGGGCAAGGACATCGCGCTCCTGCACCTCGACACCGCGGTGCCGCAGGCGCCCGTCCGGCAGGCCACGACCATCCCCGCTCCCGGGACGCCCGTCCGGCAGATCGGCTGGGGCTACACCTCCACGAGTGACGGCGATCCGAGCCGACTGCCCGTGCTGCTGCAGCAGCTCGACACGAAGGTGATCTCGCCGACCACCAAGAAGTGCCAGGTGGACGCGAACGGCGACGATTCGTGGGGCTACCGCGACCACGACATCTGCACCGACAATCCCGAGGGCGTCCGCGGCCCCTGCGGCGGCGACTCCGGCTCGCCGCTGCTGATCAAGGTAAAGGGCCGCTGGGTCATCACCGGGGTCGACTCCCGCGGCGTCGGCGACGTCTGCGGCGAGACGCCCGACCTGTACACCAGCGTCGGCCACTACCACCGGTGGATCGCCGGCGTCATCGGCTGATCTCGTCCCGCGCGAACGCCCGGCCGGGCTGTGCCCGGCCGGGCGTTCCGTCGTATCGGGGGTACCTCGTTTGCTGGGACGCGTGTCCGAAACCCGGCCGTCCGCGTGGTGTGGCCTGCGTCACAGTGGCGATCGGATGTCCCAGTAGCTAACCGCTTGAACGGCTTTGTGGCCTTTAAGTCACTATTGCCGTGTTTAGCGTTTCGTGTTCCTCTATTTAAGGCAATGTCTGATTGCGGACCGCCGCCGCCCGTTTCCGCGCCGCCGTCCGCCCGCCCGCCGTCGAGCCGCCCACCGAATCGCCCAGCCACCGAATCGCCCAGCCACCGAGCCGCCAGCCATCGAGCCGCCCCACGCCACGCAGCGACAGCGGAGGTCCGGATGCGCAAGGAGACGCTGGAGAGCTTCGTCCTCGGGGACGTCCTCCGGTCACAGGCGCAGGTTCACCGAAGACAGACGTTCCTCAGATTCCGCGACGGGGAGATCAGCTACGGGGAGGTCGACGCCGCCGCCGACCGGCTGGCCCGCGCGTTCTCCACCGCCGGCGTCGCGCGCGGCGACCACGTCGGCGTGATGCTCCCCAACTGCGCCGACTTCGTCCACGTCATCTTCGCGCTGGCGCGGCTCGGCGCCGTCGCCGTGCCGATCAACATCGCCTACCGGGGCGAACTGCTGCGGCACGTCCTGGACGGCTCCGACTCCCGGTGGCTGATCGTCGACGGGCCCTACGCCGAGCGGCTCGTCGAGATCGCCGGCCGCCTGCCCCGGCTGGAACGGGTCGTCGTGCGGGGCGCCGCCGAGGCCGGGGTGCTGCTCGACCGGCTCGGCAAGCCCGCGCGGGACATGTCCGCCCTCCCGGCCGGCGGGTCCGGGCCGGTGGAGGTGAAGGTCGGCTTCGGCGACATGCAGGCGATCATGTACACGTCCGGTACGACCGGGCCGTCCAAGGGCGCCATGGTCCCGCATGCGCTCGCGCTGACCTGCGCCTACGACTCGCTGGACTTCCTGGACCGCTGGGGCAAGACCGTCTACTGCCCGCTGCCGCTCTTCCACGCCGCCGCGCTGTGGGACGGCATGCTCTCGGCCCTGCTCGGCGGCGGCTCCATCGCGATCGTCGAGCGGTTCAGCGCGTCCAGGTTCTGGGACGACGTGCGCCGCTTCGACGCGCGGGTGTGCATGAGCGTGTTCTCGATGATCCCGATCCTGCTGAACCGCCCGCCGACGTCCCGCGACCGCGACCACCGGCTGGAGACGTTCTACATGGGCAAGTCCAACCTGGACGAGCCCCTGCGGGAGCGGTTCGGCGTCCGGTCGGTGGAGACCTACACCAGCACCGAGGCGGGCATCGCGACCGGCAGCCCGTACGGGGAGTGGCGGCTCGGGTCGTGCGGGCAGGCGCACGAGGAGCGGTTCCAGGTGGCGGTCGTGGACGAGTGCGACCGGGAGGTCGGGCCGGGGGAGCCGGGCGAGCTGGTCCTGCGGCCGAAGCAGCCGTTCGTCCTCACCACCGGCTACTACGGCGACTGGGAGGCGACGACCCGCTGCTTCCGCAACATGTGGTTCCACACCGGGGACCGGGTGTGGCGCGACGACGACGGGTATTTCTACTTCCTCGACCGGATGAAGGACGCCATCCGCAGGCGGGGGGAGAACATCTCGGCCTTCGACCTGGAGACCGAGATCAACCGGCATCCGGCGGTGCTGGAGTGCGCCGCGATCGGCGTGCCCTCGGAACTGGAGGACGAGGACATCAAGGTGTCGGTCGTGGTGCAACCGGACACCGGGCTCGCCCCGGAGGAGCTGGTGGCCTACTGCGAGGAGCGGCTGCCGCGCTCGATGGTGCCGCGCTACGTCGAGTTCATCGACGCGCTGCCGCGCACCCCGACCGACAAGGTCGCCAAGTACCGGCTGCGCGCGCAGGGCGACGGCGGGATCACCCCGACCACCTGGGACCGGGAGGCGAGCAACCCGTGAACTGGGACGACACACCGGAGCAGGCCGCCTTCCGCGAGGAGGTCCGGGCCTTCGTCAGGGAGCGGTTCCCCGCCTCGTACCGTCCGGCGGGGGACGAGGAGCAGAGCCTCGAACCCGAGGACGTCGCCGGCTACAACTGGCCGGTCGACCGGGTCGCCGAAGATCCCGAGCGGCGCGAGGGGGCGCGGGCCTGGGCGGCGGCGCTGGCCGAGCGCGGCTGGATCGCGCCGCACTGGCCGCGGGAGTACGGCGGCGCGGGGCTGTCGGCGCTGGAGGAGTTCGTCCTGCACGAGGAGATGATGCGGGCCCGGGTGCCGACCGTGAACGGCATCGGCGCGTTCCTGCTCGGCCCGACCCTGCTGGTCCACGGCACCGACGAGCAGAAGGCCGCCCACCTGCCGCCGATCGCGGCGGGCGAGGCGACCTGGGCGCAGGGCTTCTCCGAGCCGGAGTCCGGCTCCGACCTGGCCTCGCTGCGCACCCGCGCCGTCCGCGACGGCGACGAGTACGTCGTCGACGGCCAGAAGGTGTGGACGTCCCTCGGCCAGTACGCCGACTGGCTGTTCGTGCTCGTCCGCACCGACCCGTCCGCCGAACGCCCCCACCGCGGCATCACGTTCCTGCTGGTCGAGGCGGACGCGCCCGGGGTGACGATCCGCCCCATCACCGACATCCGCGGGGCGGCGCCGTTCTGCGAGATCTTCTTCGAGGGCGTCCGGGTGCCGGTCGCGAACCGGGTCGGCGAGGAGAACCGCGGCTGGTACGTGGCGATGTCCGCGCTCGGCTTCGAGCGGGCCGGGATCGGCGCCACCATCAAGTACGAGCACGCCCTCGCCGATCTGGTGGCCTGCCTGAGGTCGCCGGAGGGGCGGCGGCACGCCCGGGGCGGCCCCGCGCTGCGGCAGGAGATCGCGCGCCGGCGGACCGAGATCGCCGTCCTGTACAACCTGGCCCGCTACACCGTGTCCCGGCAGGCGGCGGGCGACGAGCCCGGCTTCGAGGCGTCCGTCAACCAGCTGTTCGGGGCCGAGCTGCACCAGCGGCTCGCGCGGACGGGCGCGCTGGCGTTCGGGCGGTCCGCCGCGCTGTGGGAGCGCGAGGGGGCGCCCCTGGACGCGGTGTTCACCCACATGCGCCGCGACTCGGTCGCGTCCACCTTCCTCGGCGGCACCACCGAGATCCAGCGCAACGTCATCGCCACCCGGGGCCTGAACCTGCCCCGCGGCTGACCACACACGGGAGGAGCGCACGCACATGCTCGACGAGAACGCCTACGAGACGATCGACCTGCGGATCGAGGAGCGGGTCGCCTGGCTGACGCTGAACCGGCCGGACAAGCTCAACGCGCTGACGCCCACCACGATGACGGAGCTGCGCGACATCTTCACCCGCGTGGACGACGACGAGGACGTCTGCGTCGTGGTGCTGCGCGGCGCGGGCGAGCGCGCGTTCTGCGCCGGCATGGACCTGTCCTGGTCGGAGAAGCTGACCCCGCGCGAGCGGATCGAGCAGGGCCGGCTCGGCGAGAAGACGTTCGCGATGATGGAGCGGCTGTCCGTCCCGGTGATCGCCGCCGTGCACGGGTACGCGGTCGGCGGCGGGCTGGAGCTGGCGCTCGCGGCCGACTTCATCATCGCCTCCGACGACGCCAAGATGGGGCTCGTCGAGATCACGCTGTCGGCGCGTCCCCCGTACCGCCCGAAGATGACCGAGGACGGCGACCCCGACCAGCCCGAGTTCGGCGGCTCGGCGCCCGGCTGGGGCGGCGTGAAGCGGCTGCCGGAGCGGATCGGCAAGGCCCGCGCCAAGGAGCTGCTGTTCACCGGCGCCCGGATCGGCGCCGACCGGGCGCTTCGGCTCGGCCTGGTCAACGACGTCTACCCGGCGGCGGAGTTCGACAGGCGGATCGGTGAGCTGGCCGAGCGGATCGCGGCGATGAACCGCTACAACCTGCGGCTCGTCAAGGAACTCGTCACCTACGGCTACGACTGGATCGAGCCCCACCCGAGCTAGGAGGACCCGTGCAGATCTACCGCATCGATCACGTCGCGCAGGTGACCCCCGACCTCGACCAGCAGGTCGCCCTGCTGGAGGGGCTGTTCGGGTTCCGGCGCGTCCGGAGCTGGGACAACCCGGCCGAGGGCGTGCGCGGCGCCCGGCTGGAGATCCCCGGGAGCCGCGGGCAGGCGTGGGAGGTCGTCGCGCCGGCCGGCGACGAGTCGTCCCTGCAGACCTGGCTGGACGAGCACAAGGGGCGCCCGGGCCTGCACCACGTCGGCGCGGAGGTGCCCGACCTGGAAGCCGTCCGCGCGGAACTCGAAGTGCGCGGCATCAAGCCGACCGACTGGGCGTGGGGACGCTGGCTGGAGGCGTCGCTGAGCCCGCCCGAGCACGGCACCGGCGTGCTGTGGCGGCTCCGCGGACCCGGCAGCCTCGACATGTGCGGCGACACCGCCGGCCCGGCCGCCGAGCCGCCCGGGCCGTCCGGGCCGGACGGCCCGTCGCTCGGCGTCGTGGCGCTCGACCACATCTGCCAGGCGTTCCACGACCGGGACGTCCTCGCCCGCTGGTACCGCGACCTCGCCGGGTTCGTGCAGGTCTGGCGGACGGCGGACGCGGAGCACCCCGACATGGCCGACCTCGTCCTGAACATCCCCGGCTCGACGATCTGCTGGGAAGTGATCATGCCGCGCGGGGAGGACTCGTTCATCGACCGCTTCCTGGAGCGCGGCGGCCCGGGCGCCCACCACGTCACCTTCGAGGTGGCCGACTGGGACGCGGCCCTGGCGGCCTGCGAGCACCACGACGTCCCCACCTTCGACGACGAGGAGGGCGTCACCGACGGCGCCGCCTGGAGGCACACGTTCGTCCACCCGAAGCACACCGGCGGCATCCTCGTCCAGCTGTTCTGGGAGGAGCGGCCGGGCGTGTGGGTCCGCTCGGACAAGGTGCCGCCGCCATGGACCTGAGCCTGACCGAGGACCAGGAGCTGATCGCCGCCACGGCCCGCGAACTCCTGGAGTCCAAGGCCGCCACGGCGGGCGCGCGGGCCCTCGGCGACGACCCGTCCGGCCACTCGGCGCCGCTCTGGAAGGAGATGGTCGAGCTCGGCTGGACGGGCCTGGCCTTCCCCGAGGAGCACGGCGGCGTGGGCGGCGACTTCCTGGACGTCTGCCTGCTGTTCGAGCAACTGGGGTACGCGCAGGTCCCGAGCCCGCTGCTGGCCTCGGTCGCGTGCTGCGGCATGCCGGTCGCGCGGTTCGGGACGTCCGCCCAGAAGGAGCGCTGGCTGAACGCCATCTCGGTCGGCCAGATCGTGACCGCCGCACCGCTCCCGTGGGACCGCCCAGGCGAAGGCCCGATCGCGTCGCGCTCCGACTCCGGGTACGTCCTGGACGGCACGGCCACGTTCGTGCCGTTCGCCGCGTCCGCCGAGCACATCCTGGTGGTGGCGCGACTGGACGGCGAACCGCGCGCCTTCTGGGTGGACACCGCGGACGTCACCCTGAAACCGCTCGGAACGATCGGTCACGACCGTCCCTGCCACGCCGAGCTGGAGGCCCTCTGGGTCCCCGGCGAAGCCGCCCTGGGCGCGGACGCGGCCACCGCGATCTCGCTGTTCGGCGCAGCCGCCACCTGCGCGGAGATGGTGGGCGCGGCCCAACGCGTCCTCGACATGACGGTCCAGTACGCCACGGAACGGGAGCAGTTCGGCCGCGCGGTCGGGTCGTTCCAGGCCGTCCAGCACCACTGCGCGAACATGGCCATCGACGTCCTGGGCTCCCGCTTCACCGCCTACGAGGCCATCTGGCTTCTCTCCGTGAACCGAGAAGCCGCACAGCAGGTGGCGATGGCCAAGGCCTGGGTGAGCGAGGCCTACGAACGCGTGTGCGCCCTGGGCCACCAGGTCCACGGCGCCATCGGCTTCACCCAGGAACACGACCTGCACCTGTTCTCCGAACACGCACTGGCCACGTCCCTGGCCTTCGGCGACGCCGACCTTCACCTGAGCAACCTGGCCGACGCCCTCGACCTACCCTGACGCCGATGCCCGGCCGGACCCCGGCCGGGCGTCAGCCCAACGCGACCTCTGCGAGCGGCTCCCACCGGTACAGGTGGCCGTCCCGAACCTGGGCGACCAGATGCGCGGAACCCACCCGCAGGGGCACCGGCTCGGGCTGCGCATGGAGAGCGTCGACGATCGGGGCGGCGGGCCCGTCGGCGTTGCTGTAGGCGACGGAGACATGCGGCGTCCAGCCGGGCTCACCGTCGAGCGGGTGCACCCCAACGGTCTCGGCAGCGGCCTGGCGCATCGCCTCCCGGACCGGGTCGAGCCCGCGCTCCGGACGGATGCCGAGCGCCACCCCTTCGCTGTGCACCCACAGCCGCCCGACCTCCGCCTCGACAGGCGCGAGCGCACCCAGCCGGCGACCGACGCCCGCGACAAGCGCCTCGACCTGCTCGCGAGGGATCTCGTCCTCGAACCCGACGATCTGCGTGGTCATGTGCACCCATTCGGCCGGTATGAGATCCAGCCCGTCCACCCCGGCGAGCATGTCCTGGTACCGACGAACCAGGTCCAGGACCCGAGGCTGCGCGTCCGGCAGGATGTGCCAGAGCAGCATCCGCCGCCCAGGCCGCATCCCCGGCAGCCACCACCAGTGGTCGGACATCCGTTCGGGCATCGACTCCACAGCCCCTCCAAAGCGCTCAGCGCCAGCATGCCGGACCAGGCGCACAGGCAGGCGACCCCGGCCGCCGGACCCCGGCCTGGTCAGTCGGTGGGGTGAGGTGCTCCCCGCCACGGCGAGTGGCGTCAGCGGCGGGGCGCGGCGGCCAGGCAGCTCGTGATCAGGTCGGTCAGCGCGTCGGTCGCTTCGGCGGCGGTCGTGCGCCCGTGGGTGAGTTCGGCGGCGATCGCCTCGGCGGCGCCCAGTGCGCCGGCGCAGCGCAGCCGGAGCGCCTGGGCGCCAAGGCCGGAGTGGGGGGCCAGCGCGTCGGCCATCAGGTCGATGTAGTCGTCGAGCAGTTCGTGCTGGACCGCTTCCATCTCCGGGCTGCCCTTCAACGCCGCCGAGACCGCGTTGAGTTCCGGCATGGCCGTGGCGCAGGTGAGGTAGGCCCGGCTCATCAGCCCCGCGACCTCGTATGCGCCAGGCCCTGCTTCCGTCAGTGCCTGCGTCAGCGCGGCCCGGTGTTGCTCGTCGAGCCGCCGGTAGAGCGCGATGAGAAGCCCCTGACGGGTGCCGAAGTGGTCGTACACGATCGGCCTGCTCACCTCGGCGGCCTCAGCCAGCGTGACCAGGGTCAGGCCGTCGGCCCCCCGGTCGCGGACGATCGCCGTCGCCGAGTCGAGCAGTTGCTCCCGCCTGGCCTGTTTGGACAGCCGGGTCGTTGGCGCCCTCATCGTCCTCCCTTGCGTCACGGCACCAGCTTAGGCTACAAAGTGTAGGCTACAAAATGTAGCTTAGGTGAGTGAGAGGACTCCGCAGATGAAGCAGCCGGTTTTGATCATGGGCGGATCGGGTCAGGCGGGTTCGGACACCGCTGCCGTCCTGCGGGAGTGGCATCCGGATCTGCCCCTGGCCATCGCGGGCCGCGACCTCGACCGCGCCCGGAAGGTCGCCGACGGACTCGGCAATGCCACCGCCGTCACCCTCGACCTTCAGCGTCCCGACCTCGGCCTCCCCGCCGAGCAGGACTTCTCCGCCGTGGTCGCAGCCGTGCGCGACTCCCGCCTGTACGGGCTCGGTTACGCCCAGGAGCGCGGCCTGCCCTACCTCAGCATCTCCAGCGGCCTGGTCGGCATCGCCCCGGAGGTCGTCGCCGGCGCCCAGCGGGCGAGTGCCGCTCCGGTGCTGCTGGCCAGTCACTATCTGGCCGGCCTCGTCGTCCTGGTGGCCCTGGACCTGGCCCGGGAGTTCGGGCGGCTCGACGCCGTCCGGATCGCGGCCGTCCTCGACGACCAGGACGCCGGCGGACCGGCGGCGCTCGACGACCTGGAGGGCCTGGCCGCCGTCACCTCCGCCGGACTGGTGCGGCGGGACGGGGCCTTCACCTGGGTCTCCGGGGCAGAGGCGGAGGTGGGTGTGCCCGGAATCGACGGTGTCGTGCTGCCCGGCCGGCGGATCGCCGTCCTCGACGTCCCGAGTCTCGCCCTGGCCACCGGGGCGGGTGACGTCCACTTCGACTTCGCCGTCGGCGCTTCGTCCGGCCGCAGACGCGGCGGGGCGGCTTCCACCGAGGTCCTCATCGACCTGGAGGGAACCGGCCCGTCCGGCGACCCTCTCCACACCCGCCGCCACCTCTTCCACCCCGCCGGCCAGCGCCCCCTCACGGCCCTCGGCATCGCCCTCGGCGTCGAGCGGCTCCTCGGCCTGCGCGGCGAACCCGCCGGCCCGGGCCTGCACACCCCCGAAGCCCTGCTCGACCCGGCCTTCACCGTCGAGCGGATGACGGCCATCGGAACCACTTTCGCCACCGTGTGACGCTTTGGGGGGAAGGACCGGGAGGCTTGCGTAGCGGGGGTTCGGGTGGGGCTGGATACACCCCCTGAGGGGTCTTTGTTCACCGGCCTTCGGGTGTGTAGGTCGATGGTGTGGAGGTGCCCGCTTTCCTAGCGTCGTGGGCATGAAGATGAGCTTCGTGAGCGGGCGCATTTCGCGGGTTCTGCTCGGTACCGCGCTGGTCGTGTCGGGGGCGGGATGCGCCGCGCGGTCCGGGGGGCATGCCGCGGCCGCGGCCGGGCGGTCGGACGCGGACGCCGGCGGCGGGCGAGGGACGGTGGTGTCGGTGACGCCGGTGGTTCGCATGTCGCGGGCACAGGTACGCGACTACCTGGGCGACGAGGGGTTGACGTCTCCGCCGCGCAGTGGGGTGAGCGGCTTCAAGGTCCTCTACCGCACCGTCTCGGCGACCGGGCGGCCCACGCTCGCCAGCGGTGTCGTGGTTCTGCCCAGCGACACCACCGGGACGTTGCAGGCCGTCAGCTTCACCCATGGAACCCACGCCGGCCGCAGCACCGCCGGTTCGGTCGCCGCGGACGGGCAGAGCAGGATCGCGGCGGTCTACTACGCCGCCGCCGGATACGCCGGGGTCGCCCCCGACTACCTCGGGCTCGGCGAGGGGCCCGGTGCGCATCCCTACCTGGACGCCGAGTCAGAGGCGTCCGCGTCGCTGGACATGCTCCGCGCCGCCCGCGACGTCGCCACCCGGCAGGGCAGAGGCTTGGAGCGGCGGGTGCTGGTCACCGGCTTCTCGCAAGGGGGTCAGGCCGCCATGGCGCTCGGACGCCAACTGCAACGCGGCGCCGACCCCTACCTGCGGCTGGGCGCCCTGGCCCCGGTCAGCGGCACCTACGACCTGCGACGCGCGCAGCTCCCGGCCTCTCTTTCCGGCGACTCACTGGACCCGCGCGTGTCGGCGTTCAACCTCGCTTACGCCACGGTCGCCTGGAACCGGCTCCACCACCTGTACAAGGACCCCTCGGAGGTCTTCCAAGCGCCCTACGACACCACCGTGGAGCAGCTCTTCGACGGCAGCCACGATGAATCGGACATCTTCCCGCAGCTTCCCGCAAGCCCCGAGGAACTGGTGACCCCGCGCTACCTGCACTGGCTCAAGCAGCCTTCGGGGGCCCTGCTGCGGGCGATCCGCGCCGCTGACGGCACCTGCGACTGGGCTCCGGACGTCCCGATCCGGCTGTACGGCGCGTCCGGCGACGAGCAGGTCACCTACGGCAACACGCGCAACTGCGTCCGCGCCCTGCGCGCCCGCGGCACCCGGCCGCAGGTGGTCGACTACGGCACCGGCAGCGGCACCGACCACTTCGCCACCCTCCACCGCGCCCTGCCCGACACCCTCCACTGGTTCCGCGCGCTTCCGGCCTAGATCTGCCGGGAGAGAAGCAGTGAGGGCCCGGCGTGCGCCGGGCCCTCTGCTGTTCGGGAGCGGCCGCCGTGCGGCGGCCGCTCCCGGTTGGTGACCGCCGCCCGTGGTGCAGGAGTTCTCCTCAGGGAGGACGGTGCTCTGGGTCTACCAGGGAGGAACCATGCCGAAGACGACCTGGCCTCCATGGCTGATGTTCGCCAGGTCCGATGCCAGGCCGATGGTGGCGACACCCTCGTCGTGGACACTGACGTTGCTGTGGCCGAGGACCTCCGCGATGAAGATCCGGCCCCGCACGCCGACGTAGACCCGGCTGTTGCCGAAGGCCCTGCCGAGGTGGACCTGGCCTTCGTTGCGGACCTCGACGCGGACGCGGTCGGCGACCTCGCAGATGACGGCCTGGGCGTTGGCGACGTGGATCCGCGACGCTCCGGACAGCCGGCCGATGGCCGCCCGGCCTCCGTTGACGACGGTGACCCGCGTCTTCCGCCAGGTGGCGGAAAGGGCGCCGTCGCCGGACACCTCGCCGACGATGGCCAGGCCTCCGCTGACGCGCAGGTGGCTCTGGACGGAGACCTCGCCGATGATGGCCAGGCCGCCGCTGACATCGACGAAGGTGTTGTCGCGGATCTCCTCGATGAGAGCCCGGCCGCCTTCGACCAGGACGGTGGCGCAGCCGAGGACCTCGTCCACGGTGAGCCGGCCGCCCTCGCCGACCGTGGCGAGGGCCTGGTCGGAGATCTGGCCGATGGTGACCCGTCCGTGGGCGCTGACGCGGGCGGAGCAGCAGACCGCGTCGATGGTGGCCTGGCCGCCGCGGAAGACGGTGACGTGGCCCGAGTGGAGAACCTGGCCGATGGTGGCCCGGCCGCCGTCCAGGACGGCGACGGTGCCGCTGACGGCCCAGAGGTCCACCCTCTCTCCAGGGCGGACGACGATGCTGAATTGACTGAGATCCATTTCGATCCCTCGTGGTGTTGTTTGTTTTGCGCCCTGCTGATGCGAAGGCACTGGAGATGACGATATAGACCTCCAGGCCCCGCGACGGTGTCCGCCGGCGGGAATCCCGCGGCCGCCGGAGACGACGGCTCCCTGCCGGGCCCGCGTGCGGAGCACCCGGCGTAGGTTTGGCGGATGAGTGTGGCCTTTGCCGTTGTCGCGACGTTGGTCCTTACCTGGGTGCCGGCGTTGGTGTGGGGGCGGCGGCATCGGCGGCGGGGGGACCTCGGAGGGCCGGAGCGGCGGGCGACCTTCGAGACCCTGCACACCGCTTCGCGGGCCGCGCCGGCGTTCCGGGGCGGGTTGACGGAGCAGGGGGCGCAGAAGGCGGCCCGGCATCTGCGGGCGCTGCTCGGGTGCGAGGCGCTCGCCATCACCGACGGGGAGCGGCTGCTGGCCTGGGACGGGGAGCACGACCACCACGCGGTGGACGGGCCCGGGCACGCCGAGGCCACGCGGGGGAACGGGCGCACGCAGGTGCACGACGTGGAGTGCGACCGGCTCGACTGTCCGATCCGGAGGGTCGTGGTCGTGCCGCTCGCCACCGACGACCGGGTGGTCGGGACGCTGGCCGCCTACGGGGAGGACGTTCCGGCGGGGTTGATCCGCGCCGCCGAGGAGGTCGCGCAGTGGGTGGACGCCCAGCTCGAACTCGCGGAGCTGGACCATTCGCGGACGCTGCTGATGGAGGCGGAGATGCGGGCGCTGCGGGCGCAGATCTCGCCGCACTTCATCTACAACTCGCTGACGACGATCGCCTCGTTCGTCCGGTCCGATCCGGAGCGGGCGCGGGAGCTGCTGCTGGAGTTCGCCGGGTTCACGCGGTACTCGTTCCGGCGGCACGGCGACTTCACGACGCTGGCGGAGGAGCTGCGGTCGATCGACCGGTACCTGCTGCTCCAGCGGGCCCGGTTCGGCGAGGAGCTGCGGGTGACGCTGCGGATCGCGCCCGAGGTGCTGCCGGTGGCCGTGCCGTTCCTCTGCCTGCAGCCGCTCGTGGAGAACGCCGTCCGGCACGGGCTCCAGGACCGGTCCGAGCCCGGGCTGATCACGATCATCGCGGAGGACGCCGGGTCCGACTGCGTGATCAGTGTGGAGGACGACGGGATCGGGATGGATCCCGAGGACGTCCGCCGCCTGCTGTCGGGGGAGCGGCCCGAGCCGTCCGCCGACGACGCCGCGGGGATCGGGCTCGCCAACGTCGACGCGCGGCTGCGGCAGGTGTACGGGGACGAGTACGGCCTCGCGGTGGAGACCGGGCCGGGCGCCGGGACGAAGGTCACGGTGCGGGTGCCGAAGTACCGGCCCGGGGTCACGGCCTCTTGACGCCCGGTCGCTCCTTGACTGGAATGTGGCGGACGGCGTGGGAAGGGACGGTGCGGTGACCCTGCGTGTCCTGGCGGTGGACGACGAGGCGCCCGCGCTCGACGACCTCGTCCACCTGCTGCGCGCCGACCCGCGCATCGGCGAGATCGACACCGCCCGGGACGGGGCCGCCGCGCTCCGCAAGCTCGACCGGGCCCTCGCCGAGGGGCGTCCCGTCGCCGCGGTCTTCCTCGACATCCGGATGCCCGGCCTGGACGGCACCGTGCTCGGCCGCGTCCTCGCCCAGTTCGCCCGGGCCCCGCAGATCGTCTACGTCACGGCCTACGAGGAGCACGCCGTCGACGCGTTCGAGATCAAGGCGACCGACTACATCCTCAAGCCGGTGCGGCCGGAGCGGCTGGCCGTGGCGATCCGGCGGGTCACGGAGGCCGTCGGGGAGGACGAGGCCGCGCCGGGGCCGCCGGAGCCGGAGGCCATGCCGGTCGAGCTGGGCGGGGTGACCCGGTTCGTCACGCCGGGGGAGGTGCTGTACGTCGAGGCCCAGGGCGACTACGCGCGGCTCCACACCTCCGGCGGCAGCCATCTGGTGCGGATCCCGCTCGCCGCGCTGAGCGAGCGGTGGAGCGGCGCCGGGTTCGTCCGGGTGCACCGCAGCCATCTCGTGGCGCTGGCGGCCATCACGGAGCTGCGGCTCGACTCGGGGCGCTGCACGGTGGTCGTGGGCGGCGCCGAGCTGCCCGTCGCGCGGCGGCATGTGCGCGAGTTGCGGGACCTGCTCGTACGCCGGGCGAGGCGGTCGCCCTGAGCGGGCCGGACGCGCGGGACGCCGCGCCCGGGCGGACGCTGGTCACCGGGCCGCGGACCCGGGCCGTCCGGCGGCCCCGGTACCCGGTGACGCGGGAGATCGACGAGCAGACCGGGCTCGGCGAGGCCTACATGCGGTCGCTGGTGCGCGCCCAGTGGCGGCTCGCGGCCCGGCTCTGCCTGGTCCTCGCGGTGGTGGTGCTCGGCCTTCCGCTGCTGTTCGCGCTCGTCCCCGCGGTGCGCGAGCAGGAGGTGCTCGGGCTGCCGCTGCCGTGGGTGCTGCTCGGCGGGCTGATCTACCCGTGGTTCGTCGCCTGCGGCTGGTGGTACGTCCGGCAGGCCGAGCGCAACGAGGACGACTTCGCCGACCTCGTCGACCGGGCCGACCGGCCGTGAGCGCCGCGTACGGGCTGGCGGGCGTGCTGCTGGTCGTCGTCGCGACCATGCTCGTCGGCGTGCTCGGGGTGCGGATCTCCCGCACCACGTCCGACTTCTACGTCGCGTCGCGGACGGTGACGCCGCTGCGCAACGCGTCCGCGATCGGCGGGGAGTACCTGTCGGCGGCGTCGTTCCTCGGCATCGCCGGTCTGATCCTCGCCTACGGCGCCGACATGCTGTGGCTGCCCGTCGGCTGGACGGGCGGGTACCTGGTGCTGCTCGTCCTGGTGTCGGCGCCGCTGCGCCGCTCCGGCGCCTACACGCTGCCGGACTTCGCCGAGGCGCGCCTGGAGTCCATGGCGGTGCGCCGCGCCGCGAGCGTGCTCGTGGTGCTGATCAGCTGGCTGTACCTGCTTCCGCAGTTCCAGAGCGCCGGGCTGGTGCTGCGCACGGTGACGGGCGCGCCGGTGTGGACGGGCGGCGTGCTCGTCGCGGTCGTCGTGGCGGCGAACGTCCTGGCCGGCGGGATGCGCAGCGTCACGATGGTGCAGGCGTTCCAGTACTGGCTGAAGCTGACCGCGCTCGCCGTGCCGCTGGTGTTCCTGCTGATGGCGTGGCGGTTCGACGGCGCGCCCGGCCTGTCGTCGGACGTTCCGCCGCGGTTCGGCGACCGCACGACCGTCGCGGTCGGCATGGCGGTCACCGTGGAGGTCACGGCGCCCGTCCAGGTGACCGTGGACGGGCGGGTGGACGGCCGCGCCTACTCCGGCTTCCCGCTCGCGCTGGGCCCCGGGCCGCACCGCTTCGACAAGGACACGTCCGTCACGTTCCCGGCGGGCGCCGACGTCCCGCACGTCAGCGGGCGCCCCGCGACCACCGGCCGGGAGTGGGCGCTGCCGCTGGACGGGCGCGACCACTCCCTCTACGCCACCTACTCGCTGATCATCGCCACGTTCCTCGGGACGATGGGGCTCCCGCACGTCCTCGTCCGCTTCTACACCAACCCGGACGGCCGCACCGCCCGCCGCACCACCGTCGTGGTGCTGACGCTTCTCGGCGCGTTCTACCTGCTGCCCGCCCTGTACGGGGTCCTCGGACGCCTCTACACCCCCGAGCTGCTGATGACCGGGCGCGCCGACGCCGTCGTCCTCACCCTGCCCGGACGGCTCGTCGGAGGCCTCGGCGGCGACCTGCTGGGGGCGCTGGTGACGGGCGGGGCGGTCGCGGCGTTCCTGTCGACGTCGTCCGGCATCACCGTGTCGGTGGCCGGAGTGCTCGCGCAGGACATCCTGCGCGGCGGCGTCCGCTCGTTCCGCGCCGGGACGCTGCTCGCGCTCGCCGTCCCGCTGGGGCTGGCGATCGCGGCCCGGTCCCTCGCCGTCGCGGACGTCGTCGGGCTGGCGTTCGCCGTCGCCGCGTCCACGTTCTGCCCGCTGCTCGTCCTCGGCGTCTGGTGGCGGCGGCTCACCGTGCCGGGCGCCCTCGCCGGGCTCGTCCTCGGCGGCGCGCTCGCGGGCACCGCGGTGGTGGTGACGATCGCCGCCGGGCCGCCGGCCGGGCTGCTCGGCGCGCTGCTCGCCCAGCCCGCGGCCTGGACGGTCCCGATCGCGTTCACCGTCATGATCCTGGTGTCGCTGTGCACGCCCGGCCGGGTCCCGCGCGGCGTCGCGCGGATGATGGTGCGGCTGCACACCCCGGAGTCCCTCGACGTCGACCGGGGCACGTGGCGGCCCAAGCGGGTGTGACCGTTCGTCGCGCGAGAGCGACCGTTCGGCGACGGAGGCGGCCTTTGGCCGACGGTGAACGGCGGCTGGTCGCAGCCCTGCCCCCGACCCCTCGTCCGCCACCAGCAGGATCTTTACGGTTGCGCGTGACCGGCGTCACAACCGAGGAGGGGTGGGCGTGTCCGTCGACAAGAGCGCCCCCGGCACCGTCTATGAACGGTTCCAGGGCAGCACGGAGTTCCAGGAGCTCCGGCGAAGATTCCGCCGATTCGTGTTCCCGATGACCGCGGCGTTCCTCAGCTGGTACCTGCTGTACGTCGTCCTGTCGGGGTGGGCGCGCGACTTCATGGGCACCGAGCTGTTCGGGGCCGTCAACGTCGCCCTGGTGTTCGGGCTGCTGCAGTTCGTCTCCACCTTCCTCATCGCCTACCTCTACGCGCGGCACGCCGAGCGCCGCCTCGACCCCGTCGCCGACGGGATCCGCGCCCAGATCGAGGCCGAGTCCTCCCCGGCCGCGGAGGAGGCCAAGTGAGCAACGAGACCCTGTCGATCATCCTGTTCCTGGTCTTCGTGGCGGCCACCCTGGCGATCACCGTGTGGGCGAGCCGCAACACCCGCAACGCCACCGACTTCTACGCCGGCGGGCGGTCGTTCTCCGGCCTGCAGAACGGCATGGCGATCGGCGGCGACTACATGTCCGCCGCGTCGTTCCTCGGCATCGCCGGGCTGATCGCCCTGTACGGCTACGACGGGTTCCTGTACTCGATCGGGTTCCTCGTCGCGTGGCTGGTGGCGCTGCTGCTCGTCGCCGAGCTGCTGCGCAACTCCGGCCGGTTCACGATGGCGGACGTGCTGGCGTTCCGGATGAGCCCCCGCCCGGTCCGCACCGCCGCGGGCGTCTCCACCATCGTCGTGTCGATCTTCTACCTGCTGGCGCAGATGGTCGGCGCGGGCGCGCTGGTGTCGCTGCTGTTCGGCTTCACCAGCGACTTCGCCAAGGGCGCGACGATCGCGCTCGTCGGCGTGCTGATGATCGTGTACGTGGTGTTCGGCGGGATGAAGGGCACCACCTGGGTCCAGATCGTCAAGGCCGTGCTGCTGATGACGGGCGCCACCCTCATCACGCTGCTGGTGCTGGGCAAGTTCGGGTTCAACCTGTCCAGCCTGCTGAACGACGCCGCCGACCAGAGCGGCAAGGGCGGCGAGTTCCTGGAGCCGGGGCTGCGCTACGCGACCGAGAAGCAGGGCCTGGAAGGCAAGCTCGACCTGATCAGCCTCGGTCTCGCGCTCGTCCTCGGCACCGCCGGGCTGCCGCACATCCTGATCCGCTTCTACACCGTCCCGACCGCCCGCGACGCCCGCAAGTCGGTGCTGTGGGGCATCGGCATCATCGGCGTGTTCTACCTGCTCACCCTGGTCCTCGGCTTCGGCGCCGCCGCGCTCGTCGGGTCCAAGGAGATCGCCAAGGCCAACCCGGCCGGCAACACCGCCGCCCCGCAGCTCGCCCAGCGCATCGGCGAGATCGTCTTCGGGGACGCGGGCGGGACGATCCTGCTCGCGGTCATCGCGGCGGTCGCGTTCGCGACGATCCTCGCGGTCGTGGCGGGCCTCACGCTCGCCTCGTCCTCGTCGTTCTCCCACGACCTGTACGCCCACGTGTTCAAGAAGGGCAAGGCGTCGGAGCGGGACGAGGTCCGCGTCGCCCGCATCTCCGCGTTCGTGATCGGCGCCGTGGCGATCGTCCTCGGCATCTACGCCCAGCGCCTCAACGTGGCGTTCCTGGTCGCCCTCGCCTTCGCGGTCGCGGCGTCGGGGAACCTGCCCGCGATCCTGTACAGCCTGTTCTGGAAGCGGTTCAACACCACCGGCGCCGTCTCCGCCATCTACGGCGGCCTCGGCTCGGCCATCTTCCTGGTGGCGTTCTCGCCGGTCGTGTCGGGCTCGGAGAAGGCCCTGTTCACCGACTCCGACTTCAGCTGGTTCCCGCTGGAGAACCCCGGGATCATCTCCATCCCGTTCGGCTTCCTGTGCGGCTGGATCGGGACGCTGCTCAGCAAGGAGTTCAACGCGGCCAAGTACGCCGAGATCGAGGTCCGCTCCCTCACGGGCGCGGGCGCCGAGCCGGCGGGCGAGCACTGACCGACCCGAGCACCGACCGACCCGAGCACTGACCGACCACTGTGAGCCGCCGCGCGGGCGGGCGTCGCCCTCCCCCGCGCGGCCCGCGGCCCCGTCCCCTTCTGCCCCCGCGGGGACGGGGCCGCACCATGCCCGGCGTCAGGCCGGCGCCGTCTCGCGGGCCTTCCACGCACGCCCGATGGTCCGCATCAGCGCCGGGTACACGAGGGTGTACCGGAACGGCAGGATCGCGGCCATGTAGGCCTTCCCGAGCAGGCCGTTCGGCTTCACCAGGACGGCCATCTGGGCGCGGTGGCCGCCGGAGCCGTCCGGGACCCAGCTGAGGTGCATCACGCCGTGCACCGTCCGGTTGGCCATCTCGGCCGCCCACTCGTCCCCGGTCAGGTAGAGCGGCCGGAACGGCAGCGAGCGGGGGGCGGGACCCGCCGGGCGGCCGCGCAGATCGTCGGGCAGCCGCTCGCGGAGCGACCGCACCCGCCCGTCGAGCCCGGAGTCCTCCCCGTCCCAGCCGAGCAGCCGCCCGAGCCGCCAGCGGACGGCGAAGAGCACCCCGGCGACGCCGGGCAGGTGGTTCTCGCTGGAGGTGATCTGCTCCAGGAGCTTCGGGAAGTCGTCCGGGCCGCCGGCGGCGGGCAGGGCCCACACGTCCTCCAGCCGGAAGTCGGGCGCGATCTCGTGGATCCGCCAGGGACGGTCGGTGTGCGCGCTCGCCGGGAGCTTCATCGCCAGGCCACCTCCTCGGTCGGCGGACGCGCCGTCGCGCCCGCCTCGCACTCAAATATACGCCACCGTATGAATCGTCCCCGGGAGGGGGAGGCGATAATGGGCCATGCCCGCCGTCATGCGCACCCCACGCGAGAGCTGGATCGAGCAGGGCCTGAAGGCCCTCGCCGCCGGCGGGCCCGACGCGGTCCGGGTCGAGGCCCTCGCCCAGGCGCTCGGCGTCACCAAGGGCGGCTTCTACGGCCACTTCCCCGACCGCAGGGCGCTGCTGGCCGCCATGCTCGACCACTGGGAGGCGCGGTCCGTCGACGACCTGCGCGACCGGGTCGACCGCGAGGGCGGCGACGCCCGCGCGAAGATCCGGCGGGCGGGCATGCTCACCCGGGCGGGCGACCTGCTGCACATCGACCTCGCCATGCGCGACTGGGCCCGCCGCGACCCGGACGTCGCCGAGCGCGTCCGCCGCGTGGACAACCAGCGCATGGACTACCTGCGCGAGCTGTTCGGCACCTTCTGCTCGGACCCCGACGAGGTCGAGGCCCGCAGCATGCTCGCGTTCTGCCTCCTGGTCGGCAGCCACTTCCTGGCCGCCGACCACGGCGCCCGCACCCGGAACGAGGTCGTCGAACGCGCCGGCGCCCTCCTGCTCGGCGACGCCTGACCCCTCACACCGGGGGAGACCAGAGCGGGTCGCGGCCCAGGAGGGCGGCGATGTTGTCGATCGCGGGGCGGGACGGGTCCTCGGCGAGCGGCGGGCGGTAGGCGCCGCCGGGCCCGTTGAGGGGGCTGCCGGGCGCGGTGTTGGCGCGGGCGAGAGGCAGCGCGGCCTCGGCGATCCGGGACGGGACGGCGGCCGTGGTGCGGAGCGCGCGTGCCAGGTCCCAGCGGTGGACCAGCATGTCGACCGCGTGGATGCCGAGCACCCATTCGGTGGACAGGGGGCCCAGCCGCGGCATGGTGACGGTCTCGCCCGCCCGTTCGAGCACGGCGAGGCAGCGGGCGGCGACCAGGGCGAAGTCGTCGCGCGGGTCGCCGGCCGGTTCGAGGGGCGGCAGCGCGGTCCGTGCGATGGCCTCGTGGCGCTCGTTCATGTGGCGGACCAGGTCGGTGACCGTCCATCCCTCGCAGGGGGTCGGGGCCTCCATCGCGGCGTCGGGGATCAGCGCCACGTCGTGACCCGTGAGGGCCACGGCCGTGGCGTCGAGGCTGAGCAGGTCGGTCATGCGGCGTCCCATCGTTGCCGAACGGTCGTTCGCCAAAACCATAGCGTACGTCCGTTCGCTATCCTGGCGGCATGTCTCCTCGTCACTCGGCGGCCGAAGCGGCCCGGACGCGCGAGCGGATCGTGGGCGCCGCCGTGCGGGACGCCTCGCGGTTGGGCCTGGAAGGTCTGACGGTCGGTTCGCTGGCGCAGCGGCTCGGCATGAGCAAGGCGGGCGTGGTCGGCCCGTTCGGGTCGCGCGAGCGGCTCCTCATGGCCGCGCTGGACCAGGCCTGCGAGGTCTTCCGCGCGGCGGTGACCGGCCCCCTGGAGGGCCTGCCGCCCGGGCCGGAGCGTCTCGGGCGGTTCATCGACGGGTGGGTCGGCTACCTGGCCGACTGCCCGTTCCCCGGGGGCTGCTTCATCACGGCCGCCACGTCCGAGCTGGACGGGCGGCCGGGGCCGCTGCGCGACCGGCTGCGCGAGATCGTCGCGGGCCACCGCCGGGCGCTGGCGGCCGAGGTCGCCGCCGCCCAGGCCGCGCTGCCGGGCCCGCACCGTCCCGCGCAGGAGGTCGCCACCACGCTGACGGGCCTGTCGATGGCGGCCAACCAGGAGATCCAGCTGCTGGACGACCCCGCGGCCGCCGCCCGCGCGCGGGCTGCCATGCGCCACGCGGCGGGGCTGCCCGCCTGAGCCCCGGTAGTCCGTAAACCGGTGGAACCGGGCGCGGGTTGCCGGGAAGGTGGGGGCGTGGGGTACGGAGAGATCGGGCGGCCGCGTGCGCCGGTCGTCGAGCTGGCCGACCGGCGGGCGCTGGAGCGGTGGCGGCCCGCCGACGCGGAGGTCGTCGAAGCGGCGCGGCGGCTGAAGGAGCGGGCGCTGCTCGAACTGGGGATGACGCACAGCGCCGTCGCGTCGTGGCTGTTCAGCAAGTGCCACCACCAGGTGCCGACCACGGCGGTGGACACGGCGGCCGTGGTCGCCTCCGGGGACGGCTCCTGCCTCCTCCTCTACAACCCCGAGTTCTTCGTGGGGATCGGGAGCGAGGGCGTGCGGTTCGTCCTGTTCCACGAGGCCCGGCACCTCGTCCAGCGGCACCTCTTCGCGGACGCCGACCTGCGGAGCGACCCGGTGTTCACGCTGGCGTGCGAGGTCACGATCAACCATGTCGCGATGGTCCGGCTCGGCGGCGGGCTGCCCGAGATCGGCGGCGAGCCCGTGGGCGTCTCGCCGCGCGGCGTGTACGGGTCCTACGCCGAGGACCTGCGGGGGCAGGGCGTCGAGCCGCTCCCGTTCGAGGAGTGGGTCGAGACCGACATGAGCGTCTACCGGGAGCTCGGACGGATGCGGAACCCGCCGGGCGTCGGGCGGGCCGTCTGCATCCACGTGCTCGTCGACGCGCTCGACCAGGAGACCGCCGGACGGGTCGGGGACGACGTGCTGCGGAGCGTGCTCCTCGCGGCGCGGCGGGGCGACCGGGTGGCGCGCGACGAGCTGCTCGACCTCCTGCGGCGCACCGAGGGGGCCTCGGAGGGCGTCGACAAGATCTGGGGCGACCTCGGGGCGCACGCGCTCCGGGGCGCCACCTCGGCCACGCGGCGGGTGGAGTGGTGGCAGCGGTGGCTCATGGACGTGCTCGCCTCGAAGCTGGAGGAGGGGGAGCGGCTCGTCTACCCGAAGAAGCGCGGCGCGGTGCTGGCGGCGCTCGGGCACGAGCCGATGCTGGCGCGGCGCGGGCCGCAGCGGGTGAAGTCGCTGGTCATCGCGCTGGACACGTCCGGGTCGATGCCGGACGGCCTGGTGGAGTGGCTGGGCGAGCTGGTCGGCCGGATCGACAGGGCCGAGGCCGAGTGGGTCGCCTTCGACGCCTCGGTGAAGCCGTTCCGGCCCGGCGAGCCGCTCCGCGGCGGGGGCGGGACGGACTTCGACGCCGTCCGGCGGCACGCGGAGGGACGGGACGAGCCCGCCGACGCCGTCATCGTGGTGACCGACGGGTACGCCGACCCGATCCTCCCGGCGGACCCCGGGAAGTGGATCTGGCTGATCACCTCCGGGGGCGACGAGTGGCCGGAACGGCGCGGGATGGCGTGCCATCGGGTCCGCCAGGGGTGATCTTTCGGCTACGGTGACGGCTCATGGCCCCCCACCCCAGGACCCGCGCCCGGAACATCGCCCGCTGCACGGCCGGCCTGCTCCGGTTCGCGACGCCCGGCGAGATGGACGCGCTGCTCGGCCATCTCCCCAAGAGCCGCGTCGAGGTCGCGATGCAGAGCTACGGGAGGCCGAACCGGGTCGTCATCGAGGCGCTGCTGCGCCGCGGCCGGCCCAGCGACCTGGACCTGCTCGTCCAGCACGCGGTGCTCGCGGGCGACCCGCCCGAGCTGCTGGGACGGCTGCTCGACCTGGACGACCCCGAGGTCAACGCGACGCTGCTGACCGCCGAGAGCGCGCTCGGGCGCATCCCGCGGAACCTGCGCCGCCAGCTCGCCCACCAGACCTCCCGGCGTGACGGCGTGACGCCGCTGCCGCTGCCCGCCGAGGTGCGGCGGACCCTGCTGTCCACGCGGGGGCAGGAGCCCCTCGACCACGCGCTGCTGTGCGCGGCCGACCCGGACCTGGCCGGGGACGCGCTGCTCTACCTCGGCGCGGGCGCCGATCCGCACGGCGCCGTCCTGGCCTGCCGGACGCTGCTCGACGCGGGCCGGCGGCACGAGGTCCGGCAGCTCGTCGAGGACGGCCGGCTGCCCGCGTTCCGCTGGGGACCGGAGGACTCCGAGCCCAGCGTGCTGGCGTACGCGCAGGCGGCGCTGGCGAGCGCGGAGGGGGAGCGGCGGTTGCGGGAGCTCTCGGAGCGGGTGCGCCGGCCGGAGTTCCTCCGCTCGGTCGCCGAGATCGCTGACGTGGACGGCTGCGAGCCGTGGCGCGGCGCGCCGCTCGTCCGGACGGTGGTGAACCGCCGCCATCCCTGCGTCCCGCGCGTGGGCTGGGACGCGGTGCTGGCCGACGAGCCGCGCCGCAGGGCGGCGGAGGGGCCGTTCCCCCTGCGCGCGGCCCGGTTCGTGGCGAGGCGCACCGATGCCCCGCTCGACCTGGTCCGGATCGTCGTCGCCGACCATCCGGACCTGGCCGCCCTCCTGCCCGACCCCGCGCCCGAGGTGCTCGCCGACCTCGCCGGGGCCGGGGCGGGCGCGGACGTCATCGTCAAGGTCGCCGGGAACGGCTTCGCCGCCGGGACGCTGACCGCCGAGTTCGTCGCCGCGACCCTTCCGGAGGCCGCGCTGCGGGCGGTCGCCGAGACGCTGTGGATTCCGGGGATGCGCGGCACGGCGCAGGTCAGGGCGCTGATCGGGCTGGACGGGGACGTCACCCTGGCGCCGGCGTTCGTCGACGAGACCGGCCACGGGCGGACGCGCCGCCTCCGCGAACCCGGCGTGCGCCGCCACTGGGACCCCGTGCTCGCCTACGGCGAGGCCGCGGGCCGGCTGTTCACGACGGGCCGGGACGTCACCGCCGACGCGGTGCTCGCGGCGGTGGACGTCGACGCCGTCCTCGCGGCGGTGGAGGTCGAGCCGCTCCTCGGCGAGGTCGAGGGCGTGCCCGATCCGCGGGTGCTGCGCCGCCTCGCCGAGCACGTCGACCGGCATCTCGGCGGCCGTCCCGAAGCGTGGATGGTGGCGCTGAAGCTGCTGGAGGACGGGTTCGTCGGCACGCTGCCCGAGCTGCTCGCGACCGCCGGCGCCGTCTCCGGCCCGGCCGTCACCAGTTGACGACCCGGTAGTCCTTCAGCAGGCAGCCGCTCGGCGGGTCGCCGTCGCGCTCGCCGCGCACGATCGGGTGGTAGATGCGGGCGGCGGCGTCGACCACGTCCAGCGGCGGGCGGAACCCGGCGGCGGTCCGGCGCGCCCGCGCGGGCTCGGGCTGCTGGTCGGTGAACCAGCCCGGGTCGACGCTGGTGACGTGCACGCCGTGCTCGGCCAGCTCGGACGCGGTCGTGCGCGTCAGCATGTTCAGCGCGGCCTTCGCCATGTTGGTGTGCGGATGCTCGGCGCCCTTGTACACGCGGTCGAACTGCCCCTCGACGGCCGAGACGTTCACCACGTACCGCCGCGGATGCCGCGAGAGCTCCAGGAGGGGACGCAGCCGCCCCAGCAGGACGAACGGCGCCGTGACGTTGATGAGCTGCACCTCCAGCAGCTCGACCGGGTCGACCTCGTGCACCAGCCGGGTCCAGGAGTTGACGGGGGACGGGTCGGGGAGCAGGCCCGCGACGTCGACCGCTCCGGCCGCCAGAGGGACGGGAAGCGCGGCGGGCGCGGGCAGCGCCGCGAGCTCCTCGCCCGCCAGCAGTTCGGCGTACGACTCCGGCGGATGCCGCAGCGTCTGCGCCGCGAGGTTCACGAGGATGTCGAGCGGCTCGCCGGTCTCGACGAGCGCGTCGCACCACCGTACGAGGGACGGGAGGTCCCGCAGGTCCATGCCGACGACCGTGAGGCGGTCGCGCCAGTCGTCCCGGTCGGCGACCTCGGCGAAGCGGCGGCGCGCGTCGGCGGGGAACCGGGTCAGGGCGGTCACGGCGGCGCCGTCCCGCAGCAGCTTCAGCACGAGCTCGAACCCGGCCTTGACCCGCCCGCCCGTGACGATGGCGCGGCGTCCCGCCAGGTCGGCCCGCGCGTTCCGGTGCCGCCGGTGCTCCCGCGCGCACGGCGGGCAGAGGCGGTGGTAGAACGCGTCCGCCTCCCGGAAGTGCGCCTTGCAGACGTAGCAGGCGCGCAGCCCGCCCGTCACCGTCCCGGACGGGACGGCCTCGCGCGGCGGTTCGGCGGGCGCGCCCTCGACGCGTCCCGCCGCGCCGGTGGCGGTCGCCGCGAGCATGCGCGCGTCGGCCGCCGCGCGCCGCCGCCGGGCCTCCGCCCGCTCGCGCTCCCGGGTCCGCCGCACGAACGCGCCCGCCGCCGCCCGCACCCGCGCCACGTCGGGGTCGCCGTCCGGCGCGTCCGCCAGTTCCGCCAGGACGCGCAGGCAGGTCCGCACATCGTCGTCGCGCATGCGCGCCATTAAAGACCCGCGGACTCCCGCCCCGCGACATCGCCCATCAAGATCACAAAACGGCCCCGTCGCGCCCGAACCGTGAGAAGTCTGTCGCTCCCCGCTGTTAGCGTCCGTCCAATGAAGGCTGCCGATCTTGAGCAGACGCTTCGGGACGACCCCGGCGACCTCGCCTCCTGGCGCCTCTACGGCGCCCGGCTGCGGGAGCGGGGCGACGCCCGGGGGACGCTCATCGAGCTCCAGCAGCGCCGCGACCGCACCCGCCCGGCCGATCGCGAAGCTCTGGACCGTGAGATCGCCGCCGTCGTGGACGAGCACCAGCGGAGCTGGGACGCGGCGCTGCCGGAGGGCGCGACCGTCCTGGAGCGCCGGTACGGGTTCGCCACGAAGGTCGCCGTCGAATGGTCCGACAGCGCGCCCGTGACGATCGAGCAGGTCATGCAGGCCCCCTTCGTGACCGCGCTTCGAATCGCGCCCTCCGAGACCCAGGAGCGGGACGACTACGAATGGGGGGACCCGTCCGAAGCCGCGCTGCCGGTGCCGGCGCCGTCCATCGACACCGGCGCCCTCGCGACGCTCGACCTCGGCCGGCTCGTCGAACTCGATCTGTCGTACCTGCGCATCGGCGCCCCCGGTGCCGAGGCCCTCGCCGTCTCGACGTACTTCCGCTTCGAGGCGTCCGGCGCGGGCGGCTTCGGCCCCTCGGCGGGGAGCGGGCGAACCGAGATCCTCGACCTGCGGTACTGCCGCGTCGGGGACGCCGGCCTGGCCGCCCTCGCGGCGTCCCAGGGCTTCGCCGGCGTCCGCCGCCTGCACCTCCAGCGGAACCTGCTCTCCGCCGAGGGGCTGCGCGCGCTGCATCCTCTCGCCGGACTGGCCGAGCTCGACCTGCGATACAACGAGATCGGCGCGGAGGGGGTGCGGGCCCTTCTCGCCGCGCCCTTCGTCGGCTCGCTGAAGAGGTTGCTGCTGTACCGCGACGACGTCGGAGAGGCCGGCGCGAAGATGCTCGCGGACGCCCCCCACCTCCCGCCCGGACTGCGCAGCTACTGGAGGAACGTGTGAGCATCGAGCTCCGCGACGGCTTCTTCGCCCTGTCGAACGGCCGGGCCCCCGCCGAAGAGGCCGACCGCTACCGCGCCCTGGTCGACGCGACCGACACCGAGCCCGTGACGACGATCGACGGGCTGGCGGTCGGCTGGCATCCGACGGCGAGGTTCAAGGCGGTGCGCTTCGTCGACGCCGAACGCATCGACGCCGGTGTGCGGGATCTGTTCGCACGGCCGAGCGAGAACGCGCCGTACCTCGCCGCGGTCTTCGTCGATCCCCGCGAGTTCTCGTTCCGCACGTTCGAGAACATCCTCCCGCTCGACCACCGGTTCGCGGACGTCCCGCTGGAGTTCGAGCTGGCCGGGCGCGACGAGGTCGCCGAGGGCGTTCAGGCGTTCTCGCTGCGGCTCCCCGGCGCCGCCCGGGCCTGCCTGGAGCAGCTCGACTCACTGGACCTGTACGTGCCGCCGCTCAACGCGGGCTCGCGGGGCGGCGACCGGTTCATCTTCCACTCGGCGCTGCTGGCCGAGGCCCTCACCGGCGCGGTGACCAGGGCGATGCCGCGGTCGGCCCTCGACGGCTTCTCGCACGTGAACCCGGTGTTCCGCTGCAACCGTTTCGAGCCGGGCGACGCCGGCTTCCACCGCCACCTGGACACCCCCTACTACGACGCCTCGCGCCGGCACGTCTCCCGCTACACGGTGCTGCTGTACCTCACCGGCGGTTCGGCCGATCCCGCCCTCGCCCTCGAAGGCGGCGCCGCGATCGGGACGATCGATCCCTTCACCTGCGTGATCTTCGACCAGCGGTACGAGCACGAGGGCGCGCCCTACCGCGACGGCCGCAAGGTCTTCCTGCGCACCGAGCTCGTCTTCACCGATCCGGACGTCGCGCACGATCCCGAGATCGGCGCGCTGTTCAGCAAGGCCTGCTACCTGACCGGCGAGAGCGTCTTCGCACCGGAACTCGCCCGCCATGCCGACGCCTACTACAACCAGGTCGCCGCCGCGCACTGGAACGGCCTGACCACCGGCGCCGGCCGCGAGCCCTTCGTCCACAAGCGGTTCCGCGGTGTGCACTTCGTCGCGAACGGCTATGACTTCTGGTTCGCGAAGAGCGACGAGACGACGCTCGCCGAGTGCGCCGCCATCACGCTGCTCGACTACTTCAACTGCAAGCTCGGCGACAGGGCCTTCCGCACCCTGTGCGACGCGGAGGTGATCGAGGCCGACGGCACGGACTGGATCCCGGCCTTCCTCAGGGACAGGCGCGGTGGTCCGGCGGTCGTGCCGTTCGACAAGTCCATGCTGTTCCCGGATCCGGAGGCGCCCTGCAGCGAGGACCTGCCCGACTGCGCTTGCCTGATCTGCAGCGGTAGCGTGATCGGCCCCTATTTCGAGAGCGCGCGCAACGCGGAGATCATCAAGCACTACACGCGCGCACAGGACTCCGCGAAGGCCGACGTCATGCCCGCGCCCGTCCTGATGCTCGGCGAGGACGTCCATCTCGACCCGGACATGTTCGTCGTCGAGGGCAACCGCATCCACGTTCTCGGCAAGGAAGCGCCGGCGCCGGTGAACTTCGCCGCCTGCCAGGGCGGCCCCCGCTTCCCGGACGCCAAGGACTTCATCGCCTCCGCGGCCGAGGTCGGCGTGGCGCACTTCCTCGTCCCGCCGATCCTGTTCGCCGACTCCGCCGACACCTACCACCTCAAGTTCGACTTCTTCCGCAACACCTGGATGGTGAAGCACGAGCAGTCCACCGTCTCCGTGCCGATGATCCGTCCGTTCGACGAGGACGAGATGGGCTACGAGTACGAGTGCGAATGCGGCTGTGACTGTGACTGCGGTTGCGACGAGGACGAGTGCCTGTGCGACGACGACTGCGAGGAGTGCGGCTGCGGATGCGCCGAAGAGGATGACGAGGACGGCGAGGACGGCGAGGACGCTCGTCGCGACCACACGACCGATTATGCGCCGCCTCACGCTAACACCCAGGCCCGCAAACCCACA